>DASUWQ010000569.1:0-13002 GCA_036378375.1 Chthoniobacterales bacterium
TCGGGTGTTCCGAGTTATTGTCTTTCCAAACTCACCCTAAATGGAGCAACGATCATGTTCGACCAAGCACTCCGTAACCGGGGCATTGCGGTCAACTCCGTCTGTCCCGGCTGGGTCCGAACCGATATGGGCGGTCCGAACGCCTCTTTGTCCGTTGAGGAAGGCGCCGATACTACGGTGTGGTTAGCCAGTGAGGCTCCCCATGCGTTGTCCGGAAAGTTTTTTCGACAGCGTCGCGAGATTTCGTGGTGAAGCGTTTGAAAGCCCGGAGTCGGCGGGACCGCCTGGAGGCCACGCCCGCAACGCTTCGCGTAGCGATGCGGGCGGGGGGGCCGCTTTTAACCCAGCGCCGTTTGCGCGCATTTCCTGAAACCCGCGTTTGCTGCGTTGGCCGTGCTTTGCGGGCGGGAGCGTTGATCCACCAGCCGCGCTCAACCATCGGGTGCCACTTTTCCTCCTCCGTCCCCCTGATCCCGAAACCACGGCGGACAGGCAGGGCACCTTTTTATCCTGATCTAACCCAGGGCTAAAGCCACTGGGTTGTTCTGTCAGACCCGCCGCGGCGGGTCAACACGGCTCCTACACTCTTTTCACACCCTAAACCCTGAAGAACCTCCAACGTTTACTAATGGCTGGCTAACTGGCGCCAGTTAGCATTTGCCTTGTCGATATTGCCGTCGATATCTTTCTTAAAGTCTTTTAAGGCCCCCTGATTTCCGCAGACGTACAGCTTCCCTTTGTAAATCAGAAAAGCGTCGGGAACTTCAGGATCCGCCAGGACGTCGAGGGTTACCCCATAGGCACAGAATGCGCCATACTGCGGAACATATTTAGCAGGGTTTTTCTCAAATTCGGCTTTATTGGCAGCTGACGTAAACAGGTAGGTTGCGCTTTGATAAGTTGTCGACAAGTCAGAACTACCTTTGACTGCTTTTCTTTCTTTGAAGAAAGCGACAACGTCATACCCTTTCAATATGACTCCTTGGGAATCGAGGTTTTGTTTTGCAGTCTCCGTTCCCTGTTCTCCTTCCAGGAACACATTTTGGCCGGACACTTTCGATAATTGGGTCGCTAAATTGCCGGCCGGAACTCCCTGTGATTCGTGACCAGTGCTGAGAGCGGTATTCAAGGCGAAGAGCGTGGCATAAAGAATAGTCGCAGCAACGCGCCGGAAGAGTTTAGTCGTGGATGGCATGGATCGCCCCTCCTAACTAAATCCTTTTATACCAGCGATCTACGCTGAAGGGAAATGAAAATTACAGCCGCGGTCCCTGGACAGATTGCAATTCCTCAGTCTATCTCTTGGTGTCGCCATGAATCAGATGACGCCCCTATCGAGCTACCCGCAATCTGAGGTGCCGACAGCTATAAAGATGTTGCTCCTGCGGAGCTTTGGCCTCGACCTAAAACGGCAAGGCCGAAAGCTAGGTCCGTAGGAGCGAAATCTCTATAGGGTTCTTCTCGACCTAAAAATTTCAAACTACCGGTTGGTGGCGCCTCCCGCGTTATCGTGCTGGATAACATGCAGAATTTCGAGTTGAAGCTGCCGGGCTGATTCGTTGGTTACATCTGTCACCAGTCCTTTCTCGACCGCGGTGAGCGCTAGTTTTGGTTGATGCTGCTCCAAAAGCATCTGGGCAACCCTCACACATATAGAACAGTCTTCTGGCAATCGATCCAGGCCAAAAGCGCGGAGGAAGTCCGCGCTCTGCGGATTGTTTGCGAATTTTGCTAACGCCACATGCAATAGCGGGTCATCAGGCAGCAACTGCAACGTAGAGTGAAGCCATTCTTCGCTCAGATCTGGATTGGTCAAAACCGCGTTATGTACCCATTCTACCACTTTCGTGTTGCTCGCGGGAAACAGAGTTCGTTCGCCTCCCGTACTTAAGAACCATTGTATGAATTGGGCACAACCGGGCCGGACATTCATTAAAGACCTCACCTCCTGCGGCAGTTGCTGTCGACGTGGCTCATCGACGGTCACAAGCGAGCCATCCTCAGAGAAGTGCACTCCGACAGCCATTTCCGAGAGCGTTTCAACCGGGAGCCCCTCAGAAGGAACCCCGGAGGTCCAAGCGCTGTTTCCCGGTTTTTTATCGCCCAATGTTCTGACCTGTTGTGATAGTTCGGTTGGAGTGGCGAGATCCCACAGCCTGGCCGTATTATCTGCACCGCCAGTGAGAACTCGTGTGCCATCTCCAGAGAATGCCGCGCATCGGACGGTATCCTGATGATTAAAAACCGCGATCAGCTTGCCTGACGCGATATCCCAGAGTCGAGCGATATTGTCGCTGCTCCCGGTCAGAATCCGCGCTCCATCAGGGCTGAACACGGCGCAGCGGACCGGCCCTTCGTGCGCAAAAACCTGTATAACCTTTCCCGAAGTGACATCCCAAAGCTTCGCCGTCTTGTCGGCGCATGCAGTGAGAACGCGCTTGCCGTCCGGACTGAAAGCGACACCGTCCACACTGTCGTCATGATCAAATGAAACGATCGGGTTACCTGTAGCCGCATCCCAAAGCCTGGCCGTTTTATCTGTGCTTGCAGTGAGGATCTGGCGCCCGTCGGGACTGAATGCGACAGCGTTGACCGCCTCATCGTGGACAAAGGTAAAGAGGACCTTACCCGAGGCTAACTCCCAAAGTTTTGCCTTCTTATCCGAGCCAGCGGTCAAAATTCGCGCTCCATCAGGACTAAACACTGCCGAGTTGACGCTGTCGTCGTGTCTGAATGTGGCCATGAGCGCGCCCGTTTTCATCTCCCAGATTTTGGCAGTGTGATCAGCAGCGCCGGTTAAAACTCGAGAACCATCGGGGCTGAAAGCGACAGCATTGACACTTGCCTCATGCTGAAACGACTCAATGAGCTTTCCCGTAGTCGAGTCCCAAAGCCTGGCCTTCTGGTCGGCGCTTGCTGTTAACACGCGCTCGCCGTCCGGACTGAAAACAACAGCATTCACACCATCCGAGTGGTCGAATGAAGCGATCAGCTCGCCAATCCTCGCGTCCCATAGTTTTACGGTCTTATCCCAACTCGCCGTCAAAACTTGTGAGCCGTCCGGGCTGAAAGCGACATCCTCCAGTTCATCCTGGTGGGCAAACGACGCGATCAGCTTACCCGATGTTGTCCAGAGCTTCGCTGTCCTGTCCCAACCCGCGGTAACAATACGTTCACCGTCTGGACTGAACGCAACGCGATAGACCCCGCCTTCATGCGCGAGAGTCGCGATTAGCTTAGCGGATGCGGTTTCCCAGAGTTTGGCAGTCTTATCAGCGCTGGCCGTAATCACCCGGGTACCATCCGGGCTGAATGCTGCATAATAAATGCCGTCCTGGTGAGTAAATGTCGCGAGAAGACTCACCGAGCTCGCGTCCCAAAGTTTCGCGGTTTTATCCGCGCTGGTCGTCAGAATCTGACTTCCATCCGGGCTGAACAGGGCAAAATAGACGATACCCTGATGAGGGAACGATGTGATCAGTGCGCCCGATACTGCGTCCCAGAGCTTGGCGGTCTTATCCGCGCTAGCGGTAAGGATCCGCTTGCCATCAGGACTGAACGCCACCGCATTCACGACTCCTTGATGTGCTAACGTCCCGATAAGCTTGCCCGAGCTCACATCCCAAACCTTTACTGTCTTGTCTGCGCTCGCTGTCGCGATCTCGGCACCGTCCGGGCTGAAGGTCGCATCCGTAACACTGTCTTGATGGTCAAACGAGCTCACGAGTCGACCGGAACCCGCGTCCCAAATTTTAGCGGTTTTATCCGCGCTGGCGGTGACGACCCGCGTACCATCAGGACTGAGCTTCGCCGTATTTACTGCAGCGTTGTGAGCGAAAGTCGCGATTAGGTTGCCCGACCTTGTTTCCCAAAGCTTGGCCGTCTTATCCCAGCTCGCGGTAAGAATCCGCGCCCCAGCGCCATCGAATGACGCGTGGTACACCACATCATGATGAGCAAACAATCGGATCGGGATTGTCAGCGCTTTTTCTCGGTGAGCAATCAACTCATGAAAGAAGCGTTGGGAAACAACTTGATTCGCCGGGTCGAACTTGATCGCACGGGCCAGAAGCGCAATTGCCTCGTTCCATTCTTTTAGCTGAAACTGGCGCTCCGCCTGATTAAAGCTCGCCCAGCTCGCCTGCCTCAACTGCTCCTTCAGCTTTGCGGCAATTTCGGCTTGCGATTTGAGGGCTTGCGCTGCGTTCTGCCGTTGACCTTCGGCGCGGAACCATTGCAAGCCAGCGAAGACGGCCAGCCCGGTTATTGCCGCCAAAATCGTATAACGAATCCCGTCCTGAACACGTCTGCGTTTTCGCCTTTCGGAAACACTTGCACGGACGTAGCTGGTCGCTTCCAGACTCAGCGACGCCTCGTAGTCTTTTACCAGTTTTTCGCCCTCCGCCAGTGGAAGTCCCGGGCGGAGCAGATCATCCTTTTGTTTACCGCGGTTGAACCAAAGCCGAAGGCTGGCGTCCAAGCGATCGCGCATCCGCAAGAACTCGCGGTTTTCCTTAAGCCACACTTTGACCCGTTGCCATTCACGGAGGAGCGCCTCATGAGCAACGGTGACGGTCATCTCCCCTTGGGGATCAGTATCCGCTACCAGGAGCCGTTCCTTGATAAAAAGATCAACAAACGCACGCGCACCAGCTTCACGGTCAGTCGATATGACAAAATCACGATAAGGCACCGTCCGCCGGTTTGGTACTTCCTCCTCTCCTTGGCCCAGAGTGACCAAGCGCCGCATGATCGCTGGAAACGCCGCTTGCTCGGGCGGTTGCAAAGTGTTGAACACAGCCTCTGCGTGTTTAGCTAGTGCTCCTTTCAGTTCGCCCAGCTCGCGGTAGTCCGACCACCGAAGCAGGTCATCAGTCCGGGTCGCTTGCGCTTCATACAGAAGTAACAAGACATGTTCCAACAACGGGAGCGACTCCGGGGTGAGCGTGGCCACCTCAACAAGAGCTTGGTCCAGACGTTGTCCCGAGCCTTGATCTTCCTCGAAGTTTAGTCCGGCGGCTTCGGCCGGTAGCCGAACTATATTACCAATCTCGCTCCCGCCCGGTGGCCGGAGGTCCACTTTTCCTGCCGGCCTGCTAAGTTCGATCAAATCAGGAAACTGCTGGTAGGAAGCATAAAAATCGCTTCGCAAGGTCGCGATGACAAAGACCCGGCCGCTACGGGCCAGAGCCGCAACCGTTGCGACGTATTTATGCTGAACGTCAGATGAAAAACTGCTTGTGAACAGCTCTTCTAACTGGTCGATCACCAATGCTAAACGCGCTCTTGGAAGCTCAAGTCTCTCCCGCTGTTCTCGAGCTGAGTCCGCATCATCAGGGCGGCCTGCCTCCCTGAACTGCCGTTCCTTTTCCGCCAGATAGTGAGTCTGTTCAATTTTCCATTCACGCGCTGCGTGATCGAGCGCATCACGAAGACGCAGGGCGACGCTGTCAGAATGTTGTCTTAGCTCGGTCGCCAAATCCTGCACGGCATCTGTCGATTCTGGATTTTCGAGAACCGGCAGTGCTGACGACTCCAGCAGCGCACTTGCCAAGGCGTCAAAACAATCGCTGTCGCGTCCGCCGGCGCCCGGTCTCGTAATAGCCCGTCGCCAAAGGCCAACTCCTTCAATCGTCTCCGGTTGGGTTAACAATGGAAGTACACCGGCTCGCACCAGCGAGCTTTTACCGGAGCCGCTCGGACCAACCACCAGGACAAACGGGCGCTGCTCTCTCAGTTGGGCTTGCAACGCCTCAAGTACCGCTCCGATCTCCTTCGTTCTACCGTGAAAGATAGGAGCGTGTTCAAAGTCAAAAACCTCGAGGCCGCGAAACGGATTCTCTTTCCAACGCCGCGGCCGCTTCCGGCGCGCTATTAACAAACGTTCGCGTTCACCCGAAATCTGCGTGAAAAGGAAATCTCGAAAATGTTCTCGAAATAACCGTTCAAACTCTTCGAGACTTCTATAGCTGTTGAATGCACCAATAAACGTGCCTTCACTGTCTTTGCTCCAAGCCGCCAGAAACTCTTCTAACGCCTTCCATTGCTTCAGGAATTCTTCGAGTTTCTCCGGCGCATCTACCGGTGGATTAGGCCGGCTCCGATTCCGGTAGACCTGCAGCACAGGAACACCAGGCGTCTTCTTGTGTTGCTCCTTTGCCCAGCCAAGTTCGAACTCCGTTCCGGATCGGGGTTCACTACCATCTGGCATCCTGAAACGAGGATGCAACTTTGTCCCAAGGCGCGACCAAAGAATACAGATCACGAGGTCAAATTGAGCGGTATTTGGAATCTGGTCCTGATACCCGAGGTCCGAAGAAAAGCGTTGGTACTCCCAAAAATAAGGACAAAGAACTAACTCGTCGTCCCCTGCTTTGGCATCCGCCAAAAGGGGGAGCTGTTCCTCGCGAAGAAGGTTTGAGTATTGCACGCTGACCGGGATGCCAAATTCTTCAGCCGTCGCTCGTATTAAACGGTCTGCGATTGATCGCTCGGCTTTAACGTCTCCTGGTGAGGAGACGAACACCCGGATTATCTTCATTGCGCTGCGGGAACGCTGCGGGCTTGCTTAACTCTGCCTTCTAACCGGTTAGCGGATCCTCAGGCAGGCTCGCTGCTCTTCCGTTAACGAGGATTTTCGCAGATCGCAACCATCTCAGCCAAAGGAATTTTTGCGCCGCCCGTGGAGCGCTGCCTCGCTTCCGGCGGTGCTATAAAAGTCTAAACCCTGGACGGCGACCAGCCTTTCGATCAAGCGTGACCGTAAGTGCACAGCCGAATCGTTGATTGATGGCACTGATGAAAGCGTCAGCAAAATCGGCCCCTTTTTGGTATTCTCTGAATGCTAGCCACGCCTCTTGATGGTCCTCAATTGTGAATTCGGCGGTCCGAAGAATACTTTCCAGCGCGAGCGCTACTCTATGACGAGGATACTCATAGGCTGTCTCGAGCACCCAAACCAATTCGCAAAGTACAATCCGATTAATTAGGCCCGGATCCTCGCCCGAACAATGGTTTAAAATGAATTGAGATGCCTTCCTGGCCTGGTCCGCATCGTCCTTAACGAGGTAGCGGACCAGTACGTTTGTATCGATCCCCGTCGTCACCGTCCCGCGCGTTTGCGAATGGCTGCATCCATGGCATCGAGCGACACCCTCCGAGCAGCAGGAGCAAGAAGCCCCTCCAGTTCGCTCACGGGAACGGTTGCGGGTACGAGAACCACCTTGCCATCAGCCTCGACCACAAATTCAATCCGGTCGCCTGGTTTTAACTTAAGAAGCCGCCTGATCTCACCAGGGATGGTTGTTTGTCCTTTGCTGGTCACTGTAGAAACCGCCATGTCCTTACCTTTAAGTAAATTCCTTACATCTCTACCTTACTTTTAAGTGTATTTCAATATCCATGCTTGCGAGATCGCAACGATCTCAGCCAAAGGAATTTTTGCGCCACCCCGGTGGAGCGTTGCCTCGCTTCCGCCATCGCTTAACTATGGTGCGACAGACGCCAGCCAGAGCGGTCGGATATTCTGAAATTATCAGTGGGTCACGCCCGTCACGCGCCGCACCTTGCTGAGGAGAAAATCAATTTCCAATGGCAATGATCGATCAGCCGGTCATTACTGAATACTGACTTACCGCTTACTGCTTACTGCTTACTCTCCAAACCCCATGGATATTAAACGCGTCGGCTCACAACCTTCAAGCAAAGCTCCAGCCGATTACTTCACCGGTACCGTCCGTATAGATCCTCTATTCAATCCACAGAGCCCAGCACGCACTTTTGGCGCAGCTGTCACGTTCGAACCTGGTGCTCGAACCGCCTGGCATACCCATCCGCTGGGCCAGATTCTAATCGTGACGGCCGGCTGCGGCTTAGCCCAGCGCTGGGGAGGACCGATCGAGGAAATTCGTCCGGGAGACATCGTCTGGTTTCCACCCGGTGAAAAACATTGGCACGGCGCTACGCCAACTACCGCCATGACGCACATCGCCATCGTTGAACAACTCGACGCTAAGAACGCCGATTGGATGGAAAAGGTCAGCGACGAACAATATGAGGGTCGTTAGATTCGCCGTCTCCGTCTCGACTTCGCTGATTTCAGACTCACTTTATCTGGTAGCGTATCAGTAACGTGATCTTCACCTTCAGCGGAATTTATCACATCGGAGGGTCACGCCAGGTTGTCTATGCCGCCGGTGAGACCGTGACGTTAACATCCCTTCGTTGCGTCCTCTGCGTCCGCTGCGCGAGGCTCTCCTAGTCTGTCATTTGCCATCCTCGTCACTCCACGGTTACCCGCATCTTATCTTCGGCGAACTGTACCGCTTCCGAACCCGCGGCTTGAATCGAGGTACTTACTTTAGAACGGGCCTTATCAACAAGCGGTGGAATATGGGTTAGAATCAAGTGGCGGGCGCCAGAGGCCTTAGCGACTTCACCGATACGCTTCGGCGGTGAGTGACGGGTATATAGCTCTGCCGGAGACCCGGGCGGATCGAGAACCGCACAATTAAACACAAGCAGATCGGTGTTTGTTGCTAGCTTGGTTAGATTTTCGAGGCCTTGAGGGTCGATGTCGCCAGAAAAGGTTACACTTTTGTTTTCATATTCGATGCGGTACGCCACGGCTGGGGCGTCGCCGTGATGCGACGCGACACTGAAGACTTTAATTCCATCTGGCGTTGCCAGGATTTGCTTCGGGGCAGCATGGAAATCGATCGGAAGATCCTCGGCTTCAATGGCTACGGGAGTACCGAAAGTTTTGACGTAGGTCCAAGCGCCCCCTGGGCCAAACAACAATTCGGCAAAACGAGATGTGCTCGGATAATCGCCACTACCAGCGGGTCCGATCAAAACGAAGTGAACCGGATCATCCTGTGTCATCGCCCGTGCTTTGACGATGCTCGGCACATCGGCGGTGTGGTCAATGTGCAAGTGCGTTAACAGAATGGTATCCAGATCATGTAGACCGATACCGAGCTCGCCTAGCCGGGTGAAAGCGCCTGCCCCAGCATCAACCAGGAGCCGAGCTTTTCCGTTGATGAGGATGAGGTTACAGGAAGCTGCCCGGCCGGCCGGCCTCGGACCACCTGTGCCAAGGAAAACCACTTCCATTGCCGGCGGAATTGGAGAAACCGTCTGAGCAGCGCAGATGCTGTAGCAAAGAAACAACGTCAGAACGACAACGCATCGCGCGCTAACCTGCATCAATCTGCGCCTCATGTCTTCCTTTCGCGTCCATTTGTAGGTTGTCCGACAAACACGTGCGCTATGTGGGTGTCGGCTCCATTGGCGGTCCTATTTCCCGCTCCATTTAGGTGCCTGTTTGTTTATGAAGGACTCGACACCGAGTCGGAAATCGTCGCTCTGATAGCACTTCTCGATCACGTCGGTAAGATCAGTCGACTGCAACTGTCCATGCAGCCGGTGAACTGCTTCTTTGGCCGCCCAGATGGTCAAGGGAGCGTTCTGAGCAATTTGGACTGCCAGTTCGTGAGCCCGGGCTAACACATCTACCGGCTCGACGACTTCGCTGATTAACCCGGTTGCATGCGCTTCCTCCGCCCCCATTAATCTGGCGGTCAGCAAGAGCTCTTTAAACCGACCAGGTCCAATGAGAAAAATCAACCGTGCTGAATTCGGCAGGGACAAACAATTACCCAATGTCTTCGCCATCGGATAACCGAACCGCATATTCTTAGCCCCAATCCGTGAATCGCACGCGGTGACTAACGCCGCTCCTCCACCAGTACATGCGCCGGCAATGGCGGCAATAGTCGGCACCCGGCATCGCTCCACCATTCCAACCACTCGCTCGATTCTCTCTTCGTATTCAATCCCCCCTTTCCCATCCTTAATCCCCTGCAGCAGACTAATGTCGGTCCCGGACGCGAAGGCAGATGAATCTACTCCCGCAAATATGATTGCTCTGATTTCTCCCTTCTCGTTTGCTTCGGCGCACAAATCGTACACCGCTTCGTACATCTCAAAGGTCAAAGCATTCCGCACCTCGGGGCGGTTGAATTTTACCTGCGCGATGCCCTCTTTACGTTCGATGATGATATCCATTTTAAGGAGAGGAGTTCAGAATAAACACGGTCTTAGTCCGTCAGAGAAGAGTTCACAAGCAACCCATAAGAGCGATTTTCGATCTTGATTTTCGAATTACTTACTCGGTGGACCTCGTCCACCAATCATCAATCACCATGGTACCAAGCCGGAAGTTTTCGATCAGAATATCGGTTCTCTCGATCAGTCTTTTTACGATCTCATTGCCTTGGGGCGACTTAAGGTCAACCGCGATCCCACGCTTGTTCCGGTTCAAGATCAAAAACGCGGCGGATTCGCCCTTAATACGCGGGGCACCATTCTCCGGCTATCATCGCCACCGGCGATCTTCTCCAATTTGATGACCTCCGCCCCCATATCAGCCAGCATCATTCCGCAGACTGGACCGGCCATGACGTGGCCCAGTTCGAGCACCTTAACTCCTTGCAGCGGACCAAAGGCAGCTTCCTCTGTCATACGGGAAACATATTCACCACAGAGACACAGAGAACACTGAGGTCAGAAGGCAAGGTTTATTTGGGGCTCGTTGTGGCAAAATTCGGGAAAGTTTGAAACAGTCCATCTTTTTTACTGTTCGCCCTCCGTGTTCTCTGTGTCTTTGTGGTGAAATTTTCCGTCTCGCGAGCCGATTGCATTTCCGGCGCTTAAAGTGCATTTTGTCGGCGCTCTTATCATGCCGGAAGTCGATCGCTACAAACAATACGAAGTGCTTCGGCGTGAAGATGGCAGCCTTTGGGAATTGGGGCGTGGAGCCATGGGGATCACCTACAAGGCTTACGATACCAATCTGCATTGTCCGGTTGCCTTAAAGATCATTAATTCCACTTACCTGGAAAATGATACTGCCCGGCAAAGGTTTCTGCGAGAAGCCCGGGCCGCGGCTGCGCTCCGGCATCCGAACGTCGCCTCGGTCTTCAATCTAAGCACCGATCAAGATAGCTACTTTTATGTGATGGAGTTCATCGACGGCGAAACCGTCGATGCTTTCGTGAAACGGAGAGGACGCTTGGAACCGATTGAGGCGTTGAATATCGGGCTGCAAGTGGCCCGCGCATTAGCCGCTGCCGATAGACAACGTTTGGTTCATCGCGACCTGAAGCCATCTAACTTGATGCTGGTCGATCAGGAAGGCGAATCAGTGGTCAAAGTCATTGATTTTGGGCTGGCTAAAAGCGCTAAAGGCGGAGCCGAAGATACCGGCACCCTTACGGTAGAAGGATTTGTCGGCACCCCGCACTACGCTAGTCCGGAGCAGGTCGAGGAAACAGAGTTAGATGTTCGTTCTGACATCTATTCGCTCGGCGCCACCCTCTATTACATGATGGCGGGCAAACCACCGTTCTCAGGGTCGGTTGGGCAGATCATGAGCCAGCATCTGTATAAGCCGATCGCCTTGGAGCCCCTAACGGATCTACCCCAGTGCGTGATCTCGTTGCTCCAACGAATGTTAGAAAAGGACCGGGAAAAGCGGCCTCAAACGCCTCGCGATCTCCAGAACGCAATGGTGGAGTGCCTCGGAGAGATCCAGGGCGGAAAGACCAGCACCCTTGTACCGACCACTGGAAAGGCCCAGGCGGAACCGGGCACCAGCGTGTCGCAGCCTGAGACCGCGGTACCGGTTGAAACCGTGCTACCGGAACTGCCACCCGCAGTCCCACAACCACCGCCCCCGCGGCCGAAGCGGCGGTTATTGACACTAACGATCGCCGCGATCGCACTCATCGGCGCCGGCGTTTACCTCTATTTACAACAGAACCGGAGCCAGAAAGTCGCTACCCAACAAACGGTTGTTCAACCCAGCGCAACGCCGATCGCTACCCCTACCCCAATACAGGAGATCGCAACGCTGTCGATACAGACCGAGCCGCCCAACGCCACGATACTACTGGATAACAAATCGCCAGACTCGCCTCCCAGTACGTTCTCGCACGTTCCTTTCGGGAAGCATCAGCTCTCGGCAACTCTGGATAATTATGAACCGCTGGAACAAGAAATTGAAGTTGGCAGCGGGACGTCATCTGAAGTCCACCTGACCCTTAAACAGAAGCCGAATCGAAGAGAGCTTCTACTGGACGAAGTTAAGAAGTACGATGAAGGAACACCAGAATTTCTATCAGCTTATGTACGGCTGGTTCAATTCCTAACGAGCTCTGGTGCCAGTGACGCCCAGGAGGAGACCGCAAAGCTAAGCCAAATCATCGACCAGTTTCACAAAAGGACCCCACCCATCACTAAGGATGCCTTTAACCTCTTCTATAAACAGGTCGTTTCGGACGCAGCCGACCTAAACATTCTGAGTGCACTTCTCTGGTTAGCCGATAACGAAAAGGGAACCGAAGCATTTAATGCGTACCAGCGCGCAGCCAATCTCGGTGATTCTTACGCGATGATGAAGCTCGGAAGGGCCTACCTGAGGAAGGCCTCAACGAACGATGAAGCCGAAGGGTTCCGTTGGCTGAACCAGGCATTCAATGCTCCGCATCCGAACCTAGAAGCTGGGGCATATATCGGCGATTGCTATCTTAGCGGAAAAGGAACCAAGCAGGATCCGGTAAAGGCTGAAGAAGTCATATTGCCTTTGGCGAACCAAAAGGTCGTTCCAGCGATGACTTTAGCCGGCCGGATACTGCAATACAAAGCCGACTTACAAAGAGTCGAAGCCGAGAAAACTACCAACCCGCAACAAAAGAAACTGCTTAATGCCCAGGCAAACGATTGGGACCGGCAAGCTCGAGAATGGTGGGAACGAGCGGCGGCCAAAGAAGACTGGAACGCCATGGCTCGCGTCGCTCAATGTTATCAGGAGGGCTGGGGCGGCCTGCCAAAAAACGAAGCAGAAGCGGAGAAACGTTACGAGCAGGGCGTTGAGCACGGTAATGTGTTGAGCATGTTCTTCTACGGACTTCTGATCGAGAAGAAACCTGGCCGGCGCGC
>DASUWQ010000570.1:0-5710 GCA_036378375.1 Chthoniobacterales bacterium
GGTGGTGAGGGAAGTCATGAATCAAAGGTCCTGAAAGGCATAAGAGAAACAGCCCGGGAGCCGATCGGATTTTGCCGCGAAGCGGCTATAGAACATAGCCCAGGGCTTTAGCCCTGGGTTGGGACGCGGCCTGTCGATTCCACCCATCGTACCAACGTCGGGTGCCACTTTCAGGGCACGGCTCTCTAACCAGCTCACCCAGGGCTGAAGCCCTTGGCTATAATGTATAACCGCTTCGCGGTAAATCCGAGACGCTCCCTGGGCTAAGATCTGTTTGGCCTTCGGGCGAGAGCACCGCAGTTTCACGCTACCTTGCCTCCGTTCGAGCTTTCACCCTCTCGCCCAATCGCCGTTTCGCCCCTTCGCCCCATTGTCCCCTCGCTATCCAACGCCCTAATAAGCATGATACTCATATCGCTAAAATCAGACCTGCATTCACCAAGGAGGCCTTTCCAAGCCGCTTCCGACTGCGTGAGATGCTCCCAGACTTCTGTCGGATGATCAGGAGTTACCCCGTGCTCCATTAGATAATTAGCAACAGCCACCGGCATAAAATCCCAAGGACGCGGAATCACAATCGCGTTCCGATTATCTTCCAAGACATGCACCAAATGCTTTTGAAATGCAGCGATATCCCCTCGCCGATGAAACGTGATGAAACTGGTTTCATCAAAACAGACTCGACAGCGAGAAGCTAAAATCTGGGCAGAACTGATCCCAGGGACTGTCTCCACTTTGTGCTCACAAGCGTGTTCTACGCGTTCCAGAAATTGGAAACCGGAGAAATGAGGATCACCCATGAAAACAACGACACACTTCGAGCCGGCCCGATGCAGATGTGCAACTTCCTTCAAACGTTCCACCTGGTCTTTGTAGCCCATCGTAATGACGCGAGCATCCGCCTTCACTAACGAGCGGACCAAGTCCGCAACGGCGGTGAATCCGGCCACGACGTCAGCCCCTTCAATTAACTCTTGGCCACGCCGAGTTAAGAAACCCAGATCACCTGGCCCAACACCAACACAGCAGATCATAGGCTCCTTTCTCTGTTTACGAATCGCTCGAGAATCGGACTGCTGGTCCGAAAGTGTAAATGGACATAAGAAGCATGGAGGTTCGACATCGAAAGACCTTCCCGCCGAACAGTATCGCCACGTTTGCGCCGGACACTCCACAGGTTCGCGTGTTCTGGTTCACCTGACCAGAGTGAGTGATGAAACTCATGCCCATGAAAAAAACGGCCCGGGCTGGTCTTCGATTCCGAGCAAATGCAATAGCCGAAATGTTTGAGTGCCTTTGTCATCTGAATCGCACCAGGAATGACACCAGCCATCGGATAAGCTTTTTGATCAAGGGTAATCAGTTCATTCGCTAGCAGCATCAAGCCGCCGCACTCCGCGTAACAGTTTAGGCCCTGTTGAACTGCCGACCGCAGGTCCGCCCGCATCGAATTGTTTTCGGCCAGCTGAGAGGCAAAGATCTCGGGGAACCCGCCTCCGATAAAAATTGCATCTAAATCAGCGGGCAATGCGGAATCGTGTAGAGGCGAGAAATTGACCAGCTCCGCACCGATACTGGTTAGATAGTCGAGGTTCGCTTGATAATAGAAATGGAAAGCTTCGTCCATGGCTACGCCAATGCGCAGCTTCGACCCGGTAGGAATGAGCTCCTGCTCATCCGCCGTTATTCGTATCGATCGTGCCGATGCAAGATCCCGGATGAGCGGGAGCTCATCCCTACCGCTCTCCGCTCTCCGAGCGATTTTTAAAATGCCGTTGATATCGAGATGCTGTTCCGCCAGCGAAGCTAAAATCTGCCAGGAAGGTAACTGACGCTCTTGGCTAGCCTGCAACCCGAGATGGCGTTCTGGCCAGGCCAATTCCGGACAGAACGGCAGCGCGCCCAGCACCGGCACAGCGAGCGGTTCGATCGCCTCACGTAAATAATCCGTGTGACTGCTGCCGCTCACTCCGTTAAGGATAACGCCGGCAATCCGGCCATATCCAGCTTCTTGGATGAATCCGCGCAGCGCGACAGCTAATGAGCGTCCCGACTTCTTTGCTGTCACCACCAGGACAACCGGGCGATCTAACAAACGAGCCAATGCCATCGTGCTCCCTTCGTCGGATTTGGCATCACTTCCATCGAATAATCCCATCACTCCTTCGACGATAGACACCCGGTCTCGACCAGTCGCCAAGACCTCGTCGACGATTCCGTCATCTCCCATTAGCCAGTTATCGAGATTTCGAGAACTCACACCGGCGACACGGGTATGATAGCCGGGATCGATAAAGTCTGGACCAACCTTGAAAGGTTGCACCGGGACACCGCGGGCCCGGAGGGCAGCTAAGAGCATACAGGTAATAGCGGTCTTACCGTCACTGCTCTGCAGCCCCGCCACGATTAATCCGGGATAACAATTCGTTGTCAAAATTCGATTCCTCTCCGCGCCGTCACACCTTGATCAAAATGATGTTTGATCTTTCGCATCTCGGTGACTACGCCGGCTCTTTCGATCAATATCTCGGGCGCATACCGGCCCGTAAAAACCAGCTCGACATTCTCTGGTCGCTTATCCACGAGCTGGATTGCTCGCTCCAGTGGTATCAGGTCGCGATGGATACAGTAGTTAATTTCGTCCACGATGACCAAGTCATATTCCCCACTGACCATAGTAGCTTCCAGCCTATCCATCTCCGCGGCTAGCGCAGTCTGCATCGCGGTAACATGTTCGGGAATGTGCCGGCTCTTGGATAAGATCCAATCTTGCTCAACATTTCTAAAAGTGAGATTCGGATGTAGTTCTGAACAGATAGTTAGCTCTCCTGTCTTCCATCGGGGTTTGACCAAGCGCAGATAGTACACTTTCAATCCGCAGCCGAGCGCCCGTAACATAAGCCCCATCGATGCCGTGCTCTTGCCTTTGCCTTCCCCGGTGTAGATCTGAAAAGCGCCTTGTTTAAGATGTGTACGGTCAGTGCTCATGGGTTGACCTTTTCGCAAGCTCCGATCGCCCGAAGGGTGAAAAGAGAACAGCCCAGGGCTTTAGCCCTGGGGAGGGTACCCACGCGACGTCGCCCTGAAAGGGCGACCGAATCGGATGGTCCACGTTGTAGCGATAAATGTCGTCGCCGGGATGAAACGCGACAGATATCGGCCGCCCTTTCAGGGCGGGCTTTGTTTTGCCGATTCCCAGGGCTAAAGCCCTGGGCCGTTCTATTAAACCATTTCATGGTTAGTCGGGACTCATTTCGTTCGTTCCGCCACAGTGTCATTTGCCGCCCGATTCATCGGAGCTAAATAGGACGGGAGAGAAGCTACCGCCAAAAACAGGCCGCCGGCGGCCAATAAAATCCACCAGATTCGCGTCAAACTATTCTTAATATCACTTATCGCTGCGATTCGACCTGACGCATTAAAGACCGGCCCTTCAATCGCTTCACCATCATAGTAATTGGTACCGCCTAGCCGAACTCCTAACCCGTATGCCATGGCGGCTTCAGGCCAGCCGGCATTTGGGCTAGCATGTGCTCCTGCTTCTCGCTGAACCTTCGGCCAACTCGCCGGGACGCGGAACAAACAAATCATCAGCGCGCACAGCCGGGCCGGCGCCCAGTTCAACAGATCATCAATACGAGCGGACGGTTTCCCAAATTTCTCATAGGCCGGCGTTCGATGGCCGACCATCGAATCCAGCGTGTTCGCCGTCCGATAAATTAACGCTCCCAGTGCACCGCCAATAACCGCCCAGAACAGAGGAGCAACAATTCCATCTACTAGACTTTCGGAAACGCTCTCGATGGTAGCCCGGCTGATTTCTGACGCATCAAGATCTCGAGTATCGCGGCCGACGATATAGGAAAGTCGTTTGCGAGCCGCGCCTAGATCGCCAGAAACGAGCGCCTGCAGAACCATTTCGGCATGCCTGTGCAAATCTCGGGCTGCAATCGCTTGGTAGATAATGAAGACATCGAACGCATAGCTCGCGATCGGGCTAATCAAGGAGCAAATAAAACGAATGATGACGTATCCGGCCACCATCGTTCCCACCACCAAGAACCAGAACAGTAGGCCCGATCGGACGTTACGAGAAAAATGGCGGGTGAGCCATCTTTCATAGACAGTCGACAGGACACCGGCAAATCTGACCTGATGAGGCCAGCCATGCGGATCCCCGACTATCAGGTCGACGATAATCGCGACTACGATTTGGGATGGACTAAGCAGCCACATACTTCCAGATTTCCTCAGTCTCCAAATGCTCTTCCAAAGCGTCAGCCATCCGGTCGTACATTCGTTCCAGGTGTGTCCGCCAGGAGATCTGACCGGCCAGATAGCTCTTCAGGCCGGCAAGAGCGGCCAATTCGGATCTCACCTCCGGTGACTCAAATAGGCCATGGAGATAAGTACCCCAAACGTGATTTCGACGACAGCCCTCCGGTGCTATCCCCTGACCATTTTCTACCTGAGCTAACGCGCTGCAACTCTGGGTCGGATCGGTAACGCCCATGTGTATTTCATAAGCACTCCAACGATCAGCTCCCCAATGCACCACAACCTGAGAGACAGATTTGGTTTGAGAAAACGTGGTCTGAATCGGTAGGAGATTCAGCCCGGGCAAAACCCCACGATCACCCGCAAGTCCTTCTGGATCATGCAGCCATTCACCCAAGATCTGGTAACCGCCACAAATACCGACGACAGGAATACCTCGCGTTGCAGCCTGCTGAATAGCAGCATCAATTTTGGTCCGGCGGAGCCAATCCAGATCCGCGATGGTATTCTTACTGCCGGGTAACACAATAATCCTGGCGTCCGCTAACTGATTCGGGTGATCGACCCATTGTACCCGAATCCCTTCATCCATCAGCCAGGGTTGACAGTCTTGGGAATTAGCCAAATAGGGTAGTCGTATCCAGGCTATCTTTTCGCCCTGAACGCTTTCTTCCGCCTCCCGGCAAAGGCTATCTTCACTCTCCGGTTGAAGATCCTTCAAATAGGGAAGCGCGCCTAAATAACTAACTGGGACATGCTCCGCCAGATATTTTGGCGCATCCGCGAACAGAGAAATATCTCCTCTGAATTTATTAACGACGACGCCGAGAAATCGATCTCGATCTGCGGGGTCGAGAAGCGTCCACGTCCCCACAATCTGAGCAAAGACCCCGCCGCGTTCAATATCGGCAACCAGAAGTGACCGGCCATTCAAATAATGGACCGGCCGCAAATTCACGAGGTCACGGCGCATCAGATTGAGCTCCACCGGACTACCCGCACCTTCCAAAATCAAGACGTCACAACGATCTCGCCAATACTCCAAGGTGTCACGGACGACTAACCAGAGCTCATCGAACAGATTATAATACTCGCTTGCGAGCAAATGCCGTTGCGGTTTTCCAAGCAAGATTAGCTGTGACCCTTGACCGCCAGAGGGCTTGAGGAGAATCGGATTCATCTGGACAACGGGTTTCAGGCCGCACGCTTCTGCCTGTACCGCTTGAGCGCGTCCAATCTCGCCGCCATCCAGTGTAGCAAACGAATTGTTGGCCATATTTTGCGCCTTAAAAGGAGCCACACTTACCCCACGGCGTCGCAGCCAGGCACAGAGAGCAGTAGCCAACCAACTCTTGCCACTATTCGATGACGTGCCCAGAACCGCGAGCGCTTTCATTGGGATTCAAAGATTAGAAACGTCCATTGATCTCGC
>DASUWQ010000571.1:0-5367 GCA_036378375.1 Chthoniobacterales bacterium
CAGGCGGATTACTTGCCAAGCCTCCTCGTTGGTAACTGCTTGCTTTAGCCGACCAAACGCGCCGCTGCTCGCAAAAAAGAATGTTCCTTGTCCGAATTGCACCCGCGCAGCGGGTTGGAGATGCTGAAGGGGCGGAAGAAATTTGCCGAGCGTTGCGCCATTAGATAAAGGCTGAATCCCCTATCTTGCGCCCCTTCAGGGCGGGTCGTCTTTTTTTATCGCTACCCGGGGTTGAAACCCCGGGCTTAGTCCTTACGTCCCTTCGGAACTAGATCCGCTCCACTCCACGGATGTTGCTCCTTTCTCGCCTATCCCTTTCGTTGGTGCAGCACCTTGAATGCGGTTCCTGCTCCTTGCTCTTCCAGCGTAAATAACCCGGCAGCGTCGGCTCGCTTTAGCGCCTTCGGTTCCCAGCGTTCGACGAATTCTCGTTGCGTGAGGTAATTGACGGTCTTGAGAGCGAGACGCTCGCCCCAAGTCTGCAAATCTACGAAATTCACATCGGCTGTGAGGTCCTGGTAACCAGCACGACGCAGGATGTCGGCGCCTTCGATTCGCTGCTGTCGGAAATAGCCACGAACGGTTCCAACCGGTCGCCGGTGATAGATCTCCTCGGGCCGTCCGCCGTAGTCGATGGTCAAGATTGCGCCGGTGTCGAGTTGAGCCGACACACTTGCTAACCATTCGTGGAAGCTCTGGTGTAGTTCGATCGTCTGTCCGACGGCAAAACCGGCATCTAACGCGCTGCAGGCTACGGGGATCGGGGCGGGCGATAATTCGTGTCGCCATTGACCATCATCGTAGCGGAGATAGATATCCGCCCAACCGGATTCCAATCGGACCAAGCGACGGCAGGGGAACGCATCCACAAACTCGTTCGAAATAATAATCGCTTTCCCCTGCGCCTCCTGTAGCGCCGCTTTCATCGAGTCGAGCAATTGAAATCGGCGCTGTTTGCTTACTGATTCCTCCAGAATGGCTGACTCGGGTCGTAGATCGACGCCGAAATAGCGAACCCGGCTCCATGGCCGCACCTGAGACAGAATCACTTTGGCAAGTGCCCCCGTCCCGACGCCAGGCTCGATGATGATTAGAGGATCCAATCGTAGATTCCTTGCTTCCGCCGCCAGCCAACGGAACACCGCTTGTCCTAACGCGGGGCTTAGGGTGGTGGACGTGGAGAAGTCACCGGACTTTCCGATTCCACGGATTCTACGGCTATAATAACCGTGAACCGGATGCAGCAACGCCAACTCCATAAAACGGTCAAACCGGAGACGGCCCCCTTCATTTGTAGCGATTTCAGCCAGCCAGCTTGCCATAGTCGTGTCGACGGTTAGCCATCCCCTTGAACCTGGTGCATCGATTCACAAGTAGGAGGTATACCGTCCCGCGGCCGCGGGATCATTTGGCTAGGTTTCAAGGCGCGAACGACGAGCATATCTGAATCGATACGTTGGGAGTGAGCAATGTCGATTCTGTCAGATGGCGCTATTTCAAAATTCGCGCCTGTGAAAATAACAGAAAAGTGATACAGAACCGGCATGGGCGGCAAATCCGGTCCCAAACGATTCCGCGAGCTGCTGAAGAAACCCGGCATCATTCGCAGCCTCGGTGCGCACGACGTGTTCACCGGGCTGATTGTTGAGCAGGCCGGCTTTGAGACGGTATTTATCGGTGGGTTTGGGACTAGCGCCTCAACGCTTGGTTTGCCGGACCTGAATTTTCTGACGATGTCTGAGATGGCCGATGCCGTGCGCCGGATGGCTGCGCGGGTTTGCATCCCGGTCATTGCCGACGGCGACACCGGGTACGGCGATTTACACAACGTCCAGCGCACGGTCGAGGCCTTCGAGTCGGCCGGTGCGAGCGGGATTTTGTTGGAGGACCAAGTGATGCCCAAACGCTGCGGGCATTTTGCCAACAAACAGGTCATTCCGAGCGAGGAAATGGTTTTGAAGATCAAGGCAGCCGCGAAGGCTAAGAGTGACCCGGACTTCGTCATTTTTGTCCGTACCGATGCGAGGCAGATGAACGGTCTGGAGGATGCTATTGATCGAGTCAATCGCTGTTGTGACAGTGGGGCGGATATTGCTTTTATCGAAGCGCCGGAATCGCTCGCCGAACTGGAGGAGATCCCGAAGCGTGTTAAACATCCGCTCTTTGTCAATATGCTTACCGGCGGCGTGACGCCGATTCTTTCGGTAAAGGAGCTGGAGCAGCTCGGTTATAAGATCGTGGTCTGTCCCATCGAGTCGCTGATGGTTTGCGCCAAAGCCATGCGCGAGTTGTGCGACACCTGGAAGAACACCGGTCGCGTGGACAAGCTGGCTACGCAGGCAATGAGTTTTGCCGAGGTGAAGGAATTGCTCGGCGTAGAGACGTTCCTAAAACTCCGAGAAAGGCTTTGAGGGAGGCCGGGGCATACCGGAGCGTACAGACCGGTTTAAGTCTGCCGAGACTTGAATTTTCGCCATCGATCTCTGGTCAATTCCCAGATTTCGCGTTCCGTATATGAAGCACTAACAAACTTCCCCGGTTCTATTCGTAAAAATTGAGCGCCGGTTTTCTCTTTTACGCGACGGGATCTTTTATTACCTACCGCGTTCGAGAAAAATAGTTTTTCAAAACCGAGCACATCAAAAGCGTAATCCATGATTGGGGAAACGGCCTCAGTCATAATACCTTTTCCCCAATACTTACGCCCGAGCCAGAAACCTCTATTTTCGGGCGTTCCCGTTCGCCACAGGTCGACAACGCCAATAATCTCGCTCGGTTGTTCTTTTAGTAGAATTCCCCAGACCCACCTATCGTTGCCTTGGCGAGGAACAATTTGATGCCGAATAAAATCGAGTACAGCACCTGGCGGATAAGGCCATGGAACCACGGAAGCCAGCTGACTTATGATTTCGTAATCGACGAAATTTTTCTCGTAAGCGGTCGCATCCGCTTCGGTCACCTCACGAAGGATCAGGCGTTCGGTGACAAAAATAGGTAACTTGGCCATACCGCATTCTATCGAACCTAGGGTCGATGGTTAGCTTGTCGCGGGGAAAATTAGCTAGATCCTGTTCCGAAGGGCTTGTCGGACTTTGCCGCGAAGCGGCTATACATTATAGCCCAGGGGTTTAGCCCTGGGTTGCATAGCGCGAAATCCGCCCTGAAAGTGGCGACCGAGGCGCGTCTTTAGGCTGTTTGTCTGCTATTCACCGCCGCGCCTAACGTCGGGTGCCACTCCTGAGGAACATGGTGTAGCTACCCAGAGCGTTGTGAGGGAGAGAAGGTACTTTTTCATACGGCGAGAGGAGTGAGTTGATAGCCCATGTTGCGGGCAACAGCGGTCAGGCGTTTGATCTGGCGCTGTTGATTGAGTTTTTCTTGCTCAGCGAAGAGGCTCAGATCAAAAGGCACCTGGCGTGTAATGAGAGTCCAAATAATTCTGGCTAATTGATGAGCCATGGCAGTGACGGCTTTGGGCGGGCTGAGTCTAGCGCGTAAGCGTCGATATTTATCGCCCAAGTAGCTTTTGTCGTGGTGCAGAGAAGAGGCGGCCATCCGTAAGGCTTGGCGTACCCGGTTCTGACTGCGGCGGGTACGGTGACGCAGTACTTTACTAGCACTGGTTTCATTGTCCGGGCACAGACAGAGCCAGGAAGCAAAATGATGCTGGGTTTTGAAGGCTCTCAGATCATTGCCTAGCTCGGTCATCAGCGTCAATCCGCTCAGAACACTGATGCCGGGTATTGCCGTGAGATCCACGCCAAAGAAGCGCTCCAGCTCTTGGTGCCAGGGACCCTCGGGTTGATTCTTGCTGGTCTTTCTACGGGCCTTCTTTTTAGTGGGTAGCTTAGCAGCCGGCCCAGAGCCAACTAATTCGGGTTTTAAGTACATCACTTTAACGGGTCTGAGCACCCTGCAGGCATCAAGCTTTTGGGTGTAATCCAAAAGCTCTCGGTCACAGTCCTGGATCTGTTTTTGCACTTCTTGGTATTGAGCCCAAGCCTTGGCCAACACAAAGAGGTGCTCTTTACGCCAGTCTCCTTGCAGAGATTTGACGATCTTCTCTTCAGAAGCCTGGATGCGTTTATCGCGCAACTTCGCTAATTGCATGGGATCTCTCTGCCCACTTAAGATGGCTTCAATGATGGCCTGACCGGTAAATCCGGTGAGATCGTCAATGACGTAATGCAGCTTGATATTCATCTGATCCAGAGCCCCCTGCATGTGCTGCACATGCTCAGTGGCCATCGAGATCAAGTTTTGCCGATATCGGTAGATAGAGCGGGTGGCGCAAAGGGCCTGAGCCGGACGAAACGAGCCCAATAGCAGGCCCACACTGTGCAGATACTGCAACCACTGGCAATCCCGCACGTCGCTCTTGCGTCCCGGCACATTCTTGACGTGCCGTGCATTGACTAAGCAAACCTTCAGCCCTGCATCCTCCAGCAATTGATAAAGTGGGATCCAGTACAGGCCGGTGGCTTCCATCGCAACGCTCCGCACTCCACAGTCAACCAACCACTGCACGATGGCCTTGAGATCTTGAGTAAAAGCCTCAAAGCGACGCACCGGATTGGGGTCTCGCTCGGCCGGCACCGCTACCCAGATTTCCTCAGCTCCAAGGTCAATGCCACCCGCGTTGGGTTGGTGCTCGCGCAGCGCTTTAGTGGCTTGGGACTTGGTTTTTGTTTTTATTTTCTTATGCTCTTTCATTGGTATTGGCCGACGAAGGAGGCTTAGCTCAGACAGCGAAAAATTGAGACATTCTCCTGAACGGGGTCCTGGATCCGCAAAAAAACGGATTCCGGCCACCACTGAATTAATCGCAGTGTCTGATTCCATGCTTTCAGTCGGGCTTAGCTACTCCTGAGCACCACTGTGGCTGCGGATTACTTGCTCGAGCCTCCTCGTTGGTACTCTCGGCTTAGCAGCCCAAAAACGCCGCTGCACCTCAAATCGAATGTTCCCTCTCCGAATTACACCCGCGTAGCGGGTTGGAGGTGCTTTCAGGGCACTTTTTACTAACCGCCAAACCCAGGGTTAAAACCCTGGGCTGTTCTGTATAGCCGCTTCGCGGCAAAGTCCGACAGTCCCTTACGGACATATGTCATATGCCGCTTTCCCAGACAACCCCGCCGCCGGACACCCAGCCGCCATCATTCGTCCAGCTCAGGATCACCGAATAGCAAGACGCGACTACAAACGGCCCCCACGACAGATTCGGGATCCATTTCCTATCTGCTATTCGCTGACGAGCCTAAGCGAGTCAGCGATTACCAACGCTGATGAACCAACGGTCGGATCTGGTTCTTATAAATGTCCGCCAGAACTGCGCTCTGACTTGAACCTAGAGGTGCTACTTCAACC
>DASUWQ010000572.1:0-17746 GCA_036378375.1 Chthoniobacterales bacterium
AGTCTGATCCTGGCCAAAACCAAGAAAGGCAAAGGAGTTAGCTTTATGGAGAACGTCGCCAAATGGCATCACAAGGTTCCCAGTGATGACGAATACAGCCAAGCGATGGCTGAACTGGATGCGGTCGAGGCCGCGCTGAAATAATGGAACCGGCTTTAGCGAATTTAGAGGTCTTTGCGGCGACGCTCCTGGAATTAGCTCGGAAAGACTCTGATCTGTTGGTAGTCACCAGCGACTCACGAGGATCCGCTAAGCTAGCGCCGTTTGCCAAAGCGGCGCCGGGGCAGATTGTTGAGGTTGGCATTGCGGAGCAAAATCTGGTGGGGATCGCAGCCGGTCTCGCCGCAGCGGACAAAAATGTGTTTGCGGTCTCTCCGGCTTGTTTCCTGACCGCGCGTTCTCTGGAGCAGATCAAGAATGATGTCTGCTACTCGGATCGACCGGTGAGTGTTATCGGAATCAGCGCTGGTGTCAGCTACGGCGCGTTGGGGACAACTCACCATTCTCTGCACGATTTTGCGGTCCTGCGAGCGGTTCACAACATCACGATTATCGCTCCGGCTGACAACTTTGAGACCCGGGAAGCCATCAAGGCTGTGGCTAAACTACCGACCCCCGCTTACCTCCGTTTCGGAAAGAAGACGATGCCACATCTGCCTCGACTGCAGCCGGGATTCGAGTTGGGAAAAGCTTTGCTGGTTCGACAAGGGAAAGACATCACTTTTATCGCTTGCGGAGAAACGGTCGCACCGGTCGTGGCTGCGGCGGATTTACTCGCGGCGGACGGAATAGAATGCCGGGTAATCAGCATGCATACCATCAAGCCCTTAGATGAGGCGGTGGTTTTACAGGCGGCGACAGAAACCCGGGGTGTGATCACTGTAGAAGAACACAGCGTCAACGGTGGGTTGGGTGAAGCCTGCGCCAGTCTTTTGCTGCAATCGGGCGCTCATCCCCGCTTTAAAATCGTGGGCTTCCCTGATGATCACACCGTGACCGGAAGCCAAACGGAAATATTCCGGCACTACGGGATTGATGGTCCCGGCCTGGCCGCGACCGCCAAGAAACTCCTTTCAGCTTAGTACTCCTCCCGCTCTCCCCTGAACTAAATGCCAACCAGAAAACACGCCCCACGTGCCGGTCTCTGTCAATTCCGACGGTACCCCGACACGGTTTTGAAATCATGAGATCCCCCATACCTTCGACGCGGTTAATCGCTGCAATCCTTACAGGTCTAGCCTGCTCAGTCAGTCCAAGTTTAGTCAGCCCGACTTTAGCCCAAGATAACAAACCACCCGTTCCAAAAGGCAACGTCACCGTTTCCTTTTGGGGAATCGCGACTCAACCGTGGCAGGTGATGATCGATGATTTCCAGAAAACTTACCCAAATATCAAAATCAAGTGGACCAAGTATAGCACCGACGAAATGAAGCAAGCGGTCCGGGTAGCGTCGGCCGCTGGGAAACTGTCGGATGCCTGGTTTAACTGGGGCGGTAGTTTGGCATCACCCTACGAGGATGGAGGGCATGCACTCGAGCTAACCCCGGCGCTCATGGCGGAATACGGGGTAGACAAAAACATCGTTCCGGCTGCTCTCGATTTAGCCCGCCACAACGGCAAACTGTATGGCATTCCCATCTGGGTCCGCCCGATGACGATTTTTTACAAGAAGAGTCTGTTCGATAAACTCGGGATTGCTGAGCCCAAAACGTTCGATGATCTGGAGCAGGCGTGTGCGAAACTGAAAGCGAACGGAATTACTCCAATCGCCTGTGGCGGCAAATTCAGTTGGATGACCATGCGGACCACCGACTTCTTAATCGAGCATTTCGCGGGGCCGGCCCTTCACGACAAGCTGTTCGCAATGGAAGCGTCGTACAGTTCGCCCGAGGTCGTTAAAGCGTTTACCAAGCTGAAGGAATGGGTGGACAAAGGATACTTCAACGACGGTTTCATTTCCCTCGATCCAAATGAATCGTTACCGCTTCTGTTCCAGGATAAAGCGGCCATGACCTTCCAAGGGCCATGGATAGAAGACCAAAACATCATTGCGGCACATCAAGATCCTAATAACTACGTTCCCATTATTGCCCCGGCCGACCAGAAACCGGTACGAGTCTCCGGTTTCCAAGAGCAAGTTCAGTTTTGGTCTAAGTCGAAGCCAGACCAACAAACAGCGGCGCTGCTCTTTGCCGCGTTCATGACTACGCCGGACGTGGCCAAAAAACATGTGTCTGAGTTTGGTTCACCGAGCGCGGTGGTAGGCGTATTTCCGTCGGCTGATCATCCGATTACCACCACGATGGTTAAATGGCTGCAATCTGGGGTTCAGCTCTATCTGCCGACAGATCAGGCGCTACCTCAGGAGATTGTAAACGCATTCTTTCAAGCGCAGGACTCGATGATCCTGGGTTCCTTAACTCCGGAAGCCGCTTGCGCTCAGATCCAGAAGGCGGTGGAAGACTACAAAGCTTCGCATTAGCGCGCGTTATGGTTTTCCAAGTTTAGTGTCGGCTTGAAACGGGGAAGCACTTGTTAACCATGAAATGGTTGAACAGAACAGCCCAGGGCTTTAGCCCTGGGTTACCAAGGCAGCGAAACCGCCCTGAAAGTGGCGGCCGAGATCTCAGCTCGCACGGAAATGCCGTCTTGAGGTAGGTGATCGCATTAACAAATGGAGATAACACAGCGAAGTCTGACCAACCGACCTTCGGCCGCCCTTTCAGGGCGGATTTCCTTGTGGCTTTTCCCAGGGCTAAAGCCCTGGGCTGTCCTCTCAGACCACTTCGTGGTCAAAAACTCCATTGTCCGGAATACTTCAAATCGCGAAGTCCTATTGAACGACAAACCTGGAGGAACCGCATGTGAGTACCCCTAGTCTGGCAACAATTCCCGCCGAGACAATCTCGGCGGGATCGAAACGTTCGCCATCTGCCAAGAAAAGCAGGGATCAATTGCGATTCCTTCCTTGGATTTTTCTGGCGCCGGCTTTGGTGATCTACTCTGTGGTCGTCGTCTATCCCATGCTGTTTTCGGCGTATCTGAGTTTCTTTCGCTGGGACGGGGTAGCGCCAAAGAAGATCTTTGTCGGTTTTCAGAACTACGTCACCCTCTTGACGCACAACGAGGTGTTCTGGATCGCGCTGAAAAATAATGCCATCTGGTTGATGGCTGCACTTCTGGTGCCGACCAGCATCGGACTTGGCTTGGCCTTAGTATTGAATTCGAGATTCCGGGGCAGTCATATTTTCCGCAGCATCTTCTATTTTCCGGCTGTTCTCTCATTAGCGGTTGTGGGATTGATCTGGACCTGGATCTATCACCCTGACCTGGGCCTGGCTAATCAGTTGTTAGATGCGCTGGGTTTGAAATTCCTGAAGAGAAATTGGTTATCTGACCCACAGATCGCCATTTATCCGGTGATTCTGGCGGCGACCTGGAATGCGGTTGGCTTACCCATGCTGCTTTTTCTGGCTGGTCTTCAGACCATCCCTCCTGAATTGCATGAAGCGGCCAAGGTTGAGGGAGCGCGCCCGCTACAACGATTTTGGTATGTCACTTTTCCACTGCTTCGGGAGACAACGTTGATCGTACTTGCGATTACCTCGATTAACGCGCTGAAAGCGTACGACATCATCTATGCGATGACTAACGGCGGGCCCGCTAACCGCACGCAATTACTTAGTACCTGGATGTATTTCCTGACTTATAACTACAACGAAGTGGGATTGGGGACCGCCATCGCGGTAGTGCTTTTCTCGCTCACCTTGATTTTCGCAATCCCTTACATTCGTTTGATGACCCGAAAGGCATGAGCCAGATGTCTACAGGCGCTATCTCAAAAGGTTGGGAGCCTCAGGACCCACGAAAGTCGGCCTCGTCCCGCGGCCGCGGGAAGGCTGCTGCTCCACCGATCTCGGCGAAGGTCGCCATATTCTACGTCGCGCTCATCGTAGCTGCGTTAATCTGGTTGACGCCGGTAATAACCCTGGTTTTAACGGCGCTGAAAGACGCCGGGGATTTTGCGGTAAACGGTGCTTTTTCATTCCCTAAATCGATCCGTTGGGCCAACTTTTCGGAAGCGTGGCAAACCGGAGTAGGAAACTACTTCTGGAACAGCGTCATTGTTACCGGCATTAAGGTGCCGATCGGGATTCTGATCGAAGCCATGGCGGCCTTTGCGTTGACCCACATGCACTTCCGCTGGGCGAACAAAGTTTTCGTCTACGTCCTGGTTGGGCTCATTGTGCCGATGCAGATGACATTGGTGCCTCTGACGCTCTTGATGAATGCCCTGAACCTGATCGATACGCTTACCGGTCTGATCATTCTCTACATCGGATTTGGTGTGCCATTCGGGGTGCTGGTGATGCGTGGCTATTTCCGGACGTTGCCGACCGCGATTATTGAAGCAGCCCGAATCGATGGGTGTTCCTGGTTCCGGATCTTTTATCGAATTGCTTTGCCATTGGCGTTACCCGCGGTGGTCTCTCTCTGCATCCTCGATGGAGTTGCTACCTGGAACGAATTTATCTTGGCACAGATTTTCTTGCGATCGGATGAACTTCGGACGTTGCCTCTCGGGTTGGTCCAATTCAGCACCCAATTTTCCACTCAATATGACCAGCTCGCCGCCGCCGTCCTGATTTCAGTAGCGCCGGTCATGTTAGTCTTTCTTCTGTTCCAACGCTATTTCGTCGCCGGTATGGGAGGCGCCGTTAAATAGGACCGCGAATCCCCTTAACCCTTAATAAACCGCAAATAGACACGAATTAACGCGAAATGACGACGGAGAAGAAGCGAACCGCAGATGAATCCTCCTTCGCTAAACCGGGAGACAAAGTATTTGCAGGGCGAAAGCTTCGGAGGACGAGCTGCAGATCGACGCAGATAAGACGGAATAAGATCAAGGGGACCGCTCCGGAGAGTCTATCTGCGTACATCTGCGTGAATCTGCGGTTCGATTTCTCTTTTTGTCTTCGTGTCCATTCGTGTCCATTCGCGGTTAAGAATTCCTAAGCAAACACATGGACCTAATCTTCGTTCCCGATCCAGCCAAGAGAGTGCGCGTCATTCTAAATACTGACGCTAAAAACGAAGCGGACGATCAGTATGCGATCGTTCATACCATCCTAACTCCGATGTTTGAACTGCATGGGATTATCCCCGCGCATTTCGGCGATCGGCGGGGGCCGGGCAGTCTCAAGGCTAGTCACGATGAGGTTCTCAAACTGCTCGAGTTAATGGAGCTCCAGGGCAAAGTGCCAGTATTCGCGGGTGCAGAGAAGGCACTGCCTGATGAGAAAACGCCGGCGCCATCTGAAGGGTCGGCTCTGATAATTCGAGAGGCATTAAAAGACGACCCTCGACCGCTGCACGTCGCTTTTCTTGGACCGCTTACTGATATGGCCTCTGCCTTATTGGAAGAACCGGCAATCGCAGAGCGCAATGTGCGAGTAGTCTGGATTGGCGGCGACCGCTGGCCGGTCGGAGGATGGGAGTTCAATCTCTCCA
Organism: Chthoniobacterales bacterium; assembly: GCA_036378375.1. Classification (GTDB taxonomy): domain Bacteria; phylum Verrucomicrobiota; class Verrucomicrobiia; order Chthoniobacterales; family JAFAMB01; genus JAFAVN01. Next base: position 5,515 of record DASUWQ010000572.1, read on the forward strand.
ACGATGTTGCCGCCGCGAATGTCGTTTTCCGTTCCAAGGTCGAGGTTTGGCAACTGCCCAGCACGGTTTACAAGAGAATGGCTGTGAGCTATGCGGAGCTAGAACAAAAAGTTTACGGGCAGGGTCCTTTAGGAAAATATCTGGTCGAGCAGCTCATCGACTGGAACAACAAATATCATCGCCATGGTCCGATTGAACACCGATCGCTGGGAGATTCACCCGCCGTTGGGGTAATGATGTACGAGGACTGCGGCAGCTACGATTGGGTTCCAGCGCCTGAATTTAACAGTGAGATGAACTACGTACACACCGGAAAGTATCGGCCGATCCGGTTTTATCACACGGTCGATCAGCGATTCATATTGGAGGACTTTTTCGCTAAGCTGGCTCGGTTTACGGATTCGAAAGACCAATAAAATGGCGAACTCCGCCATAGAATACGTTTCGACCTACGCTCCGAAGGGGCAAGATGACTCAGCCCAGAAGCCTGTCGGATTTTGCCGCGGAGCGGCTATAGATCATAGCCCAGGGCTTCAGCCCTGGGTTTGTCAGATCAAGACGGGTGCCCTGAAAGTGGCACCCGGTGTTGGCGCGCTTGGCGGAATCAACATGCTGCTCTCTGAACACACCTGTCGGTCGCCACTTTCAGGGCGATTTATTGCCTTGCCTAACCCAGGGTTAAAACCCTGGGCTAAGTTCTGTCGCCCCTTCGGGGCAAATTGTAAGCGATAATCGACACCCGGCTTATTAAAATGAGATACTAACTATGAAGAGCCAACAGAAGATCGTGTTAGGTGTGATCGTCGGGAACCGAAACTTTTTCCCTGACAACCTGATCACGCAAGGTCGGCAGGATATTCTTAGCGTCTTAAACGAACAAGGCATCGACGCAGTGATTCTTGACGAACAAGCCACTAAACTTGGGGCTGTTGAGACCTGGGCCCATGCTCAAAAATGTGCGGCTCTCTTCGATGAGAACCGGCATCGTATCGACGGAATCCTGATCACTCTCCCGAACTTTGGAGACGAGAAAGGAGTTGCCGACGCGATCAAGCTGTCTGGACTCAAGGTACCGATCCTAGTTCAAGCCTACCCTGACGATCTATCAAAATTTGCCGTCGAGTTTAGACGCGACGCTTTTTGCGGGAAGATTTCAGTCTGCAATAATCTTTATCAGTACGGGTATCCGTTTAGCCTCACCGACCTGCATACGGTTCATCCGCTAACCGACTCGTTCCGCGCGGACATCAAAAGATTTGCGGCGGTATGCCGAGTGGTTCGACGCCTGAAAGATGCGCGCCTCGGTGCGATCGGTGCAAGACCCAATGCGTTTAACACGACTCGTTACAGCGAAAAACTACTACAAGCTTTTGGGATCAGCGTGAGTACGGCTGATCTTTCCGAGGTCTTTGGGAGCGCAGAGAAAATTGCGGATAACGACAAGCGAGTGGGCGAACGTTTGGACGGCATCCGTTCGTATGTTCCGACCGGCGGTGTGCCGGCACCTTCGCTGGTGAAAATGGCAAAGCTCGGGATCGTCATTGATGACTGGATGCTGCGCTATGGCATCGACGCAACGGCCATTCAGTGTTGGGATTCGTTGCAGCATAACTACGGTGTCAATGTTTGTACTTTGATGAGCATGATGAGCGAAAGCCTTCTTCCCAGTGCGTGCGAGGTCGATATCACCGGTGTGGCGTCGATGTATGCGCTGCAGTTGGCTTCCGGGAAACCGAGCGCTCTGGTTGACTGGAATAACAACTACGGAAATGACCCGGACAAATGTGTCCTGTTCCACTGCGGTAACTGGGCGAAAAGCTTTTTCTCAGACGTAAAAATGGCGAACGCCGAAATCCTGGCAACGACATTGGGAACAGAAAATACGTATGGCACCGTTGCCGGCCGTACTCCGGCAGGTCCTTTCAGCTTCGCGAGAATTACGACGGACGATCGCAACGGAGTAATCCGTACCTACGTTGGCGACGGCGAATTCGTGAGCGATCCGTTAGATACGTTCGGCAGTCGAGCGGTAGTAAAAGTGGTCCGCTTGCAGGAGCTCATGAAACATATTTGCAAGCATGGATTCGAACACCATGCAGCGATGAATGCTTCACATACGGCCAGCGTGCTGAATGAAGCGTTTTCGACCTATTTCGGGTGGGACACGTATTTGCACGGTTGACGGCGAAGCCCAAATTTGGTGGGGCGAGGCTCCCGAGAGACCAGAAATTATGTGCAAAGCGAAGGGCGATCCTCCGCTGAATCGTGGGAAAGGCCTATGAACGTGCCGAGCCGCGGGGTGTAGTGTTTTACAGGGCTCCAATGTATTTCGTGAATGGCCTGCGGTTCCGGGCCTAGCAGATTCCATAGACGTTCGTAGCGTCTACACCCATGGCAGCGTAAACAGAGCGGCTCCGACTTTGCTGTCTCAGGCCGATGCCGGCCCGGTCTCATAAAGCTTCGTCGGACAAGTCGGCAGATTTCAGGCGTAGCCTAACTGGGGGTAATGGCACATTAGCCCCCTTCGTATCCGATGTCAGGACGCTTCGGAGCCTCGCCCCACCAAGATTGGTCGGCAGCGATTCCGGTTCCGACCGAATCGGCCTCGCAAGCGAGGCGGCGCTCCACGGCTCCGCCTAAAACTTGCTCGCGGCCGCGCCTAGCTTCTTTTCGTCGATGAGGTAGGTCTTGGTTACCACGATTGGATTGATCGGGTTATTGTTGGTATCTACCACAGCAGCGCTGATCTCCATCAGAGCATCCATTCCGCCAGCGACGTGACCAAACACCGTGTCCTTGCCGTCCTGCGACGGAATGTCCTTCAAGCAGATGTAGAATTGGCTACCGTTGGACTCGAGCTTTGGGTTCACTTTGGCGGATAGCGCGCCCATGGCGACCGCGCCACGGACATGTTTTAGATGGATCTCGGCAGGCAAAGTATAGCCGGGACCGCCCGTTCCCATGATGTTACGGTCGTTTTTCTTCGTCAAAGGATCACCACCCTGGATCAGATAGTTGGAGATGGCCCGATGGATCTTGGTCTTCACGTAAAACTTTTCTTTAACTAGCTTCTTGAAATTATAAACGGTGTACGGCGCTGCCTCCTCGTCGAACCCGATCGCAAAGCTCCGCGTCTGGCGCACTTTTCCTTCTTTCCATTGCACCTCGAACACGGCGACATCTTTAGCAGACAGGACGGAGCTAGTTACGATCAGCGTTACTGCAAGGGCGATAAGTCGTTTTATCATGGGATGATCGGAAGGCTGCGGAGTTCTGCGGTTCCGATCAAGTCCGAATTATCCGGGTTTTGTACACGGTACCGAGAGCCGGGCTGGTCAAAATTGCGTTTTATGTAGGCCAATCCGATCCAAGTTTCCAGTTTCAAGCTCATGGCCGCGCTAGTGACAAAACCAGTCTGCTGACCGGAATCGTTCACCAGTTTGTCTCCGCGGGTCAAGATCGCTCCGTCAATCAATTGAATACCGCAAAGCTTTCGATTTACGTGGCCAAGACTCTTTAGCCGGCTAATCACCTCTTGGCCGACATAGCATCCCTTCGTGTAGCTGACGGCTCTTTGATCCAATCCAGCTTCATTCGGGATGACGTCTTCGTTCAGCTCACGGCCCCACTCGGGGATGCCGCGTTCGATCCGGAAAGTCTCTAACTCCGCAGCCTGGAGCACCGATTCCTTTAGTAACTGAGGAACCACGTTTTTGAGCGTGATTGGTACCAGCAGGTCATAGCCCTCCAGTCCAAACCGGTCACAACGTGACACGAGCCCCTCGGGCAGGATACCGTCCGGAAGCTTCGGTGCCAGGGTGTGAAATAAACTGAATTCGTCTGATTGATCCGAGAACTCGACATCATCGGCGATCGCGTACTTTTCTAAACGGGCTGGCAGCGTTTCGCGAAGCGTTGGGTGACAATCAAGCAGGAACGACTCCTCAATTGGAGTAACAAAAAGATCCCCGCAAAGTTTCCCTTTGGCGGTCAGGACGCAGGCATAGATCGTTTGACCGGGCTTCGCGTCCGTCAGGTCGTTGGTCAATTGGCCATTGAGAAAGCGCACTCGGTCGCCGCCCGTAATGCGGATTCTTGCGCGGCTGGAGAGGTCGATTAGCATGGAGTGGTTTATGGTGAAGCGATGATTGGTAATGGGTCGGGCCAAGTCCTCAAACTGGTGGGGCGAGGCTCCCGGAATACTGCTAGTTCTAGCGAAGCCCCTGTCGTTCGCTTGTCAAACGACGCTGTTAGGCTTGTAGTCGTGCCGAGCCGGTTCCTCGCTCGGTAACGGCTCGGCGCGCTTTTAGGCCTAATGACGCGATTTTTGGTCCTATGCTCAGGTCCTTCGTGGAAGTTTTTAGGACGTTGGGGAGCCTCGCCCCACCAATTACCAATCACCTTTCACCTTTTCCTCTCACCCCAGTCGCTCGTACCCGGGTAACGTAAGAAACGAAACAAAATCATCGCTCGTCGTGATTTTCGAGAACAGCTTGGCTGCGTCCTGGAAACGGCCTTTCCCATAGCGATCCGATCCAAGCCAATTTTCGATCTTTTTCAATTCCTCGCCCAGAATGGTCGTGAACAGCTCGGCAGTGACTTTCCTGCCATCGGACAACTTCCCTTTCGAACTGCGGATCCATTGCCAGACCTGGGCGCGAGAAATCTCGGCGGTGGCTGCATCTTCCATCAAATTGAAGATAGGAACCGCCCCTGAACCGCGGAGCCAAGACTCCAAATATTGAACGCCGACGCTGACATTGGTTCGTAAGCCTTGTTCAGTGATCGGTTCTTCCGGACCGAACTTGAGCAGGTCATCGCCAGCAACCGAAACATCCTCTCGTTTCCGATCGATCTGGTTCGGCGTTTTCATTACCGCGTCGAATGCTTCGAGCGCGACCGAAACCAGTCCGGGATGGGCAACCCAGGTGCCATCGTGGCCGTCGTTGGCTTCTCGTTCTTTGTCGGCCTTCACCTTGCCAAAGGCTTCGGCATTAGCCTTTTCGTCGTTCTTAATGGGGATCTGCGCGGCCATACCGCCCATGGCATGGATACCGCGGCGGTGACAGGTCTTAATACACAAAAGCGAATACGAATGCATGAAATGAGTCGTCATGGTGACGAGCGCTCGATCCGCCAAAATAAATTCCGAATTGTTTCGGAAACGTTTGATACAGCTGAAGATGTAATCCCAGCGTCCGCAATTCAGTCCGGCCGAATGATCCCGCAGTTCGTAAAGGATCTCGTCCATCTCAAACGCGGCCAAAATGGTTTCGATGAGAACGGTGGCCCGGATTGATCCCCGCGGAATCCCGAGCTCGTCTTGCGCCAGGTTAAAGACATCGTTCCAAAGCCTGGCTTCCAGGTGGCTCTCCATTTTGGGCAGATAAAAGTAAGGACCACTTCCTCGGGCCAGCAGTTCCTTGGCGTTATGGAAAAAATAGAGCCCAAAATCGAAGAGACCGCCGGAAACCGGTTCGCCGTCCACCAGCAAATGTTTCTCCACTAAATGCCAACCACGCGGGCGGACCAACAGGACCGCGACCTGATCCTTTAAGCGATACTCTTTCCCTTCCGGACTGGCGTATTCGATGGTGCGCCGGATCGCGTCTCGAAGGTTGATATGCCCTTCGATCATGTTGTTCCAGGTGGGAGCGTTGGCGTCTTCAAAGTCAGCCATGAAAACCTTTGCGCCCGAGTTCAACGCATTGATCACCATCTTGCGGTCGGTAGGTCCGGTGATTTCCACGCGACGATCCTGCAGGTCTTTCGGAATTGGCGCGACCTGCCAATTCGCCTCGCGGATATGGGCGGTCTCTGGAAGAAAATCGGGCTTTTTGCCTTGATCGATTTCGGCCTGGCGCCGCTCCCGGCGTTCGAGCAATTCTTTCCGCCGGCTATTAAATTCTCGCTGTAAACGAGCAACGAAGCGCAAGGCGTCCGGGGTCAGAATTTCGGGAAACGGTTCAGGGACCGGACCCCTGATTTCAATGCCATCAAATGTTTGGGACGATAAGCTCATAGCAGCGAGTTGTTTGGTTTCAGTATCAAAAAAGCAGTGGGCTGAGAGAATGACAAATGACAAATGACGGGCAGGAATGACAAATGACAAAGGACAGATGACCGATTGAGAACGTTCACAGGCGATGCCTCAAAAAGGGCCGTTATATTGCTGGCTCCCATTCCGCAACGCCCTAATTTGTCATCTGTCATTACCTCCCTGACGTGTCATCTGTCTCCCGTTCGTAAAGAACTTCAAAAATTTAAGTTATAGCCTCGGCATCCGCCTAATTTCTTCGTGACCCGAAATTTTATGCTATTTACATCAAGTTACCCCAGGCTAATATCAATTTAATGGCATTACCGGATGAGCAAAATGTACCGTTCAGCAATAACAATTACTGATTACTGGTTACTGAATACTGCTCGCTCGCGCCCACGTCTCACTAATCACTTCTCACTTCTTACCGCCCCATGTATCTCCCCCTTGGCACCTATTCTCCTGATATTAAGCTTGGTCTTGTTTCAGCCTCCAGGAATTGCTTTCCGCGGTCCCTTTCCGAAGAACGGACGCAACGGGTATTAGCCGGATGTCGCCAGGCCGGCATCGAGCCATTCGTTCCGGAGGGTCAAAGCCAGATTATAGAAACCAAGGATCATGCGATCGAAGCCGCTCGGCAATTCAAACAGGCCGGATGCGACGCGGTGGTTTATTTTCTAGGTAACTTTTCACCGGAGATCGAAGACGCGTACTTCATTAAGCTTTTCGAAGGCCCAGTGATGATGATTGCTGCGGCAGAAGAGTCCGGGGCCACCTTGTTAGAAAAGCGGGGAGACGCTCTCTGCGGGCTTTTGTCGGCGGCTTTGGCGGTAAGCAAACGCGGGCTGGCTCAGCGAGTGCATCTGCCGGAGTTCCCGGTGGTTAGTGCGGAAGAAGCCGTAAAAGAAATCGCGCATTTCATCAAAGTGGTGAAAGTCGTGAAAGGGACTCGCAACGCGACGGTAGGATTGTTCGGGCCTCGCCCCCGCGATTTTGAGACCTGTAACTACAATCTTGCGTCGGTTAATTCGATCGGGATCGAAGTCGAGGAACTGGGGCTGTTCGATCTGCAAAATGAGATCAAACGGATCAGGACGAAAGGGGAGGATACGCAAACGATCAAGGCCGATATGAAGCGGGAGATGCCCAGTATTCCCGATGAAGATTTTGCTGATCGACTCTCGGTCTATGAACGCGCCATTAAGAATTTTCGCGACCAGTTGAAATTGTCCGGAGCGGCCACGCAATGCTGGTCTGAGCAAGAGCTGAGTCTGCGCCATGTGCCCTGTTTCATTAACGGACGAATGGCGATGGGTGGGTTCCCGATTGCCTGCGAAAATGACTGTTATTCTCTAATCGCAGAGCTGCTTGGCCAGTATGCCTCTAACGAGACCGTTGGGATTCTCGATATCAACCATAGCATTCCGAAGGATCTGCATGCGAGCCTCAAGGATTATCCGATCAAAGATATGGTGGGGATGTTCCATTGCGGCAATGCTTCCACAAAGCTGTTGAAGAACCCGGAGATGAAATACCAGGTGATCATGAAGCGGATGATGGAACCGGATACACCGGCGGATATCACCCGTGGTACCATCGAAGGTCAATTCGCGGCTTCACCGATCACGGTGGTGCAGGTGCATGGGGTAGGAGACAAGCTGCAGGCTTATTTGATGGAGGGCCATTTCCTGGACCTTGATCCGAAGACTTTCGGATGCACCGGAACGGCATATCTGCCCGGCTTTAGCAGATTTTACCGGCACGTTCTGCTCGGCCGGTTCCATCACCATGCCGCTGTCGCCTTCGGTCATTGTGCCGCCGTGCTCTACGACGCTTTCAAAATGATCGGCATGGAAAACATCTACACGCCGCTCCCGGCCCCGATGCCCTATCCGGGTGAGAACGTTTTCTACAACGGCGCGTTGCGTTAGGTCCACAGACTTAGAAAAGGAGTTCAAGGAGTTGCAGGAGTTCAAGGAGTGCCGCGATAACGCTGCCGCCCCGCGCGGTCACCGAATTCAGACGAAAACGTTCCGAGAGTAAGCAGAGCAGCCTATTCGCTGAGCGTGGATAACAAGATTCTGAACTCCTGCAACTCCTCGAACTCCTGAACTCCTTTTAAATATGAGCGGTTATCGCGATATCCGGGATGAGTGCTACGAAGCGAATTTGTTGTTGCCGCAGTACAAGCTGTGTGACCTGACGTTCGGTAACGTCAGTGTCGCGGACCATGGCAGCGGCGTTTTCGCTATCAAACCAAGCGGAGTCGATTACAGCGTCCTTCGCCCGGAGGATATCGTGATTGTCGATCTGGAAGGGAACGTAGTAGAAGGATCGCTGCGGCCGTCTTCAGATACGCCAACTCACCGGCGTTTGTTTCAAGCGTTTAACGGGGTTCGCTCGATCGTGCACACGCATTCGCGTTACGCCGTCTCGTTTGCCCAAGCGGGAAGAGCTATCCCTTGCTTAGGGACTACGCATGCGGACTATTTCTATGGCGAGGTGCCGGTCACTCGCCCGTTAATCGCTTCCGAAATTGATGCGGGGTACGAGTGGGAAACCGGCAACATTATCGTTGAACGGTTTCAGAAACTCAATCCGGATGAAGTCTGCGCGGTCTTAGTCGCAAGCCATGGGCCTTTTGTTTGGGGCCACACCGGTAATAAGGCCGTGGAAAATGCAGCCGCCCTCGAGATCGTGGCTGAAATGGCTTACCGCGCGATTCAGCTCAATCCTCAGGTCCAGCCGATTCCCGATCATCTACTGAATAAGCATTTCTTCAGGAAGCACGGGAAGGACGCCTATTATGGACAAACTAGGGAAGGTGAGAAGTGAGAGGTGAAAGGCGCGCCCGGTAGGGCGAAAATCTCGGCGCGCGCGGGACTAACCACGTATCAGAGCGATTCCGGCCCGGATTTGAGCCGTGGTTGCGTCGCGATATGAGCTGTTTCTCCAATCCGACGTCTCGATTCAAGCGACTAATCGTTACCCGATTTAACTGCCTGCCACGCCCAACGAACGGCTCAAAACCGGCGCGGGCACATCACGAACGAAACCTACCCCGTGCGCGCCGAGTTTTTCGCCCTACCTCTTTACGGCACTAGCACGAGCTTGCCGGTTGTCAGGCGGTGCTCCAAGGCTCGGTGCGCTTCTGCGACCTGTTCCAACGGATAACGGCCGCCTATCAAGACTTTCAGGCTCCCGGCCTGAGCAAGTTCGAACAGCCTGGTAAGCTCCTCGTGTAATGTAACGGCGTCCAATAGCGGTAGGAGAGCAAATCCTCTAATAGATTGGTTCTGATTGAACATAGTTTCCAAATCGCGTGCTGTCAGTTGGCACCGGTTTAGGGCAGCGAAAACCAGTTCACCGAGCGGCGCTAAAGCTTTAAGGCAGGCTCCGGATATCGGACCGCCCACGGTGTCGTAAATAATGTCGACTCCTTTCCCGCCCGTTACGGCTTTCACTTGATCGATCCAGCTTTGGTTTTGGTAGTTGAAGGCGTGATCTGCGCCTAACGATTTAGTGACCTCTAGCTTATTCGGATCGCCGGCCAGGGCGATGATCTGCTTGGCGCCAGCCTGTTTTGCGAGCTGAATCAGGAATGGACCAACTCCGCCGGCCGCGGCGGTCACAGCGACTCTCTTCGTCTGAGGCCAGCTTTGCTTTATCAAGAGGCTGGCGGTTAATCCTTGAACGAATAAGGCGACAGCCTGCTCGAACGAGAGATCCTCAGGTATCGGCACGACATCAGACGCGCGAACCGAGATATACTCAGCGTATCCACCCGTTGGGTGACCGACTGCGAACAATGGTACGGCAACGCGCTTTCCGATTAAATCCGGATCGACGCCTTCTCCTAGGGCTTCAATTACGCCGGCAACTTCGACCCCAGGAACGATGGGAAGCTGTGGTGTGACCGCATACCGGTTCTGGCGGACCAGCGTCTCGAAGAAGTTGATGCCGGCAGCCCGGATTCTCATCAGGACCTCATCCGGTCCCGGTATTGGTATTGGGAACCCTACGACGTCGAGAACGTCGGGATCGCCAAACCGGCTGAGTTGGACCGCTTTCATAGTAGCTGGCGTGTTCATGCGTTATAGCTAATCGTACCATCTGCGCTGGCGCTACAGACCCTTTCATCATATACTGACCGACTGGTAAGTATGGCAGCGACCATCAAGAAACTACCGGCTCTGCCGGCCGAACGCGCTTTGAAGGTGATTTCAGGCCGATGGAAAGCGGTTATCCTTTACCACTTATTTAGCGGCAAAAAGCGGCTCTCGGAGCTCGGGCGGTTAGTGCCCAGCGCGAGCCAGAAAGTATTGATCCAACAGCTGCGCGAGATGGAAGAACATGGTTTGGTCCATCGAGAGATCTTCCTGCAGGTCCCACCTCGAGTGGAGTATTCCGCAACCGCCCTGGGGTTAAGTTTGGAACCGGTGTTAGTAGCGCTTTGCGCCTGGGGACAGCGTCATGCAAAGGAATTGAACCAGTTGGATGAGGTGGCCGAATGCGTGATTAAGCCGGTGAATACGAAACGGGCGAAGGTGCTGCGAGGATTGTCCGTTGATCAGTAGGGGCAGACCCAGAATCGACCGGAAAATCACAATAAATAAAGATCACAAAGGAGAAACTAAAAATTAGATTCTTAGCTTCAGTCTTTGTGCTCTTTGTGTCCTTTCCGTATTGTGGGTCGGCTTCCCTATTTCAGCGCTTCCACGGCAGCTCTTTCGATCGCAATTCCCTTTTCGTACCGTTCCATGAAGGCGGCGAAACCAGCCACGTCTTTCGGATCGGGAGCGATCGTTTTGCTTTTATCACCGGCAAAAACTTTGTCGGACAGATAAGCTTCCAAGGGTTGATTCGGCTTCTTACCGGCCAGATACGCAGCCAGCAGTGCGATTCCCCAGGCACCGCCTTCGCCGGCGGTCTCCATCACCGACACGGGAACATTCAGCGCCGCTGCCATCACTTTCTGGCCCACTTCCTCTGTTTTGAAGAAGCCGCCGTGGCCTAGGATTTTGTCGATCTTCACCTGTTCCTGCTCAAAAAGGATGTCCATTCCGATCTTCAACGTACCGACCGCAGAGAACAGATGCGCTCGCATGAAGTTCGCTAGCGAGAAGGGGTTTTCCGGCGCACGCACGAACAATGGACGCCCACCGTCGACGTTGGTAATCGGCTCACCCGCAAAATAGTTGAAAGCAAGGAGACCGCCGGCATCGGCATCGCCTTCGAGCGCTTTTCGGTACAACAATTCGAACAGCTTGGATTGGCTGACTTCCACACCAAGTGCGTCTACAAATTCTCGGAAGAGGTTGATCCAGGCATCGAGATCCGACGTACAGGTATTGGTATGAGCCATCGCCACCGGCTTGCCGCTTGGCGTCGTCACCATGTCGATCTCCAGGTGCAGTTTCGAGAGGGCCTTTTCGAGCACGATCATCGCGAAGACGGATGTTCCAGCGGAAACGTTGCCCGTCCGCTCGGCCACGCTGTTAGTCGCCACCATGCCGGTGCCTGCATCACCCTCGGGCGCACAGAGCGGAATACCGCCGGCTAATTGACCCGCGGGATCAAGCAGCCGAGCGCCTTCTTCGGTAAGCACTCCAGCGGCATCTCCCGCTACCAGAACTTTCGGAAAGATGTCAGAGAGCTTCCAGGCGATCTTTTCCCCTGCGAGCAACTTGTTGAATTGCTGAACCCGGCTCGCGTCGTAATCGTTCGTTTTGCTATCGATGGGGAACATGCCCGACGCGTCGCCGATACCTAAAACTTTTTCTCCGGTCAGTCGCCAGTGCACATAGCCTGCCAGGGTCGTTTGAAAGCTGATGTCTTTGACGTGGGGTTCCTGGTTCAGCATCGCCTGATAGAGGTGAGCGATGCTCCAGCGAAGGGGGACGTTAAACTGGAACAGGTCGGTCAAAGCAGCGGCTGCCTGCGCCGTCGTCGTGTTTCGCCAGGTACGAAATGGGACGAGCAGCTTTCCGTCTTTATCAAATGCCAAATAGCCGTGCATCATCGCGCTGAACCCTATGGCGCCGACGCTTTTTAGCGGAGTGTTGTATTTATCGGAAACCTCTTTGCTCAGCTTCCGATAGCTCTCCTGTAAGCCTTTCCAGACATCCTCGAGGCTATACGTCCAGATACCGTTCTCGTACCGGTTTTCCCAATCATAGCTCCCCGAGGCGA
>DASUWQ010000573.1:0-7585 GCA_036378375.1 Chthoniobacterales bacterium
CAGGCGGATTACTTGCCAAGCCTCCTCGTTGGTAACTGCTTGCTTTAGCCGACCAAACGCGCCGCTGCTCGCAAAAAAGAATGTTCCTTGTCCGAATTGCACCCGCGCAGCGGGTTGGAGATGCTGAAGGGGCGGAAGAAAACGCCGAGCCGGATCATTAAGCAATAACGGTTACTTAGGAGGCATGCTCCGCCTAAGCGCCTCTGTCGCCCCTTTAGGGCGAGCTAAGAAACCCGGGGTTAAAACCCCGGGCTCAGTCCTGTTGTCCCTGCGGGACAAATTCCCCTTCCGGACAAAGACACCGGTTTAGAACAAAATGATTTGCATCCAAAGACATACATTGGTACATATGTACCAATGTCTCATGTCGAAATCGAGCGCGTCCAGACCGGTGTTCGCCTCGAAAAACGGCTGCTCAAAGTCCTCAAGGCCGTTGCCGAGCTGAAAGATATGTCCCTCGGCGATCTCCTCGAAGGGATCGTGCTTCACGCTTTCGAAGGTAAATCCCCCTTTACCCGGGAAACCCTGAAAGAAATAGAGCAACTCAAGGCTGTCTACGGTTTGACCCTTACCGCAGAAGATAGCCACAACCTTAAGGAACGTTCCTGATAAAATCCAAGCTCTCATCTCTGGTCATCGTGGGAGCACTTGCCTTTATGCCTCTGCTATCTCCAGCCGATAACGATTCCGAAGCGACGGCTCTTCCGGCGCACATTCGCACCGAGTTCCAGCTTACTGTCCACGCTCCTTACAGCGTCGCGTTTCCGCTATTTGGGCCAGATGGCGAAACATCGTGGGCCGGGGCCGATTGGAATCCCCAATTTGTTTATCCAAGCCCAACCGCTGATATCCAAGGAACGGTTTTTACAGTAAAGCACGGCGTTCATCAAGCTGTGTGGGTGAACACTGTCTTCGACGTTGAAGGGCATCACATTCAATACGCCTATTTCATCAGCGATGTGATGGTGACAACTATCAATCTCAGTTTTCTGCCCCTGGACTCTGCCACCAGGGTCACTGTCGTATACGAGCGGACTGCTCTCAGCATCGCGGCTAACGAGCCTGTACAACAATTCGGAGCCGCCGACCGAGCGAGAGGAGCCGACTGGGAGAAAGCGATAAACGCCTATTTGCAGAAACACCGGTAAAATAGGGACGTGATCGGTGACTCCCCCTTCGCTAAAGCTTCGGAGGACAAGTGGTGATTCATGATTGGCGGGGCGACGGGTTTGGCGAAAGCTGCGAAATCCAAACCGTAGATGTGCGATCTAAGATACCCATCCAAAAGCATTATTGCTGGGCCGAATCTAGCAGCTAGGTTTATTGCCATACACGCGGGGCGCAGGAACATCTGGACTGCTACGTCGCCTCACGGGTTGTTTTATCGTATGAAAAAGGAGCCGCGGATAACGTTGCCGATCAAGAAGCCGGCGAAAGTCGACAAACAGGGACCGCAATGGCGCTTCATCATTATCTATTTTCTAGTTACCCTGTTTCTCCTCTGGGCGTGGCAAGAGTTGTTCAGGCAGGCGACTCTGCGCACGATTCCTTATAGCCAGTTCAAGCATTATCTGGCGCTGCACGAAGTCACTGAGGCCGTCGTTAAAGAGAGCGAGATCGACGGCAAAATCGTGCCTAAAGCGCAGACAGCTGAAAATGGAACTCCTGCCGAGGCTAGTCCCAGTGCATCGCCCGCCCCCAGCGTGTCACCGAGCCCTGAGGTGAAGAAAGAAGAGACGGCGCCCTTTTTCTTTCGCACGGAGCGGGTTGAAGACCCCGATCTTGTAAAACAACTACAGGCAGGCGGCGTCGAGTACGGCGCTGAGCGCCCGGGATTCTTGAGCCAGTTGTTGGGTTCATGGATTTTGCCGATCGCTTTCATGTTCGTTTTATGGAGCCTGCTCGCACGGCGCATGGGTGGGGCGGGCCAATCCATTTTCGGAATCGGCAGGAGCGGGGCAAAACTGGTCGCCGACTCCGATACCAAAGTCACATTTGATGATGTAGCCGGCTGTGATGAAGCCAAATTCGAGTTAAAAGAAGTGGTCGATTTCCTTAAAACGCCGACGCAATACGAGGATCTGGGTGCGCGGATTCCGAAAGGCGTCCTGTTGGTAGGTCCGCCCGGGACTGGGAAAACCCTGCTGGCAAGAGCTGTCGCCGGTGAGGCTAAAGTTCCGTTCTTTTCCATCAGCGGGAGCGATTTTGTTGAGATGTTCGTGGGCGTCGGAGCCGCCCGGGTACGGGATTTATTTCAGCAGGCTAAACAGCATGCGCCCTGCATAATTTTCATCGATGAACTGGACGCGATTGGCCGCCAGCGCGGCGTCCACGTGGGGTCAGTTAACGATGAGCGCGAACAGACGTTAAACGCGCTGTTGGTGCAAATGGATGGGTTCGAACCGAACACCGGTGTTATCATCCTGGCTGCCACCAATCGACCCGAGGTTCTTGATCGGGCATTGCTTCGCCCTGGCCGGTTTGACCGCCAAGTGGTGGTTGATGCTCCCGACCTAGATGGCCGAGAAGCCGTCCTGAAAGTCCACTCGAAAGACAAGCGGTTGTCGGTCGACGTTGATCTGCGTCGTATCGCAGCGGCGACGGCCGGCCTTTCCGGCGCTGACCTGGCGAACATTCTTAACGAGGCGGCCTTACTCACGGCGCGTCGGCACGGCAACGCAATCAGCCAACGTGATCTTGAAGATGCCATCGAGAAGGTAGTCGCAGGTCCGGAACGGAAGAGCCGCCGTCTCAACGAGGAAGAAAAACGGAGAGTCGCCTATCACGAAGTCGGTCATGCGCTCATGGCGGCGTACAATCCTGACTCCGATCCGGTGCATAAGATCAGTATCGTGCCGCGTGGCCGGGCTGCTCTCGGCTACACAATGCAACTTCCGACCGAAGACCAATTTCTGCTTACTCGTACCGAATTGGTGCACCGGATAGAAGGCCTGCTCGGCGGACGAGCCGCGGAGGACGTGGTTTTTGGCGAGGTCAGCACCGGCGCGCAGAACGACCTTGAAAGAGCGACCGCACTCGCTCGCCAGATGGTCGCCCTTTACGGAATGAGCGATCGGGTGGGACTGGCGAACTGCGCTCAACGCCAGCCATCATTTCTCGATGGGCAACAATTTCAGATACAACGCGATTGTAGCGAAGAGACCGCGCGAACGATCGACGAAGAAGTTAAGAACTTGTTGGCAGTCGCCTATGCCAAAGCGAAAGAAACTTTAACTACCCATCGTGATCAGCTCGAGAAGGTGACGTCCGAACTACTAAAGGCCGAGAGCATCGACGGCCCAACATTCTATCGCCTCGTCGGCAAGGAGACTCCGATGGTTAAAGAACCGGCTTCGCTAAACAGCGCCGCAGCAGAGGCGCACTAAAAAAGCGAGAAGTGAGAGGTGAGAAGTGATTGGTGAGAGGTCAGGAGGCGTTGCATTCCGTTTTGCGGATTCCACGGAGGTCGGCACCTATCAAACGTTGTAGCTATTGCGTTTGGAAAGACGCGACGCCCGGGGAACCCGTGAAAGGTGATTCGTGGAGCACGCATTCGCTAGCAGACCATTCTACTCCCAGAGAGCAAAATCCTTACTTCTTAACGGGTCGAGGTAAGAAAAAAGTCTGGTTCGCCTTCTGGGCGAATGCTCGAAAGAACGCTCGTTAGAGCGACCCCTTTTCTCAATTCTCTTGATGATGCCCGGGATTACTCCCGGGCCTTTTTTTGGAACGAAAGAGGACGATACGAAATTTCGGACCGTTAGGCCGAAAAACTCGCTCCCATAATATTCGTTCCTCACCGAATTAGATCGCGGCGGTTTTGAGCCGCATTTGCGCGCGTGGCAATCTCAACGACTCAAAACCGGCGCGATTCGATCCAGCGAGGAACGGATATCGTGGGCGCGCCGGGCTTTTCGCCCAACCACGCCGCGGCCTACCAATCACCAATCACCAATCACCTTTCACTTCTCTCCCTCTGCGTCCCTAACCTCTAACACGCACCGAAACCCATAAGTCCCATCTCGATCCTGGGGTGAAACTACATCGCGATACGATGTAAGTAGAAGCCGGACACCGTAGGTAGCCCAAGATCCGCCACGGAGGACGCCCCAGCTGGAGAAGGTACCGGAACCGCCGTACGGATCGGAGCACCATTGCCAAATGTTCCCAGCAATGTCGTAAAGGCCGTAACTATTCGGAGCGTAGCTGCCTACGGGTGACGTTTGAGGAAATCGCCGTTTTACTAACTTAGAGTCGCTTGGGTTGCCGAAATTTCCGGCGTCAGCAGGGGGTGGCCAAATCTCGCCCCAAGGATAGTGCTTCTGATCTTTGGAATCGCGTGCCGCTGGCGATTGTCCTTGTTCATTGGGCAACCCGGCTAATCGGCTCCAATCCTGATCCGTCGGTAAACGATATTTCGTTTTCGGGCCGATCAATCCCTGGCGTCTTTCTTCGTCCGTTAACCAGCTGCAAAAGGCCTCTGCATCCGGGCGGTTAATCAGAACGGCAGGGTGATCCGCGGTTTGATCGAAGTCCGGCACAACCATCCCTCGTCCGGTCGCGTGGCAGAAAGCCCGGAAATCAGAGACTCGTGTATCCCAGATCGATGCCAGGATATCGCCTACCGGAACGAACTTCATCCCCAGCGAATTGGTCCAGCTTGTCTTTCCGTCCGGCCAATTCGAAGGCTGCAGTTTGACCAGAGGCAAATCGAGATTCTCCCTTGCCTCGAGCTTCGTATCGACTAGACCGGTTCGATAACCGGGAAGCCTCACCTCGATTTTCAGTGGCCCTGGGGTGACATTTTCTAACACCAACGGTGTGTGCCCCATTTCTTTGCCGTTCAGTAATACCTCGGCTCCGCTTGGATCGGAACGCAAGGTCACCACACCGAACGCCGGAGTTTGCAGCACGCACCGAAATCCGTAGCAATCAGTCCGGCTATCCACGATGTCGTCGATCCGACGGCTTAGCCTTAACAAACCCGGGTCTGCATTTGCCCAAGAACCACCTCGCAGGACGCGGGTGTCACCGTTTCGAGAAAATTTGTCCATGCACCACTGCCAGACATCCCCGCTCAAGTCGTAGATACCGAAAAGATTCGGCTTAAAAGAGCCGACCGGAGATGTGCGGGTAAAGGGATCCGAATACCCCTGGATCCAGCGCCAGTTTGGTGGCCAGTCAGCCCCTTTCATTTCCGCGCCCGCATAGTTCCCAGCGCCCGGCGGGGGAGGCCAATTTTTGCCCCACGGAAAGACTTCAGCTCCTTTGTTGGATCTGTCTTCCGGGGTTTCACCTTCTTCTTGAGCCAGGCCCGCCGCTTGACTCCATTCCATATCGGTGGGTAGCCGATAAAATTGACCCTCTTGCAGAAGCCCTGTGCCCTGTTCTTTCTGGGTGAGCCAGGAACAAAACTCCATGGCGTCTTTCCAGCTAATACCGACGACGGGATGATCACCTGTCTGGCTAAAGCCGGGGTTGTCCCAGGTTTTCCCATGTTGCCCTTGTTCACCGTTCAAGATGCTCTCCATGGGGCCGGTCGGCTGATAACCAGTCTCTCGCACAAACTGAGCGAAATCGCGTATGCGGGTATCCCAGATACTCATTAACAAATCGCCGACCGGAACGAATTTCATCCCGATCGTGTTAGTCCAGCTTTGGCCACTGACTGGCGCTTTGGCAATCTGGAGGTCGCCTTGCAATCTTAGGGGCTCCCCGGTCTCTACTTTGCCCGTCACGTCTGTGTAAAGGTAATGAGCCAGTCGTAACTGGTAATGAACGTCACCGGCCGGGACGGAGCTGAGATCCAGAGGTGTGGTACCGAGCTCGTGTTCTCCGTCCCAGACCTGCGCACCCGGAGGGTCGCTCTCGATTCTAACCGAACCCGTAGCTGGGGTTGGCACCGGTGTAGCTGAGCTCACCGGCGTTGGGCTTGTCTGTGATCGATCCGGTAGGGACGAGCTCCCGCTCGTCCGCATAGTGGCGTCTTGCCGAGCAGGCTTGCTAAACCAATGGGAGACCGAACCGACCACCCCGGCGGCCGCCACAACGATCAACGCCAGGCCACCGAGAACCGCCGGCAAAAGCCCGCGGCGTTTGGTCTGATTGGGAACCGGCTCGGAGCCGACAGCCGTCAAGGCCTCCTGCAGCGCGTTGCCGTTTTGAAAGCGCTGTTTCGGATCTCTGGCACAAGCCTTCAGTAGTACCGGGTTCAGCCTGACTAGGAGCTCTTTGTTAGATAGCTGAGGTAGATCGGTTGGGATCTCAGGAAACTCGAGCCGGTCTTTGCCAGTCGCTGCCTCGTAAAGAACCTTGCCCAGGGCATAAACGTCAGCACTAGGACTCCCCGGCCCTTCAGGCGGTACGTAGCCTTCAGTTCCCACGTAGGTCTTCCGCCCGGCTGCCGCTACTAATCCAATATCGGCGAGCTTCGGCGATCCGTTTACGAAGATGACGTTGGAAGGCTTAATATCCCGATGGGTAAGTCCTTGCTGATGGAGATAACCTAATGCGCTGCTCAGTGTTTTCCCCAGTTCCAGGCAAGCCTTGGGTGAGAGCCGCCGGCAATCGTGGAGATCGGTTGCTAAGGTGTGGGGCGTGTAAGTCGCCGGATCAATCTTTTGCCCTTTTTGCGAGTCATCCGCCAGCTCCATGGTGTAGTAGAGAAAGCTGTCTCCGCGACCCACGTGATAAATGTTAACAAACCCTGGGTGATGCCGTGAGATCGGCTCAAAGGCGCGTATCCCGTCGAATTCCCGGTAGGCAAGGTCCGGTTCCGGAAACACGACTTTAATGGCTCGAAATCCACCGGTCAGTGTCTTAGCCAACCAAATTTCGCCGTAAGCGCCTCGCCCGATCGAGCGAATCAGATCGTGATCCGGAATATCAGGTACGCGTAGGCTCATGCTCCCCTTTTTCGACGCGAGCCATGATCTCCTTTAGAATTGGCAAAAGCCGGTTTTTTGCGAGGTAAACCGAGCCGACACTGACTTGGAGTTCTTTGGCGACTTTGCGAGCAGGCCATCCTTTGATCACATAACATTCGAAGACCTGGAATTGGGAGAGACTAGCCTTCTGTTTCAGACGTTCTAGCGAAGCGGTTAACAGATGGTTTTCCCACTCCTGGTTCCACGCTTCGGTAAACCAAGGCTGTTCTATCAATCCTGCTTCCGGGTCAATAGCCGCCTTCGATTGCCGTTTCCGAAATTGGTCGGCGATTCTCCATTTGGCCAAAGTCAGCAACCAGCCGCGAAAGCTCCCGATATCGGGATCATAACGAAATTCCGGGATCTTGCGAACGACAGAAATGACCGTTTCTTGTACGGCCTCCTCCGCTTCGAACGCATCCAAACCGGCTTTCCTGGCGACCGAGTAGATCAGGCGCCAGTACGTTTCGAAAAATTCTTGCCAGATCCGGTGATCCTCCAAGTTGCTGAGACGTCGAACCAGGCTGCGTCGAGTAGCGAGGAAAGCTTCCTCCATAAAAGGTGCCCGCTATCCTATCCGAGAGATCCGGTCGTAGGCGAGACGATTTCAGCGGGCAGGGACGCGCTAGTGGACTTAGTGGACGGAGTGGACGCTTCTC
>DASUWQ010000574.1:0-9715 GCA_036378375.1 Chthoniobacterales bacterium
CGCGTTCATGCTCCTTAGCCGGTCCAGTCAACGAATCGCTAAGGCGGCCGCAGTAGTAGCCTACTCTAAGGTACGAGTAGCCTAACGCGGGCCGCCCTCGTTGACTATTCTGTACCGGACCAGCTCTCTCGTTCGAGGGAGCTAGGACTAGTCCAAGTCCATCAACCTGTCGGCCCATAACCTATGCACGATAAACCCTATTACCCACACCATGACCCATGAACCCGAACCAAGACGGTAGGTATTTTTTACTAAAGGCTTCAGATCTGTACTTGCAACCTGGTAAGCAAGGCCCCCCCGCAAGGGAACCCGGTTTGTTTTCCCACTCACCATATGATCTAACCGACCCAGGGCAACCCAGGCCGGCCGAAAACAAGAGTCCCTATCCGGGAATTAACATCGGTTACGGTAGCGAGCTATTGGACTTCCGATTCGAGGACACGGAGATTCTCCAAGAAAGAGAGGAGTAATGAAATGTCCCCGCAAGAACCGGCAGAAAACAACATCCCGAAAGCAAACGTTAGTTCTCTGCTATCGACTGACCCTCAGCGATGGCAGGGCCTGATCAGACCTTATGCCCAGGAAGATGTGGAACGACTTCGCGGCTCTTTCCGAATTGAATACACACTCGCGCGCGAGGGCGCAAAGCGCCTTTGGGACTTGCTTAAAACTGAACCACCCGTAACGGCGTTAGGCGCATTGTCGGGGAATCAAGCAATACAACAAGTTCGGGCTGGGCTTAAAGCGATTTATCTGAGCGGTTGGCAGGTGGCTGCCGACGCTAATCTCTCGGAGCAAATGTATCCGGACCAAAGCTTGTATGCGGCGAATAGTGTTCCAGCAGTGATCCGGCGAATTAGCAATGCGCTGCGCCGGGCCGATCAGGTCGACCATCACGAAGGGCGAGATAGCACTTATTGGATGGCACCAATTGTGGCCGATGCTGAGGCCGGTTTCGGCGGGTGCTTAAATGTTTTCGAGTTAGCTAAAGCAATGATTGAAGCCGGCGCGGCCGGAATTCATCTCGAGGACCAGCTCGCCTCGGAGAAGAAATGCGGACATCTGGGCGGAAAAGTTCTGATTCCGACTCAGCAAGCAATTAACAACCTGGTGGCAGCCAGGCTGGCAGCGGACGTTTATGAAGTTCCCACAATCTTAATTGCCAGAACTGACGCGAACGCAGCGGCTCTCCTAACTAACGATATTGATCCGCGGGATCAGCCGTTTCTTACCGGCAAACGCAGTAGTGAGGGATTTTTCCGGGTGCATCCCGGGATCGATCAAGCAGTCGCGCGCGCCTTAGCGTATGCGCCTTACGCGGATGTGCTCTGGTGCGAAACCAGCGAGCCGAGCCTGACCGAGGCCAAACAATTTGCGGCCGCCATTCACGCGAGGTACCCGGGCAAATTGCTGGCTTATAACTGTTCGCCTTCTTTCAATTGGCGTAAGAAACTGGATGAAGCCACAATCGCTTCTTTTCAACAGGAGCTAGCCAAGCTCGGTTATCATTTCCAGTTTATAACTTTGGCTGGGTTCCACACCCTCAATTACAGCATGTTTCATCTGGCCCATGACTACAGGGAGCGCGGCATGTCTGCTTATGCCGAATTGCAAGCCGCAGAGTTTTCCGTGGAAAAGCAAGGGTACACAGCGACCAAGCATCAACGGGAAGTTGGGGCCGGCTATTTCGACGACGTCGCGCAAGTAATTACCCAGGGAAGTTCGTCCACGACCGCGTTAGCGGGATCAACAGAAAGAGAACAGTTCCATTAGGAACGCTCGACTTCGCCGCGCAGCGGCTATACAGAATAGCCCAGGGCTTTAGCCCTGGGTCAGGCGGTTAGTAAAAGGTGCCCTGAAAGTGGCACCCGATGTTCGGTGCGTCGTTAGAATAACATGCGAAGAGCCTGGAAGACCCGCCTCGGGCGCCACTTTCAGGGCGGATTTCGCGATACGCACAACCCAGGGCTAAAGCCCTGGGCTGTTCTCTATAGCCGCTTCGCGGCATTAATAGCGTACGCTGCGCGCGAGGCTATGCACCCTCCCGGTGGCTCAGGTCACTCCGCTGCTAACACGGCGCGGGCGCAGGTCTCATCGGTGACCAAGCCATTGATCCAGTGGCCGCGTAGCGCTCCCAGCACTGCCTTTGATTTGCGTTCGCCGCCGGCAAAGGCAATGACAGGTTTCCTTAAAGGACGAGGTAATTGGATGCTGGTGACGCGTTCTTGAACCGCGTCACGGATGGGTTCCCCTTTTTCGTCATAGGCCCAGCCAACGTGCTCACCAATCGCACCCGCGCTTATCAGTTCACTCACTTCTTCACTGGTGATAAAGCCGTCCCGGTAGAGTGGACAACCCTCTCCGATGTCTCCAATTCCCACGAAAGCGACATCCGCTTTGGTCGAAAGCTCTTCTACAACCTTGTACAACCGGTGACGGCACCACTGTTTCCGTTCTTCGGCGGAATCGGCCAGGAGTGGAGCCGGTAGTAGAAAACATTTACTGCCGATCTTTTCCGCAGCTTGCAAAGCCACGTCATAAGGGTTGCTAGCCCCATCGCGCCCGATCGCACCGACCAGCGAAAGAACTCGATGGTGCGGCCGTTCAAAATTGTTCAATTCACCAACAACCGCTTTGATAGTTTGGCCAGAACCGAGCGCGATGACTTTTGGATCGAGCTCGCTCACATAAGATTCCATGACCTGGGCGGCAGCGACGGCGATCTTGCGTAGAACCTGATCGCCACTGTCCACATTCACCGGCACAACATTGCAGACCAGGAGGTTATAGCGCTGGCGCAGGGCGATGGCCAGTTCCAAACAACTTGCTACCTTATGATAGACCCGGACCTTGACTAACCCGCGTTCTACGGCCAAGGCCACCAGTCGTTGGGCGGTCGGGCGCGAGATCTTCAATTTCTGAGCGATCTCATGCTGGGTATTGCCCGCAACGTAATAAAGCCAGGCCGCCCGCACGGCCGCTTCCAGTTTCTCCTCTTGTCTTGGTGAAGATGGATCCATCTGCAATATAAAAACCGTCTAGCTTTCCAATCGGCCCCAGAATTTCTCGCTACTCTGGTAAAGGTCATCGAACACCGATTGCAGCTTTTGATAGCGTTCGGTCCAACGTGGGTTCGGATGAACCTCACCCTCGTAGCGCACGAGATCAGCACGAGCGGATTCGAGGCTGGAAAAGAACCCGACGGCAAATCCTGCCAGCATCGCACAACCGAGCACACCGCACTCCGGTTCACTGGGCACCAAAATGGTCGTGTTATAGATACTCGCCTTGATTTCCAGCCATAACCGGGTCCTGGCCCCGCCGGCCGCGGATACCATTCGATCGAGCCGGTAACCGCGCGACTTCATCAAGTTGATATTTCTGTTAGACGCAAACGCGACCCCCTCCATCGCAGCCCGGTAAAGATGGGCGGTCGTGTGCCGGCTGGTGAGACCAAAGAACTGGGCTCTCGAGTTCGGCTGATAGGCGAGACGCTCTCCATTCAGGTAGGGTAAGAACAGCAAATTATCCGCTCCGGCCGGCACCCCTTCCGCCAGAGAGATCATTTGTTCGTAGGTGTAAGGCTCATGTTGATGAAACGTGCGGCGCGCCCAGCGCATGGCGTCGCCACTGGCATCAAGAATAGTAAAGGCGGCCCATCCCCCGATAATGCCTCGTACGTTGGATATGATTGGATCCGCTGCTGGTTGCTCCGACAGTATCGTGATCACGGTAGAAGTCCCGGTGATATCACATCCCGTCCCCGGAGAGGTCACTCCTGACCCCATCAACGCGACTGGAAAATCGCCGGCGCCAACCACAACCGGCGTGTCGGCACGCAATCCCGTGCGCTCAGCCGCCGCTTTGGTGACCACACCAAGGACCTCTGTTGCTTCAGCAATCAAAGGTAATTTGGCCCGATCCAAGCCGAGCACCTTCAAGACTTTTTCGCTCCAGTCTCCGGTGCGGATATCGTAGAGATAGCTTGACGACGCTTCCGTCACATCGAATCTGCACTCACCGGTAAGCTTAAAATTGATGTAGTCTTTCGGCATCAAGACCGTGCGAGCAGCATCATATGTCTTGGGCAAGTTCTGCTTAATCCAGGCTAACTTGAATGCCGGCCAGGCCACGGTCGCCGGGTTCCCCACGATCGGAAGCAAAGCTTTGGTATCCTGTTCGGCGCAGAATTGAGCAACCAATCCGCGAGTCCGTTTATCGTTCCATATCGGCGCCTCTTCCAGAACCAGCTCTCCTGCCTCATCAACCAACACCACACCGTGCATCTGCCCGCAGCCGGCAATGCCCGCTACCCGATCGGCGCCGTTGGCGACTTTCTCCAGGACCCGGCGGACACTAAAAACGAGTCCTTCCCACCAAGCCCGCGGACTCTGCTCAGACCAGCCGAACTGGGGAATCACCTGTTCCAGTTCTTTGGCAGCGAACGCCAGGATCTTGCCAGTTTCGGAGACCAAAGCAGCCCGGACACTGCTGGTGCCAACGTCAAAGGCGAGCAGCAAATCTTTCTTCATTTGCTGCAGTGATCGGAGCCAGGGGAACCAACGATCGACATTGCCAAATTCAATAGCCTGAAACTCCCGGGGAGCGAGTCGAAAGTCACTGAGAATCGCCCGAGGCAGCAATTCAATCTTATGCTCAATCGCTTTGCAAATGATTGACATCTGATCCTAACTAGATCATACGTTCATTTAGCCCCCAACCTCAAGTATCATTCCAATGAAACGTCTTGCGCTCCCCCTCATAGCAGCGGCGTGCCTGTCCACCGTCAGTGCTTACGCACAGCAAAAGACAGTGACGATCATCACCGTGAATAACCCGGACATGATCGAACTAAAAAAATTGTCTCCTCAGTTCGAGCAGAAGAACCCCGACATCAAACTGGACTGGGTGATCGTGGAAGAGAACGTTCTGCGCCAGAAGGTCACTACCGATATTTCTCAAGGAAGCGGTCAGTACGACCTTGTCTTTGTCGGCCTGTACGACACTCCCATTTTTGCCAAACAAGGCTGGCTGGCACCCTTCGAAAATCTGCCAGCAGACTATGATGTGGAGGATGTCTTCAAATCGATCCGGGACGGGCTTTCGTATAATGGCAAACTGTATGCGCTCCCCTTCTACGGGGAAAGCTCGATGCTGATGTATCGGAAGGACCTATTCGATGCAAAAGGCCTAAAGATGCCCGATCAACCGACTTACGAGGACCTCAAAAAGTTTGCTGACGCATTGACCGACAAGTCGAAAGGGATTTACGGAATCACGCTCCGCGGCCAACCCGGTTGGGGCGAAAACATGGCCTTTCTCGATACGTTAGTGAACACTTTCGGCGGGACTTGGTTTGACGAAAAATGGCATCCGACGATTGACAGCCCCGAATGGAAAAGCGCGATTAGCTACTACATCGATATAATGAAGAAGGACGGCCCGCCCGGCGCTACCTCGAATGGCTTCAATGAAAATCTGACGTTGATGACAAGCGGAAAGGCGGCGATGTGGATCGACGCGACCGTGGCCGGCGGTATGCTTGAAGGTAAGGATTCGCAAGTTGCCGGTAAGATGGGTTACGCCCCCGCGCCGATCGAGAAAACGCCAAACGGCTCTCACTGGCTCTGGTCGTGGGCGTTCGGGATGCCGAAAAAGGCTAAGCAGCCTGAAGCCGCCCAAAAATTTGCGGAATGGGCTACCTCCAAGGGATACATAGAAGCAGTTGCCAAAGACGAAGGTTGGTCTTCGGTACCACCTGGCACCAGGAAATCGACTTACGACAATCCTGAGTACAAGAAGGCGCCTTTTGCAGCGACTACTCTCCAGGCGATGCAGACCGCGGATCCGACCAATCCTTGTATTAAGAAGGTTCCTTACACTGGAATCCAGTACGTTGGTATCCCTGAATTTCAAGCGATTGGCACCGTAGTTGGACAGAATATGGCCGGTGCGCTAGCTGGAAAAATGTCGGTTGATCAAGCGCTTAAAATCAGCCAGCAAGCGGCTGAACGCGCTATGATTCAGGGTGGGTATAGCAAGTGAGTCGGAGCTAAGGGAGGCCGGCTCTAGGCCGGCCTCCTTTTCCGCGTTTAGGTTTTCCCTATGAGCGTTAAGAATCGGCGCAGCCGCGGAACGTTTCACCGGGGCCTAGCAAGCGAGGCAGCGCTTTACGGTTCCGGCCGAGCCGGCCTCAGAGAGATGCATTCCGTGAAATTTTAGTGCGGAAAAGCTGTCTGCAAGTCAAGCGAGTCTATATAGTGACACCAACATGAGCGTTAAATCCCCCCCTGCCGCTCTGACCGAGGAGTTTGAAGCTCCAGTCCAGAAAATTGATCCAGCCGAAAAGTGGCGGCGTTTGCTGATGTGGCCATCGGTCGTCCCGTTGTTGCTGTGGATGATCGTACCCCTGGCCTTTACCATTTATTTTTCGTTCATTCGCTACAATCTGCTGAACCCGGCGAATACCGGCTTCGCCGCGTTCCAGAATTATCAATTCCTCGTCGGCGACGCATCATTCTGGCCCGCGGTCCTCAACACGCTTATTTTCATCGGCGCGGTCCTAATTATCACCGTGGTAGTCGGGGTCTTATTGGCGGTCCTGTACGATCAGGATTTTTACGGCAAAAACATCGCCATGCTGCTGGTGATTGCACCTTTCTTCGTGATGCCGACCGTCAGCGCTTTGATCTGGAAAAACATGATCATGCACCCGGTTTACGGGTCAATCGCTCTGTTTCTGCAGAAATTCGGTATCGCTCCGGTTGATTGGTTTGCTGATCTACCGCTCATATCGATCATCATTATTGTGTCCTGGGAATGGATTCCTTTCTCTTTCCTGATCCTGGTCACTGCCCTTAAATCTCTCGACCAGGAACAGAAGGAAGCGGCCTCTATTGATGGCGCCGGGCCCTTCACGAAGTTCCGCTATATCGTCCTACCCCACTTGGAGAAGGCGATCGGGGTGGTCGTGATGATCGAGATGATCTTTCTGCTCTCTATCTTTGCGGAAATTTACACGACTACGGGAGGTGGACCGGGCAACGCGACTACCACCCTCGCCTACCTCGTTTACGCGCTAGGTTTGCAGCAGTTCGATGCCGGGATCGCATCGGCGGGAGGCATACTGGCAATCATACTCGCGAACATTGTGTCGATCTTCCTGGTTCGCATGCTCGCCAAGAACTTAAGCCAATCCACATAATTAACCCCTACTAACATGAACAAAGCCGCTTGGTCCAAAATCTGGCTGACGATATTAGGGTGGTTAATCGGAGCGATGTTTTTCTATCCGATCTTTTGGATGGCCATCACCGCCTTCAAGACGGAGAAAGGCGCTTACGCACCCGATATCTTCTTTATCCCAACGCTGGAATCGTTCGGCGAAGTGTTTGCCCGGAGCGACTATTTTCTGTTCTTCCGCAACTCGATCCTGGTTTCTTTCGGGTCGACTATCCTTTGTTTCATTCTGGCGATTCCCAGTGCCTATCGGATGGCTTTCTATCCGACACAGAAATCGCAGTCGACGATGCTTTGGATGTTATCGACAAAAATGATGCCGGCGGTGGGCGTACTGATCCCCATCTACATTATTTGGCAGTGGCTTCACCTTTTAGATACGATAACCGGGTTGATCATCATTTATACCTTGATGAACCTGCCCATCGCCGTCTGGATGTCTTACACGTATTTCTCTGAGGTGCCGAAAGGAATCCTCGAAGCCGGACGCATTGACGGCGCCACCGCCTCTCAAGAACTTTGGCACTTGCTTCGGCCAATGACCATGCCGGGGCTTTCTTCTACCGCGCTACTGCTCATCATTTTGGCGTGGAATGAAGCTTTCTGGAGCATCAACCTTTCGAGCGCCAAAGCCGCGCCCCTCACGGTGTTCATCGCCTCGTACTCAAGCCCGGAAGGGCTGTTTTGGGCAAAACTTTCCGCAGCCTCTCTTTTAGCCGTGGCCCCAATCATGGTCATGGGGTGGCTCACGCAGAAACAGTTGGTACGTGGGTTGACGTTTGGAGCCGTGAAGTAGGGAGTGAGAGGTGAGAAGTGATTGGTGAGATGTGAGAGGTGGCTCAGAAGTAATCAGTGATCAGTAAGTCAGTAATCAGTTGCTGATTCCGTTCGAAAACCGCCTCTTGGATCGGCGTTAGATGTGAGTAATACCCCACCCAAGGCGTGAACGGGTGGTTTCTAGTCGAGCATCGATCGAGGCGTCGTCCAACCCTTCGGCACAAATCAAATCGTCCTCGGCATTGCCTGCTGGTTCTGACCTCGGATCCCGCCTTAACAAAATCCTTCTCCGGTGTTGTCCGAAGAAGAACAAGAATTGAAGACGGCCTTTCTCTGCTGCGCAATTTGGTCGCATTTGAAGTGCCTTTCATGCTTTCCGTTTCGTTTAACTACTGATCAAATCTGAGCCGTCCCACCCACTCCTGCCTGAGAATCCCTTGGGCCTCGCATTTTATTCCCCATTGTTACCTGCAGCCGAATCTCGCGCCAGTTAGCTAATCAGAACAGATACAGAATACTCATTATCGTGTAGAACAGACTGACTCAGGAATTAGCTGTTTGGTAGCAAGAGCTCCCACCCTAAAACCTAAGGGCGTCGCGTCTATCCGAACGTGTTACCTGCAACGATTCCAGGCGTCGACCCACGTGTAAGGTAAACGTGCGGAATGCAACGCCCCTCCGCTTTGGCGCGATTAGCGTCCTCTCACCTCTCACGTCTCACTTCTCACCTTCTAGGTGAATGTCTTCTCCTCGATGCAGGCGGAGAGCTACGCCAACGGACTGGCTGGAACTCCGTCGAGTGGGACAATAAGCGGCCAGATGTCGAGCCGCTCCGATATAGAGCAACTCGCGCTCGTGACTTCCCGGCGGCCATAATTTTGCCTGGGTTACCGCTGCTTCCAAAACCTGCAGCTTATGGAAATCGAGGTCTTCGCGCACGGTGGCAAAGGTAAGGGTGTCGATTAGCGCTGATTCCGGGTGCCCGAGCCGGAGATAACGAACCACTAGAGTGGGAACCGTGCTCCAACCCTTTTTTTGATCAAGCGTCTCGAGGATTCCGGCCAGCAGGGCGTCCGCAGCGGATGGGAGAGACTCCAAGGCCGCACCATCGGGCAACTTCGCACTCGGGATATTCAGAAATCGATCGACGTAGACCGACATAGCACCATGGAGTAACCCACGTTCGATCTCCGGATTTACCTCGCCCCGTGATAAGACCTGATGCAGAGCGTTACAGAACGAGAACGTGTGGACCGGATTAAACCAATCGTCGACGTCATTCGATTCCGGAAAGTGCGCTAGCCGCGCCGCTGCAGCCATCGAAAGCTCCCGGGCGATAGACGCCGGTGTTACGCCCTCGGCTAAAGCAGAAACAATCAGTTGAAGAATCGCCTTCGGATCAGAGCAGAGCAATTCGTTGTAGATTCCGGCTGAATCTTTCTTGACCGACAGGGTGTTGGCGACGTCTGTCTGCTCCGCCGAGCGCCGGTGGCGCCGCAACTGGTCTTCCGCCTCTTGGATGAGCGGAATCAGATCCAGCGGTACTCGCCAGGCTCCACCTTCCTCCTCGGAACGAGATTGAGTGAGGTGGCACACCAACAGCGGCAGAATCCTCGACGCTTCGTCCCAACCGATGGCCTCGAGAAGCTCGAAAGCCTTGTTAGAATGGTCCAAGGCGTGTCCACCGTCCGCATAGATC
>DASUWQ010000575.1:0-6264 GCA_036378375.1 Chthoniobacterales bacterium
CGCCGAGATCACGCTTGGAGCTCGCGAGGCGCATGTTGGACGCGCCCGGCAAATCTTGTTCGACACGGCCTATCATCGCTTCCACGCCATTGGACGACGCGACGGCCTCATTCTCACCACTGACGCCGATACGAGACCAGAACCGGATTGGATCGCGCAAACCTGCGCGGAGTTTGCAAAAAATGTGTCAGGCGTCGGTGGCAGAATCTTATTGGAGCCGGAAGAAAGAGCGGCACTCCCCGCGAGCGTTCAATGGCTGTTCTTGCTGGACATCGGCTATCGGCGGGCCTTAGAGGAAATGCACTCTCTTTACGCACCGAAACCTGAAGATCCGTTTCCCCGTCATCATCAACACTACGGAGCAAGCTTGGCAATTACCGCGGCAGCCTACGCCAACGCCGGGGGGATGCCTTTAACTCGTACCTCAGAGGATGCTGCACTTTATCGCGCGGTCGTCGCGAGCGGCGGCCGATTTCGCCATAGTTATCAGGTTCGCGTTCGCACTTCGGCTCGACTGCTGGGTAGGGCACAAGGGGGATTAGCCGACGTGCTCGGAAAGTGGCAGGACCAAGCGAATTTAGGGAGGCCGGTTTTGGTGGAATCAGCGGAACATGCTGACGAACGACTTGGGCGGCTTGGTTTATGGTGTGCAACCTATCCAAATACTCCGCCACCATTAGCGCTTGCTGCCGCGCCGGAGCCACCGCCTCCGGGCCACTCCGCCGAGCTAGGCGAGACCCTGAACAAGCTGCGTGAGAGGATTTGCGCGCTCCGTTTGGTTTCTCTCCACGAGCGTCTCGCCCGACTGTCCAAGCGAACCAAAATCCCATTCCCCTCTGCGCGCCACAAAATGAATCAGGGTGACTCCTGACTCAGAGGCGCCAGCAAATGAAGAATCCTCCCATCCAGTCGCTTCCACCGGAATACTTCGACGCGAAATATGCGGAAAAGCTCGATTATTGGGATTTTGAAAGCAGTGATTATGAGGCGAGCAAATATGCCGATACGATTCAATCGTTGCCCGCGGAGCGTTACCGCAACGCTTTTGAGATTGGTTGCTCGATTGGCGTCCTGACCGCGCAGCTAGCAACGCGGTCCACCAATTTGTTCGCCATCGACGTCGCGGACTGCGCCTTAACAGCAGCCCGTGCCCGGTGCGCGCCTCTCTCAAACGTCCACCTCGCTAAAATGCGTTTTCCCCGGGAGCGGCCGCCCAACTCCACTTGCTTCGATCTCATTGTTGTCTCCGAAGTCGGTTATTACTGGTGTTTTGACGAACTCAACGCGGCGCAAGGAGCCATCGACGAACTGCTCGAAGTCGGCGGCCATCTTGTGCTGGTGCATTGGACACCGCCGGTTCCCGAATATCCGCTGACCGGAGACGAGGTCCATGAGAGCTTTATGTCGAGATCCTGCCTGAGATGGTTGCACGGCCATCGGGCCGCCACTTATCGGCTTGATGTGCTGGAAAGACGAAACGTCTAGGCATCTACCCCAGTCCACCTCTCCTTATCCAGCGCTGGCGCCGTCTAGGAAAGTGCTCGCCTGATGGCATCCGCAAAGATTTAATATCATTTATGAGTGACCACATTTACAAAAAGATTGAACTGGTCGGTTCCTCTCCAAACGGCATCGAAGACGCAGTGAATAACGCAATCGCTCGGGCCGGCAAAACAATTCGCAATATGAATTGGTTTGAAGTCGCCGAGTTGCGCGGCCATCTGGAGAATAACAAGGTTGCGCACTGGCAGGTGACAGTGAAGGTCGGCTTCACTTTGGATAACTGATGAAACTGAATTGCTAAACAGTGCGTTTTCTTAGGCCATTTCGTCCGTATTGCAGGCCGACTATTCGGTGCGACCGCGTTCCGGCAATTCCGCGAATTATAGTGTGGCCACATTTTTCGTCGCTCGCACCGCTGAACTTCTACCGGGCACAATGCGCGTTGTGGAAGTCTCCAAAAAGAAGATCTTGCTGATTCGCACCGTGGATGGCCAATGGGGCGCGTTCAGTGCAAGTTGTCCGCATGCGGGTGCGCCTCTGGAAAAGGGCGCACTGTGTGGCACTCGCCTCATCTGCCCATGGCACAAGAGTTGTTTTGCTGCCTCTGATGGAGCGGTCCTGGAACCACCGTCCCTCGCGTCGCTTCAATCGTATTTTCTTGAGATCTTAGAGGACGAGATTCGCATTGATCTTGACCGCTCAACTCAAAACAAGAAACCCAGGTCTAACCACGGTAAGGTCGACTCCAGATCCAATCAGACCTTTGCCATCCTGGGCGGCGGTGCGGCCGCCGCTGCGGCAGCAGTCGAATTGCGTGCACTTGGTTTTGCCGGTCGGCTTGTCATGATCAGTAGAGAACAACGCCACCCTTACGACCGAACTTTGCTCAGCAAGATGTATCTTTCCGGTGATGCCGATTCAAAACAGCTGCCTTTGCGCCCAGAGACCTTGCTGGGCGACTGTCAGGTAGACTTTATGGAGGCAGAAATCGATTTCGTCGATCCGCAGAAGCACACGATAAGTTTCAAAAACGATATTCCCACTTTGCGTTACGACGAGGCGCTGGTAGCGACCGGAGGAAAGCCCAGGTTGCTTCCGCTGCCTGACTCAGAATCGCAGCCGCTGGTCCTTCGCAACGTAGAGGATGCCGACCGCCTGATCGCGGCGGCTGAGCGATCCAAAACCGCAGTCATGATCGGTGCGAGCTTCATTTCGATGGAAGTCGCCTCTGCCTTTCAAGAGAGGGGCTTGGCCGTCACCATCGTCAGTCGGGAGAGGATTCCCCTCGTCAAGCAGCTGGGACCACGGATGGGCCAGCTAATGCTGGAAAAGCACCTAGAAAAAGGCGTCCGATTTCTGCCAGAGACCCAGGTGCTTGCAATCAGTAGTGACGGGCCGGCCTCAAGCGTCAAGCTGACGAACGGTCAGGAAATCAGTGCCGATATTGTTGTGAGCGGGATTGGGATTGTTCCGGCAACAGATTTTCTCGGGAATGTTCCGCGCAATGATGATCAAAGTCTTTCGGTTGACGCATTCATGAGAGTCTTGGGGGTTGAATCCCTGTATGCTGCCGGCGATGTGGTCAATTTCCCTTTGCCTGGCGGCAGCAGCCAGCGGACTCGAATCGAGCATTGGCGGGTTGCTCAACAGCAAGCCAAAACCGCGGCCGCCAGCATGATGGGTCTCAAGCAACCGTATGAAGAAATCCCTTATTTTTGGACTTATCATTATGGTGTTCGTTACGAATTTTTTGGACGGATCCCGGAGAAGTTCGAGTTGTATGTGGATGGTGATCTTAAGCAGCCCAAGTTTGTCGCTGCTTATCTTACAGAGGGCCGATGCGATGCGATCTTCGCGGCTAACCGTGAGAGTGAGACGGCAAGCCTCCTTGACTATATGAAACAGGAAGGATCGCCTCCGTTGCAAACTTTTAAGGCGATCTTGAAACGCTAACTAAAGCAGCTGCTTTACCTCCCTCCCTTATCGAACTCGGTTCGTTGAACTCTGGTCGCAAGTCTTAAGCGACGCTCAATCCACGGAAATACATACCAAAGGGTTACGAACAAAATAACCATCAGCACGGTCAGTGCTAGGCAAACGCGAATATCCTTGATTATAAGGCGGGCGACAATAAATATGTCTGCGCTAACCCCGAGCATGAGTGGCAGCATGGCAAGCGCCAACAAGCGCGATCCGATTTCCACGAAGTGCCGCGAAACGACACCTTTTTCGGCGATACGATGGTAGGAGGCGGGAGTCATAATCAACGCGACCGCGGTCGCGACTAGAGCCAACGCGCCAAGGTGTAGAATCTTTTCCGGTGAGGTCAATTGTTCGAAGCCATTGTTGAATACTGCCCAGTCCACCGCGCATGCGATCTTATTGAGTAAATATGCTTAAACCCCCGATTGAACCAATGGAGGCAGAGCAGGTGGATGAAATCCCTATTGGAGATCACTGGCAATACGAACCGAAGTGGGATGGTTTTCGCTGCCTCATTTTCTGTTGTGATAACGACGTCTTTCTCCAATCGAAGGCGGGCCAGCCGCTCGGTCGTTACTTTCCGGAAATTATCAGCGCAGCGCAAAGCTTAAAACCAAAACGGTGGGTTCTGGACGGAGAATTGGCTGTGCCGCTCGGGCCGTCATTTTCGTTCGACCAATTACTGCAAAGAGTTCATCCAGCCGCATCGCGGGTCGCCAAATTAGCCAAGGAAACGCCGGCTATCTATATCGCGTTTGACCTTCTTATGACAGGCAGAAAAGAGGCGCTCCTGGATTTACCATTGTCAAAACGCCGGCTCGAGCTTGACCATTTTTCGGCCAATTTTGAAAATGGTGAGCGATTTCATTTGTCGCCAGTCACGCTTGAGATTGCCCAGGTCAAAGGGTGGTTGAAACAAACGGGCGATAACCTGGATGGAGTTGTCTGCAAACAGCAGGACAGCCGGTATGTAAGCGGGGTGTCCTCAGCCTTCCAGAAGGTAAAAAATTATCGAAGCATCGATTGTGTGGTCGGCGGATTTCGTTACACCAACGACGGCAAAGGGGTAGCGTCACTTCTGCTCGGATTGTACGATGATTCCAATAAGTTAAACCATGTCGGATTCACTTCCGGCCTCAAGGCGGAAGAACGAGTAAAGCTAGCTAAACGTTTACAAAAGCTAATTAATCCGCCCGGATTTGATGGCACTGCTCCGGGAGGAAAGAGTCGGTGGGCTCCGGCTGGATCCCGCGAGTGGAAACCACTCAGACCGGAGTTAGTAGTGGAGGTTAGCTACGATCATTTTACCGGCGGCCGTTTCCGACATGGAACCAAGCTTCTGCGTTGGAGACCCGATAAAGCCCCCCGTCAGTGCCGCTACACCCAACTGCCTCAGCCATCACAAAAGCTCTTCCGATTGTTGTCGAAGTAACATTCGGACACGCTCGAAAATCCGCTCAAGCAAGGTCCAATATCTTCTCTAGTGTGATCGGCAGCCCGCGCACACTCTGCGTAATTCGAGAAGTCGGCGGATCTTAAGTTCTGATTTTGGGTTCAATCGATGACATTTGATCTTGCCGGAAGGATGTAGCAAAGATCAAGGCAGCACAGAAACAGAGCACCCCGGCCGGTAGCAGAAGGGCGCGGCGTCCGATATGCAGTGCAGCCAATGCACCTGCAGCCGCTCCCAAAGCATACGCAATCCAGATCGATCCGACCGCCCACATTTTGAGCCGATCGTCGCGATTGGCCGATTTCCCTAACAGTCTGGCAATCGCCTCGCCCAGCTTTTCGAGATTGCCTGTGATAAAGGCAGTGTTAACCGGTACTTTTTCTACCTGCGGTAGGGTGGCGTTTTGAGCACCCATGCTGAAGGCGAGCACCGGAATTAAGATGCTACCCAGGTTCGGTATCAGCACAGCGACGATGCTCCAAAGACCGGAGATAAGAATCAAACAAACACTAATTTTTGGCCAACTCGGTCGATCGAGCCGGATCACTGCGATTCTCGCAGTCACGACTCCAAGTAGGAACGTAACAATCGGTAAAAGGTGATTTACGGCTTTTGAAAATTGTGAGGCGATCAGGGCAGCCGCAAAGAGAACCGTGTTCCCAGTCATGTTTGCCACAAAGACGTGATCGAATTGTAAGTACGCGATGACATCGACTGCGCCGGCGCTCGCGCCAAGCAGAACGGCAAGCATAATGCCGGTTCTTTCACCACGCGTTAGTTGAATGCCGCCCATGCCGCTTTAGCTAAGGTCACCGCGAATATACACGAATGAAGTCAAACGAGCTTACTGCCAGTTGCGCAAGGCCTGGGTTAGCATCTCCCGCACTCTTGAATCGGGCACATTGCTGTAGAGCGTACCGTCAAGCAAGCAGACGTATTCTCCCGGGTCTTCACTCACCAGCGTGAGAAAACCGTCGATTTGCAAGGCGTTTCGTTCGAACTCGGTGCCCGCGGCCGGCTGCAACGGCTTTTTCGGTGTCTTATCACACATAACTCGGAAAGCGATGGCGTAAGGGTTGTGAAGTGATGGTCTGCTAACTAATTGAATCCTCGTACGAAGAGTTCGCATGCGGCAGGTTGTAGGTTTTAGTTTATAAATTTCCGGTTCCGGGTGAACGCCAAGCGCCGCAAAAAGGTCTAAAATTCAGGGCGACCCGCAACAACAACACGACCCGCAACAACAACACGACCCGCAACAACAACACGACCCGCAACAACAACACGACCCGCAACAACAACACGACCCGCAACAACAACACGAAAGC
>DASUWQ010000576.1:0-7229 GCA_036378375.1 Chthoniobacterales bacterium
ATACCCGTGCTGAGCATTTTCGATGAACCGATTCCGGTCGAAATCGCCGCGCGACCCTATCTGGCGATCGTCGGTCTATCGTTGATTCCCGCACTTGGATCAATGAGCGTTAAGACCTACTGCGAGGCACTGGGAAAACCGGTGATCCCAACGGCGATCCTCTACGCGGGAGTGATCTTAAATGTCGCTTTGAATTTGCCATTGGTATTCGGCTGGTTTGGACTGCCGGCGCTCGGACTGGTTGGATCGGCAATCGCCACGCTCTGCGCCCGCATTTTCGTCCTGATCGGTATTACCGCCTATGCGCTGTCGTTGACTCGATTACCGTGGCAGGCGTTAACGATTTCAGGTGTGAGCTGGGAGAAGATGGGCAGCCTCTTGGAGGTTGGCATACCCATCTGTTGCCAATATGTCGCGGAAGCTGGCGCTTTCAATTTCAGTGCCATCATGATGGGATGGATGGGGACCATTCCCTTGGCCGCGCATCAGATCGTGGTGACCTGCGCCGCGACGACATTCATGTTTCCCCTAGGTATCTCGATTGCCGCCGGCGTCCGTCTCGGTCATGCAGTCGGCTCACAAGCGTATTCGGCCTTACGCAGGATTTCTCTCGGGGCGATCATGGTTTCGGTACTGATCCAACTGGGGTTTGCTGCGATTTATTTAACACTCGGCCACCAGGTTGCTCTCTTGTTCACGAGCCAGACCGAGGTAGTCGAACTCGCCGGCCGTTTGATGATCATCACCGGCATCTTCCAAATCGCCGATGGCATACAAGTGACGTCAGCCGGCTGCTTAAGAGGTTTGGCTGATATCCGGCTCCCGATGCTCATCGGCATCTTCTGTTATTGGGCGGCAGCGATCCCCACAGGATTTATTTTCGCGTTCAATTTGCACACTGGACCGACCGGGATCTGGGTCGGGCTTGCCACCGGCTTGTTCGTAGCGGCGCTCCTACTAACCTGGCGTCTGCAAGCGATGACCAGTCCCGGCCGGCAAGGTACATTTGTGTTTGGGAAAGCCGAGAACCTCAAGGCGTCGTAGGCGAAACGGCGAATGGGCGTGGCTCAAAACCGGCGTGGCGCAGTCGATCCGACAAGCCGCATCACACGCGCGCCGAGTTTTTCGCCCCACCATGTCGCCGTCTCGCCCATTCGCCGTTTCCTGCTAAGGTTGGTCAGCATGCGTAAGCATTCCCCTCTCATCTTAGGCGCTGTGATGGCCTTGCTCTCGGCTACGGCGCTCAAAGCCCAGACATTGAAATTCGGCGAGGAGAGCTTCTCTCTTTCCTCTAAAGATTCCGACGCTCAAAAAATAGAAAATGATTTCCTCCTGCCCGGGCAAACGGAAACGAACTGGACGCAAAAAGTGGTCATAAGTCGGTTTCCGAGCGCGAATGATGTTAACGTTTTCGCGAATAATCTTTGTCTTACGATCAATAATCAGAGACCCGGAACCGGCGCCGCGGTAACAAAAGCTGGATCCGACTGTTATGTCGCTTACTCGACAGCGTCCGCACTAGGAGGACAGCTCAATATGGTCCACCGTATACTAGTTGATCCGCAAGGCGGGGTCCGGATGTACGTATTTGTGCAACGCCCTTCAGCCTCCAAATCGGGCAGCGATCAAGCAACGATTAGCCGCGACGATGGTATCCATGCGCTAGCCAGGCTCTCACCTTTGATTCGCCTTGCCCAATAATTGATCTGTCCTATGACTCAAAAGACTAGCTCATCTTTGTTCTCGGAAGCGCGCCGGTATATCCCGGGCGGCGTTAATTCTCCGGTCCGAGCATTTCGCAACGTTGGCGGTGAACCGTTCTTTGTCACCAAGGCCAAAGGTTCACACCTCTGGGATGTCGATGGTCGCGAATACATTGACTTTGTTGGGACCTGGGGACCCGCCATTCTCGGTCACGCGCCGGAGATTGTGGTGGCAGCGGTCCAGAAGGCAGCAGCAAACGGGCTCAGCTTTGGCATTCCGAATCCATTCGAAGTCGAGATGGCAAAGCTCATATGTAGCTGGGTGCCATCGGTTGAGAAAGTGCGCTTGGTTAATAGTGGCACCGAAGCAACCATGTCGTGCATCCGCCTGGCTCGCGGATACACCGGCCGAGATTTGATCGTTAAATTTGAGGGATGTTATCACGGCCATGTCGATTCGCTTTTGGTAAAAGCCGGCAGCGGAGCTTTAACGCACGGCTCACCGGACAGCGCCGGCGTCCCTGCGGAATTAGCGGCCCTGACTATCACGCTGCCATTCAATGACCCAGAAAAACTCCCTGTGGTCTTTGCGGCCCAAGGCGATAGAATTGCCGCCGTCATTGTCGAACCAATACCTGCTAACGCAGGCATTTATTTACCACTTCCCGGTTTTCTGGAACAGCTACGCCAACTCTGTTCCTCGCACGGCGCACTATTGATCTTCGACGAAGTCATGACGGGGTTTCGGTTGGCAAAAGGCGGTTACCAGGAACTGGCTGGAATTCGCCCCGACTTGACTGCACTCGGAAAGGTAATCGGAGGCGGCCTACCGGTCGGTGCCTTTGGCGGGCGCGCCGAGATCATGGACCAGTTGTCCCCGGATGGACCCGTATATCAGGCCGGCACATTGTCGGGTAACCCGTTGGCCATGGCCGCGGGTCTAGCCCAACTTCGGGAGCTTGAACGCACCAACGGTTTTGACCGGCTAGAAAAATTGGGGAGCGAAATGGAAGCTGCGGTCAAACAAACCTTGACTGAGACTGGCAGAAATTACGCATTTTATCGCATTGGTTCCATGTTCTGTCTCTACTTCTGCGAGCCCCCAATTCACAACCTGGCCGATGCCCGACGTTCCGACCTGGCGGCGTTTCGGTCCTTCTTTCATCACTGTTTAAGGTCCGGCGTCTATTTTGCGCCATCTCAGTTCGAGGCCGGATTCCTTTGTCTGGCCCACACCGCTTCAGATCTGGAGAGGACGGTCGAGGTGGTACGAGCTGGGCTGAAGTGAGGAGCTAGGAGGTTTTTTGGTAGGGCGAGGCTCCAGAAAGGCCTGAGACTATTTACCAAAGCTGCTGGCGTTGATGAATTCCAAAGCTCCGCTAGACCGATGGGCGTGCCGAGCCGCGGGTCTGCCGTGTCGCTAGCATCTTGGTTCCGACAAACGGTTGCCGCATTGCCCAATCACCGCTCTTCATTATGCCACACGATATGCTGCGGCTCGGCGAACGCATTGGTGTAGCAAAATGCTCGGTTTAAGCATGCCGGCAGCTTCGTCAAAATTATAGAGCTATTTCGGGAGCCTCGCCCTACCAAGTTGACGTCGCTATCGACCTTCTCCATCTTTCGCAATCACCAGCCAAAGACCTTCTTTTCATAAGCTCGACCTTGCCGCCCTGCTTCTGGTGCTAGCAGCAGTCCTCTGGGGGATCAAACAACGCAGCGGTTTGCCGGCTGTCCCGCTCCTTACACCGGACTCTTGGGGTTACCTGCATCCGGCGCTCTCTTGGCTAGGCGGCGCCGGCTTTCAGCAAACCGACGGACGGGCTTGGTTTTATCCAGCTATTCTCACCTTAATATTGAAAGCCGGCGGCGATTTTTCGTGGATTGTGCGCGTCCAACAATTCCTGGGTTTAGCCAGTGCGCCGCTTCTCTGGTTCGGTCTACGGATCTGGCTAAAACTCTTCCCAAAAAGAACGCCCCTATGCCATGGTTTCGCCGTCTTCCTGGGAGCGATAACCGCTGCGATTTATTTATTGAACACCACACAGGTCCGCTTCGAAATGACAATCCAACCGGAAGGTGTGTTGGCGTTCTTCGTTCTGGCCTATCTCTTTCTTGCGCTCGCTTACATCAGGATGCGTTGGGTTTCCCACAAGGACTTGCCCGCGATCGTTTTCGGCGCTGCCGCCGTGCTCACTTCCTATTCCGTTCTGCTGTTGAAACCAAGTTGGGGATTCGCGCTGATTCCCAGTTTCCTTTTGCTAGTCTCGGGGATTTTTGGCGCTGGCTCGCGGTCGTTGCGCTGGATACCCGCCTTCGCGGCGGTTGTGATGACCGGTGTTCTCTTCACTTTTCCACATCTGCTCGGCTTTCGGCCGGACGCGGGTTCGCGGACCTTTCTGCCTTTCACCCTGGTCTCGATACACGCCGCCCAGATTCTCCAAAACGCGGAAAAGGAACATTTGATCACCGAGGCCGATACGCCTTCGCCTGACCAGGAAGACCGGTTCTATCAAGAATTGAAGCAAGCCTGGATCGAGGCTCGGAAAGTCCCGCTTGGCTGTCCCACACTCGGTTTTGCTCCTGACTACATCATGTATACGAAGGATTTTTTCAGAGGATTCGCCGCCGAGCAAAAGCTGACCGACTCTGAGTTAATCAGCCTTTGTTACACAACCTATTTCAAGACTTGGCTGGGTTCACCTGGAGCGATGCTGGCCAAGATTGGCAAAGAAATACGCATCTTTCTATCTGCACCGAGCCGCGACTTCGCGGCGCATTCCGTGAGCAGAAAGCGAGCGTTGGATATTTCCACCCGGTTCAGTCCGGCGCCCCAGGCTTTGCTTACCGCGGCTGAATCAAAAGACTATCTACGCAATCAACCGATCTATCTGGCCTACCTCGCCAACCTGGCGAAAGTGTATCAAGAAGGTTGGAAGATCGATTGTGTCAATTGGCTGCGTTATGTCGCGATGGTTGTGGCCAAACTCGCATCGATCATCCAGGTCGCATTTTTTGTGTCTCTGATTCCAATCTTCTTCACCCGAAGGCTCTCTGATCTACGGTTACCGGCACTGGCCGTTGTTATGGTCAGCACGGCAGTCTATGGAAACATGTTGACCGTTGGGGTTGTCCACACCCTCGACCTGGACCGATATCGCACCGGCTATGTGCCGGCGCTCCTCCTCGCCCTGGTGATGATGACGACGGTTCTATTCGCAGTCGCGGAGCGATGGAGGCGACTCTCGCTAGACCTAACAAACCGAATTTCAAAGGAGTGATGGAGTGGCGAAGTGTTGGAGTACTGGGGCGATGGGCGACCCAATAGTCCCATGTCTCCCGGAGGGCCTGTAGCGCCTAGTCCGGCGCCAGCGCATGCGCGTCAAGCTAAGAGGCTGGAAGGCGGGAGCCAGCCTGGTACGGACATCCTGATAGCCGTTAAAGGACAACGAACGGAGGGGCGTTGCATTCCGTGTTAGAGCTCGCACGGGTGTCGACGCCGACGAATCTTTTTTAAGTATGGCGTTTGAATAGACGCGACGCCCCTTGGACGGAACGAATATTCAACGCGTTGGGATCTAAGGGACCATAGAACCTGCCACACCCAAAGGGAGCCGCGGCCGGACACGTCTTTTCAACCTATGGGCGATAGACCGCCTCCGAATCTGCCGGCGGCACATCTCTAATGCGGCTCCCCTCCGTCGGGGTGGTGGTCCACGCTATAGCCGCAACCCGGAGGTTAAGCTAGTCCGGCAGCTGCCACCTAAAATCTCTCCACGACGACTTCCCGCTCCCCGCGATGACTATGAACAATCGCGTTGATCGAAGTCGTCCGGTAACGGGCCGGTATATCGTTCCGCAGGAACGTAAACTCGAGACGGCCGCCGCAGAAAAGCCTCCCAGGCTTAAAGGTCGTGGAAAAAGCAAAACCACACCCTGAAATCCGGACCCGCCCAGTGGGACGATCCGGGCGAGAGCATCGGAGTTGGGCCTCTGCTCCCTCCACAATCTCGAACACATAATCGGTATGATCGGTTACCACCCGGAGTGTATCCCCGGGCCGAACCAGGCCGAGGTCAAACTCGGCTCGTCCGCTATGCCGCGCTACGAATGTTTCCCAATCTGCAATCATGCTTCGGGGGCCCGATTATATATTCCACCAACAAGCTGCAACAAGGAGGGAACCGGAAACCTTCACCTTCACTTCACACTTTTATGGTTCTTTGGTGAATCTATAAACTACTAAATCCCACATTTTAGATAGGGATACAGGCCGACACCAGGATTTTATTCGAAACGAAGCGCCTTAACAGGGTCCAGCCGGGCTGCAAAAAACGCCGGGATCAGAGCAGCCACCGTACAAATGACGAAGCCGCTAATGCAGATCACGGCGACATCATGCGGAACAATCTCTGCCGGGATTTCCGAGAATTGGTAGACCGAAGCGGGGAACAGCTGAATGTGGAAAGTGGACGCCAGGAAGTCGCGCACCTGGTTGCGGTATTGCACAAGAAATATCCCGGTACCGAGGCCAATTAGGGTGCCAAAGAATCCAACCAGGGTGCCTTGGGCAAGGAACGCCCACAGCATTTGACCCATGGTGGCTCCGAGCGCTTTCATCACACCGATCTCCCGGGTCTTTTGAACCGTGGTTGTGATGAGCGTACTCATGATGCCGAACGCGGCCACGATGACGACAAACGTAAGAATGAAGAACATCGTGGTCCGTTCGACTCGCAGGGCATCCAGATATTCCCGATTTTGTTCTATCCAGGAAACCGCATGCAACGGCGGACTAAGCTGTTCGAGCTCGCGATTTAATTGAGCGGTGATTCCGTCGACGTTGTAAGGGTTGGAGGTCTTTACCAGGACACTATGAACGGCATCCTCCAGACCATATAACTCCTGACCTACGTTGAGCGGGGCGATCACGTAACTCGAGTCATACACATAACGTCCGGTGCTATAGATCCCGGTTACCTCTAATTCGGTCGGCACGATCAGATCGATCGCTTTTTGAATTGATTCCTTGTTGTCCGGATGATCTTGGGCCTGCTTGAGGAGGTCGATGATGTGGTTCGGGTTACCGCCCGAGTAGAGCGTCAGCTTGTCTCCGACTTCAAGCCCGAGACTGCCGGCCAACTCAGATCCGAGTACACACTTGTCGCCGTTTAAATCGAATTTCCCTGCAATAATGGCAGATTTCAGGCCGATCACTTGGTCGCTGCCCAGTGACGGATCAAGCCCGCGGACGACCACGGTCATACGGGTGGCAGCTGCTCCGGGTGGTTTGAACTCAACGATTACCGGTTCCTGAGTGGTTGGGGTTACGCCGATAACACCCGGCACTTTCTCGGCCACTTTCATGGCATCTCGCCAATTAATAAGAAACGAATTTGGCCCGGGACTGATGGTGATATGCGCTTCAAAACCGATCACCTTGCGTTCCAGCTCGCGTTCAAACCCGGTCATGACGGAAATCACGATGATCAGAACGCTGATGCCAAGCACAACGCCGATGATCGA
>DASUWQ010000577.1:0-16980 GCA_036378375.1 Chthoniobacterales bacterium
CCAAAGTGGCCGCACCGCAGCCGGTTCAGCTCAGATCGATGATCTGGTGAAGCGTCTCCAAGATGCCGACGTTCAAAAACTGCTCAGTGATCCAACCGTTGTCCTGATCTTCGTCGGATACGCTGATACTCAAGGTAGCGAAGACTCCAACCTCGAGATCTCGCGGACTCGCGCGGAATCTGTGCAGAAAATGGTTTCGGCTCGATTGAAGCTGTCCAACCTCATGCATTCGGTGGGAATGGGAGGTCAGGAGCTCTTCGATAAAGAAAACCGGGAAAAGAACCGGGTCGTCGAGGTTTGGGCGGTCCAGCCCTGACGTTCTAGGTTCAAGGTTCTAAATTTTAGGTTTTCGGTCGCGCCTTTGCAGCTTGGGTTCGCGCCTCGCTGCCGATGTGTTTGCGCGGTACTCGCAGCATCCAACTTCGAACTTAAAACCTAGAATTTAAAACTTGGAACAGTCTCACCGGACGGCGCAATTTTCCGCGTTGCTCACTCGAGGCGTATCTATTTAGATATGCTCGTCGTTCCCGCCGCTCACATGGATGCTCTAACTTATGCCGGACCCAAATCGTAAGGACACTGAACCGAAAATTGCGTTATCACCACCGGCCCTGTTTGCCCTTGCCGCAGTTATTTTCTTCTTAGCGGGTGGAATCTTCGCCTACGTTCAGCTGATCGGCAGAGGTCTTCAGAAGACGAGC
The DNA here is from genome assembly GCA_036378375.1 of Chthoniobacterales bacterium. Lineage (GTDB taxonomy): Bacteria > Verrucomicrobiota > Verrucomicrobiia > Chthoniobacterales > JAFAMB01 > JAFAVN01. The sequence continues at coordinate 702 of DASUWQ010000577.1, forward strand.
GCATCTGCAAGTCCATATCTTGCCCAAGAACAAACTACTCCCGTTAGCACTCCATCTCCGACGCCACTGGAGACACCGGCGGCGACCCCGATTCCGACCTCGACCCCGGCACCGACACCCGTCCCGACAGCGACTCCGACTCCCGTGGCGACACCCGAGACGCCGGCAGCCACTCCTGAGGCGACAGCGACTGAAACGGCCAATCCAGCGAAGACCCCCGTTCAGCCATCTGAAATGCCCAATGCGTCACCCAGCGCGTCGTCAAATGCTGAGGCGCAAGGTTCGGCTAGCGCTCAAGCTTTTCCCGCCGTGCAAAACAATGCCGCTGAGGAGGCAGAGGTCCGAAAGGAAGTATTGGCCCGGATCGACTTGCTCAAGGAGCTTTCCCAAAAGGAGCGCGACTATCTCTACGCCCAAGTTGATCGGGCCCGGGGTTTTACGAAACTCGCAATTATCCCGTTCCCATCCGGTAAGACGCGCCCGGAACAGTTCCAGATCGACCATCTCATAAGCTACTTGCAGAAGCCCGAGTATCAGAAGCTTTACGAAGATCCAACCGTTGTTTTTGTGGTCGCTGGCTACGCGGATAAGCAGGGAAACGAAGGGCAAAATCTGGAGATCTCCAAGCAACGTGCTCAGGTTGTCGCTAAGATTTTGGAAACCCAGGCCAAAATCGCGAACACCATTCGCGCCGTTGGCATGGGAGGTTCAGAGTTTTTCGGCCATGGAACCCCTGACAAGAACCGGGTGGTAGAGATTTGGTTGGCGGCGCCGTAAAATTCCCTAAAAAACTTGTTGAATAGGAATCAATTTTTCATAGCGTTTGTTTGCTGGCTCGATTGGCCCCCAGAACCCGTTCCCCCTCTGATCGAGCCAGCTTTTTCTTTTTCTTCGCTGGGGCTGAGTTCCCGCTCAGCTGGAGTTAATTCCTGAAGTAGCTTGTTCCGTCGCGTTCTGCGGACGAGCAGGAGTTCGTCTCTACCGTTTCTTACTCTAGCGGCACAACCGGCTCTTTCGCCTCAATGAACAACCCGTGAAGCAACCGGACCGCCTCTTCGACTTTTTCCCGGTCCACCAGCCAGGTGACCCGGAAGGAGGACGTGGCTAGTCCGTAGTACCGAATGCCGGCTTGCTCCAGGGCCTGCGAGCCGGCGCGCACCTTGTTATGGGAAGCGTTGATCCCGGCTCCGACGATACTGATGGCCCCGATAGCGTCATTCCAGAGGGCATCCGGGTCGTGCTGGGTTAACTGCGCTTGCAGCTTAGAGCTCTGATGCAGATTCTCTTTCGAGATCACCAAGGTAAGACCATCCTGGTCCCTGCCCGTCGAGGAGACGTGAAGCTGTTTACCAGGGCATCCAAAGTCGTCCATTATCCTCAGCAGACCGCTAACCTTTCGAGATTGGATCAAGAGCACCTCCTTTTCGCTGGCCACGCCGACTACGGACCCTGGCAATCTCGGGGCTAGCTTTCGGACAATGGTGCCATCCAGGGAAGGATCTTTACCTGGAATAGCGCCCGCCGTGGCGCGAGCGTAAATCGCGATCCCTTTTTCCTTCGCAAACTCCACCGCCTGCGCGTTCAGAACTTTAGCGCCGGATTCGGCCAGCTCTTGGGTTTCCTCATAGGAGAGAACGCCGATCCTCGTGGATGCCGGTACCACGCGCGGATCCGCCGTATAGACTCCGTCAACGTCGGAACAAATCTCACACCATTCTGCTCCCAAGGCCGCTGCCATTGCCACCGCGGTTGTATCGCTGCCGCCGCGGCCAAGAGTTGTAATCTCTTTGCGATAGGAGACACCCTGATAACCGGCGACCACAACGATCTTCCCTCGGGCTAGCTCATCCTGGACGCGGAACGGGCGCACTTCGATGATTCGAGCATCGATATGCCGGTCATTGGTAATAATGCCGGACTGGCTTCCGGTGAAACTGATAGCATCTCCACCCAACTCGCGGATTGCCATCGAAAGCAAAGCCATAGAAATCCGCTCGCCGGCCGACAGCAACATATCAAGCTCGCGCCGCTCGGGATTGGCCGAGATCTGTTTGGCCAGCGCAAGCAGATCGTCCGTGGTGTCACCCATTGCGGAGACCACGACCACCACGTCGTGGCCCTCCTTCTTTGTTCGCATAATGCGTTCAGCCACCAAACGAAGCCTGCCGGCATCAGCCACACTGCTGCCGCCGTACTTTTGGACGACAATGGACATCGGTGAGGATTCTTCGGGGAGAGCATTGCAGTTATCAAGCCCGGAATAAGCTAGCGGCTAGCCGTTCACGGTTGGGTAACTGTCCTATAGGTCCCATTGGTCTTATAGGTCCCATTCGTGCCACTCCTCAGAGCCGGTTACACCGAAACCGCCAACCGCGCCCCGCAGCCAAAAATCGAGGACGAGTACGAGTGGAACCGTGAACCCGTTCATTGACCGCGTCACCGATCGCCGAGTACGACAGCCGTTGTTGGGTCCCAATGTTCCCGACCAATACTTCGCCCGTGTGCAAGTGCGTTCGGCATTTTCGGGGGATCCGGGGTCGCTCGAAGCTCGGCCAGAATAGCAAATAGCAAAGATTCTGCAACCGGCCCTGCCGGTAGCAAAATGGCCCGATTTGCTGTTTGTTATCAGCGGGCGAGCATTTAGCGAGCCCGCGCGGCGATCCCTCCTCGTGCTGCAGCTGCTTAATGCCGTAGCAGTTTACCGTTTGGCGTTCGGGGCAGTTCTGCAACTCTGCGAAACGAAATCGGCACTTGCCGTGGATCCAATCGCTGGCGCAAAAAATCGGCTAACCCTTGGAACGACTCGCTCTGCGAAACGATCTCAGCTGATAAAGTGCGAGTGGTCGGATCGATGAAAACGATGCTCTCTTGTACTCCCGGATAGCTATTGACGATTTGTTCGAGCTCTTCGCAAAAGAAATGAAGACCGCTCACCTCCAACCGGTTCTTGCTTCGTCCGACCAAGCGCAGATAGCCGGACTCGTCTATTGTTGCGAAGTCGCCCGTGGCATAACCGTCAGCCCCCAGAATCTGAGTGCGCGGCCGCCAAGGAGCCAGATAAGCGTCCAAGAGACCGAGCCCGTTAACATACAATTCGCCGGCTTTGCCAGACGGTACTTTGACACCTTTTTCATCCAGCAACGTTACTTGGTAACCGGGCATCACGGTCCCAATTGAGTCCGGTTTATCTTCGGTTTGATTGAGCGTGACCAAACCAACTTCAATAATGCCCAAGGCTGGATTGAGTGGCCTGCCAAAACGGCTCTGAAAGGCGTTTCTCGTTTTGGGCGCGAGCAAGGTGGTAGTGCAGATAGCAAGCCGGACCGTGGCCAAATCGCCGGAAAGCTTTTCTATCAAGACTGAATAAGACTCCGGTGATCCATAAATGATCGTGGGTCTGAACCCAGAGACGAGCTCTGACAAAACCTCCGGCTCCTGACTCCTAGTGGTCAGCACGGTCGCGCCCCGCGAAAGATAAAGCAGAATAGAGACCACGAAATGATCGGCCATCGGTAGACGAAACCAGACCCGATCGCATGGGCTAATCCGAAGAATAGCGTCGGCCGTCGCCAGGCGGTCTAGGATGGCGTTATGGCCCAGCAAAACTCCTTTTCTCGGGCCGGTACTCCCAGAGGTGAACCTGATATAGGCTGGATTTGTCGCTCGATAATCGCGATCCTCTTTAGTATCTACGAATCCGGCGAAAGGGAATCGGACGAGCTTTTTGTCGGCACCTAGCAGCCAATGGAGCCCAGCAGCGCCGATGACCCGATCGAGTTCTTTTGGTGGAACGGTGATGCTGATTGGAGCCACTGCTAACCCGGCCGCCAAGATACCCAGCGCATTGACCAGAAATTCGGGTCCTTCGAGACAATGCAAGCCGCATCGGTCAAAACGCCGGCATCCGCGGGCCTGCAGCCAATCGGCCACCGCGTTGACTCGCTGCAGCAAGTCCCCATAGGTGATCCTCTCATTGGAGTCGACGCAAGCGAACGCAACGTGGTCCGGCTGCAGTTCAGCCTGTTTTCGGATGAGATCTATGATGTTGGCAGCTTGCATCTTCATCCTCAGATAACATGCGTTTTGAGCCTGGCAAAGCAGTCAAGGTGTTCAAGGAGAGGAGTCAGGAGCCAGGATCCAGGAGTCAGGAGGTCGCGGCGCTTGGCAGACGACTGGAGGGGAGCCGCTTTAACGCATGCCTGAACACCACGCGCATTTCGCCCGATCGCGTGTTGGGAGTGGACAACGTTTAAGCAGGCGGCTCCCGCGAATTACCCAGCGCCATGTTTTGACCGGTGTATCCGTTCGATAGGCCACCAGAATAGCCAAACGTTTCGATCATCCCCGGGAGCCGCTTGCTACCATATGATTCGGCCAGATACAGGATAGTCCGAATACCGGAGACCGTAGAGCAACATCCCAAAGCGGCTCCTTCTCCAGTCGTCTGCCGAACCCAAAATCTCCTGGCTCCTGGATTCTAGCTCCTGACTCCTTTCCTCGAACTCCTTGGACTCCTTGGGCTTCTCGGCTTTATATTCCCGGCTGATGGCAGACAAACGGCAGAGAATCGTAGTAAAGTTCGGAAGCGGGATTTTATCGAAACCGACCCGGGACGGACTTCATGTGTCGCAGATCCGGCGGTTGACAGCCGAAGTCGCAGAATTGGCGTCGTCCGGATACCAATGTGTTGTGGTCAGTAGCGGCGCGGTGGCGGCGGGAATGATGCAGTTTGGTATCCACGAGCGGCCAACCGATCTGCCATCCATCCAGGCTTGTGCGGCGGTCGGTCAATCGCGTTTGATGCGCCTTTACGAGACGCTTTTCAGCCGGCATGATCTGCGAGTAGCACAGCTGTTGCTGACGCACCAGGACTTGGATAGTCGTATGCGCTACGAGAACGCCCGCAACACCCTCGAGCGTCTCTTCCAATTCGGTGGGGTCATCCCAGTCATTAACGAAAACGATTCTGTCGCTGTGGAAGAGCTGAATTTCGGAGATAACGATATGCTCTCTGCGGAAGTCGCGATGTTGTGCCGGGCCACTCTGTTAGTGATATTGACTAGCGTGGATGGACTGTTGGCGAACGACGGAACCAGGATCGCCGAAGTAAACGACATTGAGTCCGTCAAAACCTTGGCCACCAGGGAAGGGGGCGTTTATTCGCGAGGCGGCATGATCAGCAAACTCGAAGCCGCAAACTTTGCGCGACAGGCCGGTATACCAGCGGTGATCGGTAGCGGGCTCCGCCCCGGTGTGTTACTGCGAGCAGTCAAAGGAGAATCTGTGGGCACCCGTTTTGCGGTGTAACAGAGAGCCCGAAGATGAAAAAATCGGCAGATTACACAGAATACGCAGATTTCGGCTGGAGACTTGGAGGGCGCTCCTCCTCCAAAAAAAGCAATTTCCTTGGCCGGTTACGTTTTTCGTAACCCTCGATACATTTTGAACCCAAGAACTGAAATCTGCGGATCTTAAATTCGGATCTTTGTATTAATCTATGAGCGATGTTCGTGAACAACTCTTGGCGGCTGGGTCCCGCGCTCGCAGGGCAGCGAGAGAACTAGCGACTCGATCCGACCAGGAAAAAAGTGCGGCGTTGATCGCAGCAGCTGAACAGATAGAAAAGACCGAAGCTGAAATTCTGTCGGCGAATCAATCGGATTTAAAGCAAGGTGCTACCAACGGACTCTCTTCCGCTCTCTTAGATCGGTTAAAGCTGGATCATGTCCGATTGGCAGCCATTTGCCGGAGCCTGCGCGAGGTGGCTCAGCTCCCGGATCCCGTAGGAGAGGTAATTAAGGAATGGTCCAGGCCCGACGGACTACGTTTCAAAAAAGTCCGAGTCCCGATTGGAGTCATCGGCATCATTTTCGAGTCGCGACCGAACGTCACGAGTGATGCGGCGTCTCTGTGTTTGAAGACGGGTAACGCTGTCATCTTGAGGGGTGGCTCCGAAGCGTTAGCGTCCAATATCGCGCTGGGTGAGGCTCTCCGCGCTGGGTGCCGTCATGCCGGCATTCCTGAAGACGCGGTTCAGGTTGTTTCTTCGACCGATCGATCGGCGGTGCGAGTCATGGCTGAAATGGCTGAATTTATCGACCTTATTATTCCTCGAGGCGGCAGGCAGCTGATTGAAGCGGTGGCTGCTTCTGCTCGGATGCCGGTAATCAAACACTTTGATGGTATTTGCCACGTGTATGTGGACCTGGCCGCGGATTTTGAAATGGCCCAGTCAATCGTCATTAACGCGAAATGCCAACGCCCTAGTGTTTGCAACGCGGCCGAGACGCTTTTGGTGCACGCTGGAATAGCTAAAGAATTTTTGAAGCGGTGCGGCCCCGAGTTACAACATCGCGGCGTTGAGCTGCGGGGAGATCCTGAAACCCAAGCCATCCTCGGCTCCAGTGTTCGCCCTGCTACCGATCAAGATTGGCGAACCGAGCACCTTGATCTCATTCTTTCGGTGCGTGTAGTGCCAAGCTTGGCCGATGCCATCGCGCACGTAGAAACCTACGGTTCACACCATAGCGACACCATCGTAACGAACGATGAACAGGCGGCCACCGAGTTCCTGAACAAGGTCGATTCAGCGGCTGTGTTTTGGAACGCTTCGACTCGGTTTAACGACGGGGGGGAATTCGGGTTTGGAGCCGAGATAGGCATTAGTACGGACCGTTTACACGCCCGTGGCCCAATGGCGCTCGAGGAACTGACGATTTACAAATATCAGGTGATCGGCCAGGGACACGTGAAGGCGTAGGGGGGGCAAAGGCCGAATAGGGGCGCGAAGCGCCTGGAGGGGAGCCGCTTTAAACCATGCCTAAAGATCTCGTGATATTAGTTCGAGCGCGAGGAAGACCAAACATGGTGTTAAACAGGCGGCTCCCGCAAATTACCGCACGCGATGTTCCGCCTATCGTTCGATTCGGGGATTGTTAGTCCGGTAACGGCCCAACAGACCTAACACGCGTTGAAACGTTCCCGGGAGCCGCCTGCTTAACGAGGTTTCTGGTCCTCCACGCGCCGGGATAAAATATAGCGGGTCCCTTGGGTGCGATCCAAAGCGGCTCCCCTCCAGGCGGCGTTTCGCGCCTCAATTCGCCCCTCGCGGTATCGCCCTATTGCCCTTTCGCATCCCTCAGCCGCAACAACCGCTGCCCAGCTTCGTGCAACGTTTCATCGCGCTTAGCGAAGTGGAACCGGATCAAATGGTTCACGGGTTCAGCAAAAAAACTAGAGCCCGGCACCGCTGCGACCCCGATCTCTTTGGCCAGCCAGTGACAAAAGGCGGTATCATCGGAATGGCCAAACTCGGAAATATCCACGAGCACGTAGTAGGCACCTTGCGGTTCAACGAAGGTTAAGCCGGCTTTTCGTAAGTACCCGGTGAATAGTTCTCTTCTCGCCGCATAATCGCGTGCTAGCTGATCATAATACGGCTGCGGAAAACGGAGAGCGGTCACTGCAGCCTTTTGCAGCGGGTGAGCAGCTCCTACGGTGAGAAAGTCGTGTACTTTTCGCGCTGCCGAGATCACCTCCGGAGCCGCCAATAGAAACCCTAAACGCCACCCCGTGATCGCATACGTCTTCGACAACGAACCGACAGTTAGAGTTCGGTCAAAAAATCCCGGCAAGGCTGCGGCGTAAGTGTGCCGATGCGGCGGATAGACGATGTGCTCGTACACTTCATCCATGATAATGAAGGTCCCAGCTTCCGCGGCCAGCTCTCCGATAAAGAGAAGTTCTTCCTCGCTGAAAACCTTGCCGGTTGGGTTGGAAGGGTTACAGATGACGATTGCTTTGGGCTTTTGCGCAAACGCCCGGCGTAACTCATCTGGATCAAAATCGAATTGCGGTGGCCGTAGCGGAACGTAGATCGGGTGAGCGCCCGCTAGAATCGTGTCCGCTCCATAGTTCTCATAGAACGGGGAGAAAATGATGACCGAATCGCCTGGGTTACAAGCGGTCATCAATGCAACGAGCATGGCTTCGGTTCCGCCACAGGTCACCACGAAATGTTCGTTGGGATCCAGGGGCAGACCCATAAAACGCGATTGTTTAGCAGCAAGCGCTTCGCGGAACTCCGGTTGGCCCCAGGTGATTGCGTATTGATGATACTCGCCCTGTAATGCTTTCGCGGCCGCTTCCACCAGTTCCTTAGGTGGGTCGAAGTCCGGGAAACCTTGAGAGAGATTGATCGCGCCGTACCGGTTCGCGACCCGGGTCATCTCTCTGATGACCGATTCAGTGAAGCGACTGAGACGGTGCGCAGTCGGTACCTTAAGGGGTGGTTGTGGAAAATCGTTGTCCAAAGGAAATCGTTAAAGCTTTCTCTCAATAGATGCAAAAGCATCTATTGAGAGGCCATAGCCTGAATTTCTCACACCGGCCGCATCGCCGTGCCAAGGTATTGGAGTTTCCTCGGTTTGAGAAATGCAGGCTGTGGATGCAAGAAACGGTTTCCCGGCTATGTTCAACGGTCAGAACTGTCGTAAGAAAATGGAAGGCAGAAGAACACCGCGGCCCGAAATTGGCGTCGAGATCTGGGTGCTGGGAGGGGTCATTTTAATCTGTATGCTTGCCGTATGCGTCAGGCTTTGGTGGGTGCAGGTGAGGCTGGCGGATTACTACCGAAGCAAAATTAAGGGCGCCTCCCAAGTGACTGTCCGGTTGCCGGCGGTTCGAGGGGAGATCCGGGATCGGAATGGCCTCCCTTTGGTAACGAATCGTGTTACCTACGATGTCGATTTCTATTTTCCTGATTTAGTGAACGGCTATCGGGAGAAGTATGGCGAGGTGCCGAAAAAGGAGTACCTCCAAAAGGACTCGAGCGGGATGCTTCACAACCGGCGTGAGCCGGACATCGTTCAAATCGTCAACCAAACGGTGGTCCCTCAGCTCAAGAAGTTTGGGTTGGCAGAACCCTACAACACCGAACGACTCGAGACGCAGTTCCGGAATCAGCAGTTGGTACCGTTCGTTTACCGGCAGGATCTCGATTTTTTGACTTTCAGTGAGTTCGCCGAACGAGACGTAGAGTTCCCTGGGTTGCAAGTACACTCAACGCCCGTGCGTCTCTACCCGTATGGTGCGCTCGCCGGACAAATCCTCGGATACGTTGGGGCTCCCAAAGATATCAGCCAGCTTCCGGACCTCCGGGATTTCAACTACTATCAGCCCGACGAACAAGGCAGGAATAATCTCGAATACGCGATGGACGAGGTTCTCCGTGGTAAGCCCGGTAAACGCATTCTGGAGAAAAGCGCAAAGAACCAGATCGGGCACGAAAAGAGCCGGGTGGAGCCAACACCGGGCTCCGATGTCTACCTGACTATCGATGCCCGGATTCAATACATCGTGGAGACGACGTTGCGGTTGGTGGGACGGGCGGCTTGTGTCGTGATTGATCCGAACAATGGGCAGATTCTGGCGATGGCGTCTGTCCCTTCCTTTGATCCGAATAAATTCGTGCCTTCAATCTCGGCGCGGGATTGGGCGACGATAAAGAATGGAGAAGCCGATCCACTCCTGAATCGAGCAACTAGTACTTACGCGCCCGGCTCGACCTACAAAGTCATCACCTCTCTGGCTGGCCTGACCAAGGGCTTGGCCAAAGCTAAATTCCATTGCAGCGGCGGTGTCTCTTATGGGAACACCTACATGCATTGTTGGGGGGTTCACGGTGAACAAACCTTGGTCGAAGCCATCAAACATTCTTGCGACGCTTATTTCTATCAGTACGGCAATGCTGCCGGCATCGATGCGATTGACCGCGTTGGCCGTGCCTTAGGCCTTGGTGAGACTACCGGGGTCGAGCTTACCGATGAAGACCCAGGTTTGTTGCCTTCGCCGGATTGGTTGCAGACCACGAAGACCGAGAAATGGAGCCAGGGCCAGACTGCTAATACCTCGATCGGCCAAGGCTATGTGCTGGCCAGCCCGCTACAGATGGCGGCGGTCGCGGCAACAGTTGCCAATGGAGGGACCTGCTACCAGCCGACACTGATTTATCAAATCAAAGGGCCCGACGGTAAAATCACTCCGCGACCTCCCAGGATCCGCAGCGAATTGACCCGCGACCTGAACTTGTCGAAAGACCAGATCGAAATGGTTCGCAGAGGGATGTATGAGGTGGTCAATGCAGACGACGGTACCGGAAAAGCAGGCGCGGTTGCCGGCATCCAGGTGGCCGGAAAAACCGGGACTGCTCAATTTTGGCGCTCTGGTGTTAAGGATGACCACGTGTGGTTCCTGGCTTTTGCTCCTTACGACCATCCGAAATACGCGCTGGCCGTGATGATTGAAGGCGGGAAATCCGGAGGCGGCGTTGCCGCTCCCATGGCTTCAGCCATCTTGGAGAAAATCTTTGCTCTCGACCACGGGTATAATCCTGGTCTGAAATCGCTGTCGCCGGCGATTGGCAATTTCAAGATGTTCGATTCAGTCAATCCGGCAAAGGACGAGGAACTGCAAGCGGCATCGGACGCTAACGAGGCGAATACACATCAGCCTGATGATAATAGTGACGATCAAGTCAGGAGATCGTCTCGAGCAAAAGCAGAACCAGATATCCGACCGGAACCGGATAGTGAGCGCGCGATCGCTCAGAGGGCAGCCGCTCAGCGACAACAGCAGAAGCCACAAAGTCACAGCATCTTCGATATCTTCAAGAGACAGCCTGCTGCCCCGGGCGGATCGCCCCAACAGAAACGCCATTTCCTGTGGTTCTAGCTTGGTAGGGCGAGGCTCTCGAAAGACCTGAATCCTAATCCGAAGAGATTCGCTTTCCGGCGCTATTTCGCCAACGAGGCGAAAGCGTGCGCCGAGCCGCGGCGCTGCGTGCGCCGCCACTACATGATTCGAAGCCTCGTGCTTGCCCCACCGAATTTCCGGCTCGGCGCGTCAATCGGCCTCATAAACGAAATGGCATCGAACCCGGAATCGCTTCGTGATCAGGTTTAGTTCTTACGGGAGCCTCGCCCTACCACGCCGTGTGCCGCCTACATGTTGTTCGCCTGCAAAAACGGCTTTAGTGGAACGGCCGGTTCGGCTTTTACGGGAATGGTTTCCACTTTTACTGGAGACGTTTCTTGGATTTCGTGTTCCCGATAGAATCGGTGGATTTCGTCTATCATTCTTCGGACGTGGGCGTAAGCGGTCCTCGGTCTGAGGATCCGATAACTCGCCCACGGATCGCCCCAATGCAGAACGTGAATCGTGACCCGGCGTACACCCCAGGTGTTCATCTCCGCTCGACTCGGGCAGTAAAGATCGATCGTGTTTCTACCGGCTAGATCCCAGCCGTAATCATCAACGACGTACAATTGGCCCGTCGCTTCGATTACGAACTGGGTTCCCATCGGCCAGCGAGACCAATCAGCCGCCGCGCTTCGGACCTGGCCCGATTGCAATGTCGTTCCCGATGCGTTGGCGTTCGCGTACTTTATGTGATCACTTTCATGATCGTTGTACGCGGTCGTTCGGACTTTCATGTACTCGCTCCGTGACAAAGGAGCCTCGTATTGTGGGAGCTCACGCTCTGCGCTGCAGCCAAAGAAGAGAAGTGAGCTAGTGGCGATAATAGCTAACCAGACAACTCTTCGTATCATCCGGCCCGAGTTTACCTGGAAAACGCCGGATTGAGAACATTTTTTCGTTCAGTTCTCCCAATTGCGCAAAAGTAATTTTTGTAATAAACCATGTCATGCCCATGGGCTTGAGTTGGAGGTTTCTTTGCATTTGCTTTGTTGAGCTGGCTGTTGCTGCTTCGATGTCCGGTGCGGACGGAACTGTACGGCGGGCTCTTCCGGTGCAGCCGTTGCCTGCACCGCAACCGTCGGCATCACCGACCTTTCCATTGTTCCGAATGTCTGGGGTGGCTGACGATCCAGCCGGAGCTGCGGGTGCGTCGATTTACCCAGCCGATGCGCCTCAAACTGCAGCGAGTTCAGCCATCATGATCGATGCCAAGTCCGGCGCAGTCCTGTACATGAAAAGTCCGGATGTTCGCCGGCCGGTGGCAAGCACGCAAAAATTGTTAACCGCTTTGATTCTGGTTCAGGATGGAAACCTTGATGCGGCGAACCGGGTAATTCCTTCGGATTGCCAAGTGGAACCGACGAAACTCGGTTTCCGGCCGGGCGATGTTTATACCAAACGGCAACTTCTGGCGGCTTTGCTGGTACATAGTTGTAATGATGCTGCGGTCTGTCTGGCTCGAAACGAGGCCGGCAGTCTTTCCGCATTCGCCGAACGGATGAACTCAAAGGCATTTTCGCTGGGCGCCACCGAAAGCCATTTCGTTAATCCGAACGGATTACCAGTACCCGGCCAATATTCAACAGCGCGAAATATGGCTAGGATTGCTTTCGCGGCTTATCACGAGCCGGTCTTACGGCAGTATATGCGGTTAACCGGATTCAGCTTTACCTACGCTTCAGGGCGCCACCGTTATTTTGAGGCCACTAACCGACTGATTGCGCGTTCTCCGATGTTCACCGGCATGAAGACTGGTTTCACGGAGGCCAGTGGCCGATGTTTGGTTTCCAGCGCGAGCTACGGTGGCCGCGATGTGATCCTGGTCCAATTGGGAGGAACGCTTCATTTCCTATTCGACGACGCCCAGAGAATGTTGATCTGGGGTCTCGACCGCGACGGCAGAGCGGTTGCTCAGCGTTGATAGACCGGGCGAATCGAATTAGCGAGTGGGCGACTGCGCGAAACGGCGAATGGGCGACGCGGCGCCTGGAGGGGAGCCAGACTTCGCCCCGTCGTTTAGACTCCGGGAGGCTACGTCGGGCAAGCCGCTTTGGATCGCACCTAAAAAGACCCCGCAATATTTTTTATCGAAGCTTTGCCTGACCGCAAATTTCGTTAAACAGGCGGCTCCCGCGAACGTCTCAACGCGTGTTAGGTGTGTCGGCCGGCTAAGCGGATACATAATCTCCGAAACCGAACGATGGACGAAACATTGCGCACCGCAATTTCCGGGGGCCGCCTGTTTAACAGCATATTTGGCCTTCGTCGCGCTCGAACGAATATCGCCAGATTCTTTAGTACGTTTCAAAGCGGCTTGCCCGACGTAGCCTCCCGGAGTCTAAACGACGGGGCGAAGTCTGGCTCCCCTCCAGCCGGCGCTCCGCGCCGCGTCGCCGTTTCGCCCGTTCGCCGTTTCGCACTCTCACGGCCTGCCGATGAAACTGTAATCCATCCCCGCGGCTTTAGCCGCCTCAATCCCCGCTGGGCTATCTTCAAGCACCAAACATTCATTCGGCGACACGCCCATGCGCTTAGCAGCTTCCAGGAACATGTCCGGAAAAGGCTTGCCCCGGGTGACCTGTTCAGTTGTCACGATGACAGGGAAAAAGTCTTTAAACCCGATCACCTCTAAAGTTTTCTCGACCACTGGGAGATATCCACCGGAAGCAACCGACACTTTGGCGAACGCAGCCACCTTCCGAGCAAATACGGTCACTTCCTCGATGGGCTTCGTCGCGGCCATGTTTTGGACGTAAACCTCTTCTTTCCGTTTAGCGACCTGTTCCGGATCCATGTAGGCCCCAAATTTCTCGTTCAAAATCTCCACGATCCTGGTCGTCGGTACTCCACCCAGGCTGTAAAAAAGCTCTTCCGACATTGCTACCCCATTCTCTTCCGCGGTCTGTCGCCAGGCTGCATAATGGACCGGCATCGAATGCGCCAACGTCCCGTCACAGTCAAAAATATACCCTTTGTACAGTTTCTCAGGCGGAGTAAAAATTGTCATAACGGCGCCGCAGAATGCCATGGGCACATCGAGGTTTCTAGCATTTCGTTCGCCCAACCCGCACCCATCGTATTTGACAGCGAGGTGTCAAAGCCACTCAGGAAAACCGACAGAATGAATTTCACAGGAAGGCCGCGAAGGCCACAAAGAGGGATTTTATAGTTCTACCTTTGTGGCCTTTGAGGCCTTGCTGTGAAAATTTCTGTCTTTGTGCCGCTTGCGTGATCTCCCTGAGACTCCCTGTGTCCGATTGCGGGTCCGTGGCTTTGTCGCCTTGTTGTACGCCTTTCTCCTTGTCGGACCCAGAATTGGATTGATTTTATTTATGTTCGCGGGATGGTTCAGGTCTTTTCCCTATGCGCCACACAATCTCGATTCTGGTTGAGAACCGCTTCGGCGTGCTCACACGCGTTGCGGGCATGTTCAGTGGGCGCGGATTCAATATTGACAGCTTGAATGTCGCGCCGACCAACGATCCTTCGACTTCTCGTATGACGATCGTAGTACGCGGTGATGACACCGTCCTCGAGCAGGTCACAAAACAATTACATAAGCTGATCGACGTCATCGAAATACAGGACTTTAGAGATGGCGGCTACGTGGACCGGGAGTTGGTCATGCTCCGTGTGAATGCCGATTCCGAAAATCGGTCCGAGGTCATGCAAATCTGCGATATTTTTCGCGCCAAGATAGTAGATGTTCAGCCAAAGCGTCTCGCCATCGAAATCACCGGGAACGAAAGCAAAATCACTAAGTTCCTGCGTTTGATGGAGAATTTTGGGATCAGCGATCTGACTCGGACAGGCCGTGTTGCCATGGCCAGAGTCGAATAACTCTTTCTCGCCGAAGCTTTATGCCAGCAAAAGTGTATACCGATAAGGACGCCGACTTGAAAAACCTGCAGGGAAAGACCTGCGCGGTGATTGGGTTCGGTTCCCAGGGGCACGCCCATGCCCTTAACCTCAAGGATAGTGGGATCGATGTGATCGTGGGTCTTTACAAAGGCAGCAAGTCGATTCCGGTAGCGAAAGAACATGGGTTCGAGACGTTCGACGTGGCCGATGCGGTAAAGAAGGCCGATATCATTTTCTTCGCGACGCCTGACCTGAAAACTGCGGCGATTTACGAACAAGACGTTAAACCGAATCTCACTGATGGTAAGGCGCTGCTTTTCAGTCACGGTTTTGCCATTCACTTTAAGACTGTCGTTCCTCCTGAGAACGTCGACGTGATCATGGTCGCGCCGAAAGGTCCCGGGCACATCGTCAGGCGTCAGTACCTCGAAGGTAAAGGGGTACCGGCTTTGATCGCGGTTTACCAGAACCCATCAAAGAAGGCTAAAAAGCTCGCTTTGGCTTGGGCAAAGGGGATTGGAGCCACGCGCGCCGGAGTCTTAGAAACCTCGTTTAAAGAGGAGACCGAGACCGATCTTTTTGGCGAGCAGACCGTCCTTTGTGGCGGCCTCACTGCCCTCGTTCAGAATGGTTTTGAGACCTTGGTCGAGGCTGGCTACCAGCCCGAGATGGCCTATTTCGAATGTCTTCATGAACTGAAGTTGATCGTAGATCTGATGTACGAATCCGGTATTGCCGGCATGCGATTCTCGATCTCTGAGACCGCGAAATGGGGTGATGTTTCGGTCGGCCCCAAGATCATCGACGCCAGCGTGAAGAAGAAGATGCAACGGGCGTTGAAAGAGATCCAAAACGGCAAATTTGCTCAAGGTTGGATCGACGAATACAAAAACGGTCTCTCAACCTATAAAGATTTGTTGGCCGCAGGCCAAAAACACCCGGTTGAGAAGGTCGGGCAAAAGCTTCGCTCATTGATGCCCTGGATTGAGAAGAAGAACATCAAAGGCGCACAAGCGGCGTACTAAGATCCGGCAGGATTGAGCTCCAGCTCATCCGGATATTGGTGCTGGCGTTATAACTCTCGAACGGAATGCGGATGAGCAGGAGCTCATCCCTACCGTTCCGCTACTCAATGTACCGGTTGAGCCGAAGGTCTTCGAGGGTAGAACTCGGCACCGGTTCAAGCGCTAAGCCGAGGTCTGCCGCGAGCCTAAAAAGCTCACTGGGATTCATTGCCGATAGCTTTGATACGTTTAGTCCGTCTGCCACGAGCGTGTTGACGGTCTCTTCCGCCGCTTTTCCATCAGTTACCATAGCCTTGCCCTCTTTTGTTGGATACTGCGTCAGAACCGGGAACCTGATGGACCTTTATCCATCGGGCCGCCCAGGCCATTGCGGAAGATAAAGTCTAAAGTTCAATTTTCAACTCGACTCCATGAAAATTATGGTCCGTATGGTCGTTTGGGTGATGGCCGCGGTTGGAGGAGAGCCGCTTGTTTAACGCCATTTTTGGCCTTTCTCGCACCTGGAAAGAATATCACGAGATCTTTAGCCACGACCCAAAGCGGCTCCCCTCGGGCTGACGCCTGCGTGAACGCTGCAAGCCACCCAAGCCACCGTCCTACTCACCCCTTCTTCACCAATTCCCGCAGCTCCTGCA
>DASUWQ010000578.1:0-10620 GCA_036378375.1 Chthoniobacterales bacterium
AAAAAGATGGTGTACAGCCGAGTCGGTTTCTTCGCAGGCGGCTCCCGCGAACGTTTCACGGCGTTGTTTCGCCCGCTCGCTGGGACCGGTAGGGAAACAATGGATGGCGGTGGGTTCTAAGAGCATCAAGGGGCCGTTCGCGGGAGCCGCCTGCAAAGTATACGCCTAGGCAGCAAACGCGGGCTTTCAGGAATTTGCGAGCACACTGGGTTCGGGTAAAAGCGGCTCCCCTCCAGGTCGTCGCTTCTTCCAGGTCGTCGCCTTCTCGAATTCCTTGAAGTCCACAAACACCTCGACTCCCTTTGCATCATGCCGACCGAAAATGAAAACACAAACACTCCCCGCGTAGCAGTTGTCACTGGAGCGGCTCAAGGGATTGGCCGAGCGATCGCACTGGCGTTGGCCCAGCGTGGATTTGCACTGGCCTTGAGCGACTTGCGTTCGCCGGTCGAAACACTGGCCGATGTCCGTCAGTTCACCGAAGCGATAGAACACATCGGAGATATCTCGAACGAGAACTTGGTTGTGAATTTCGGCGAAGCCGTGAAGTCCAAATGGGGGAGGGTGGACGTCCTAGTTAATAATGCGGGGATTAGCTCGATTTCGCCGGCGGAACAGGTTTCGGGCACCCAATTTCGGCGTGTGTTGGAAGTGAATCTGCTGGCGCCTTTCATCCTCTGCCGCGTTTTCGGTTTGCTTATGCTAGCTCAGGGCTCCGGGAGTATCATCAACGTCGCCTCAATCGCGGGTCTAATGGGCATTTCGGATCGGGTGGCCTACAACGCATCGAAACATGGCGTGATCGGTCTGACTCGAACGTTGGCTGCGGAATGGGGCGGGCGGGGAGTGCGATGTAATGCGGTGTGCCCAGCCTGGGTGAAAACTCCCATGGATGTATCGGATCAAGCCAGCAGCGGTTATACCGATGAAGATATTACTGATCGGGTGCCGATGGGCCGTTTCGCTTCACCGCAGGATATCGCGGCGGCGGTTGTTTTTCTGGCGGATCCTGAACAGAGCAGTTTCATCAACGGCCAATCGATCGCGGTAGACGGCGGTTGGACCGTGGACGGCTCATGGCAGAGTCTGAGGCTCAAGAGGCGTTGTTAACTGAGCGCCGGGGCCTTCGGAGAATGGTGGGCGGAGTAGGGGCACTGGTAAGCAGTGAGCAGTGAGCAGTAAGCAGTAAGCAGTAAGCAGTGTGTCAGTGATCTGTTACGCAGAGCCAATGAGTGGTCGATTCCCGGTTCCATTAGACCACAGCTTACTGCTCATCGCTTACTGCTTCGTGCTTACTCCCGTCTGCCGAAGCGTCTATTCGTTCAACTGAGCCTCGTTTACAAGCAAGAGATGCTGCCGCTCGGTCTCCTCGTCCGCAGGAAACATCGTCTCGATCCGCAATTCCTGAGCGGCTACGGTTTGTGGAGTCCCAACAGTTGTGACCATTGAGAAATAATTTAGGACGGTTTCACCTTTGCGGAAGCTAAGCGGAATAATGGGCAGAACCGGTCCGGCTGTCGCGTTGCCACTTTCGAACGTTTGTCCTAGGTCGCTCCGCCGTGATTCCGTTTGGATTTGCTGAGCCGAAAGCGCTTTTCCGCCAGGATAAGCGAGCAAGGCAGCCAGTAGTTCTCTGGTCTTTTCGTCGATCACCCGCCCAGTGGCTTCGGTGCGCACTCGATACAGTAGACTGCGCGCGACCTCGTCCCAATGTTCAACGAATGGGCGCATTCCATCCGGGTCGAACACTAAGTGCAGCATATTGCGTAGCCCTTTACGCTGCGACATGTCGATGAAGCGGTTGAAGAAACGTGGCGCTGATTTATTCGTCATCAGCACATTCCAGTATCGATCCATGACTAGCGCAGGGAAAGGCTCGTGCTGCCGCAAAATACGTTCAAGCGCTTTGGTTACGCTCCGCATTTGGGCCGAGTTCCAGGCGACCTCAGAAAAAGCCGGAGCGTAACCCGCGCTTACTAAGAGAGTGTTGCGCTCTCGCAGAGGCACGTCCAAAACCTGGGCGATCTCGAGTAGAGTTTGGCGACTTGGAATACTGCGTCCTGATTCAATGAAGCTGATGTGTCGCTGGGATACGCCGGTTTCGATGGATAAATCCAATTGGTTTCTCCCACGAACAGTCCGCCAGTGGCGCAACAAGTTCCCCAACGGATTACCAGCCTGTGCTAGAGCGGTGTTTCTTGAGCTCATGGGAAAGTTAGATCGAAACCTTGGAATAAGGTAGTCTTACAGACGCATAAAAAAACGCGACTGCCCAGTTGCTCGAATTAGTTACGGCATTGGATAAAGAGGAGAACCTAGGGGAATTATTGTTTTCCCGGGCTTCACGATTTTTATAATCCCGCCGCGCCCGCTACCTAGACTTCAGATCCGTTTTTTCGTCCCCCGGTGCCAGTCTTTTCGTTAGATAGGCTTTAAAACTCTCGAGACGTCCGATCTTTCGGTCAATCGAGGCCAGCTTACGCTCGATCAACATCACCTGCATTTCATCAGCCGCCGGGCTCGATTCGTCTCCTTTGGTCAGTTCCTTGAGCTCCGCAATGGTGAAGCCCGCGAGTTGGCCCTCCCTGATCAAGAGGAGACGAGTGACCGCATCCTCCACATACTCACGGTAGTTGTTCCTTTTCCGTTGTACGTACCGCGTCGGCAGCAGGCCCTCCTTCTCATAGTAACGAATCGTGTGCGCCTTTAGGTTCGTTTTCTTGGATAGTTCACTGATTCTCATGGGCCGGTGAACGGCATCTAAGTGTAAAGACTGTGAAGACGGTTTGCTGACTTGCGCTGGCGCCTGCTCGTTCGCGTCTCGATGCAGCGTGCTAAAGGCTCGCCGCCAATCAATCTATTCTAATCCTAACGACGCTGCTCGTTTAGTTTATTGCGAACATTTTCTGGCCGACAGTAAAAAAAACCTTCCAGCAGAAGAAGAGTCAACTAACACGATCCGTTGTAAGACGCATAAATGGGTTGCTAGTTGTTAAAAAAATCGCTGCAAACCGGCAATACGCTAACAACGGGTTCAGCCTCGCACAAGAATCGGGCAATAGCTTCTTCATTACAAAAGCAGGGCTCAGTTAGTGCCTACATATCATATGAAACGGAACCTGATCGTCTTCTTCGTGGCAACAGGGCGCCATTCGCCAGCGCGGACGCTTTCGCGACCGCTCAAGGTGTTGTTGCGACTCCGATAACGGCGATACCGTTCGCCTACAACGTCCGGTAATTACTATCTTTTATTAATCGCCTTGCGCCTTGGCTGCTTTGCTATTGGATATTGGCTATCGCGTAGCCCGCACCCCCAAACACAGAAAAGGAGCAAGAGCATGACTGAATCGAAGAAAGAAGCCCGACGCATGGTCATGGTTTCTGAACTGACCGACGGCATTTTGGATCCGGCAAAACCCATGCTGGGTCCCGTAACATCGGGTGGAACCATTGTGGGAAATACGGCCCCAGGCTGTTGGGGACCAATGATTACCCCTAGAATTCGTGGCGGCCACGAGGTGACCGTACCGGTCTATGTGGACGGTGCAGCACCGGGTGACGCGGTTGTTCTCCGGATCCGTGACATCAACGTTACTTCATTTGCGACGGCATCGGGTCACGACCGTTGGGTAGAAGGGCACTTCTTAGGAGACCCTTATGCTGCTCCGCGCTGTCCCAATTGCGGCACTCTTTACCCGGACACCTATGTAGAGGGGATCGGGCAACAAGCAGTGAGATGTGTAAAGTGCAATACGCCGGTTACCCCGTTTCAGATCGTTAACGGTTACACGGTCGTGTTCGATGAGACCCGGCAGGTTGGAGTTACGGTTCCTCAGGAAGCCGCGGAACGAATTGCGGGGTCGGCTAATCAGTTCGCAGCGCTGCCAGAGAGCTCGGTCCAACATTCGATTTTGACCTATGCGCCGCATGATCTAGTTGGGCTGACCGCCCGGTTACGGCCGTTCCTCGGCCAGCTCGGGACTACTCCTGGGATCCGGATGCCCGATTCCCATAACGCCGGCGACTTCGGTTCGGCGCTGGTTGGGGCTCCTCACGAATACGCGATCACCGCGGAACAGCTCGAGCTCAGGACCGACGGCCATATGGACATCGACGCTGTACGCCCGGGAGCGATCCTGCTGGCGCCGGTAAAAGTACCCGGGGCTGGCATTTATTTTGGCGATATGCATGCGCTGCAAGGAGACGGGGAGATCGCCGGACATACCATGGATGTTTCCGGAACGGTGACTTTGGAGGTCGAGCTGTTGAAAGGGCGTCCGCTGGAAGGACCGGTGCTGTTCCCGTTGCTAGAAGATCTGCCTCCGTTAGCGAGGCCGTTTAACCAGGCCGAGAAAGCGCGGGCCCAGCGGCTGGCCGCGAAATGGGGAATCGAAAACCTCGAAGAGTCGGCGCCAATCTCGGTGATCGGGTCCGGGCCTGACCTCAATAGAGCGACGGAAGTCGGGCTGCGTCGAGCGGCTGAGCTGCTGTCACTGACCGTGCCTGAAGTGATGAATCGCGCCACGATCACTGGCGGAATCGAAATCGGCAGGCACCCGGGTGTTATCCAGGTTACTTTTCTCGCGCCTCTATCCGCATTAGAGAAGGCCGGCCTGCTCCCGTTTGCGGAGGAGCAGTATGGAGGACTCGCTTGAGGCTCGTCCGTGAGACGTGAGAGGTGATTGGTGAGAGGTGAGAGGTGAGATGCCGCTCGAAATAGTGACTTAGGACGCCCTATGGGCGGCTGCGGAACGAGCAGCTCCGTAGGAGCGAAATCTTTACAGCTTAGCGCGATACGACATCGAATATTAGCGACCACCGGGAATTGCGAAGGACCCAGACGCGTAAGTATCCGACGTTAGATGTTTCGTCGGATTGGGTGCCGTAAGTAAAACCGAGATTGCCGGAGGTACTTCCACCGGCTTGGGAAAGTTTTGTTCGCTTGGTTCTTTGGCCGTAAAGGAAAACCGCGTATTCGGGTTGTCCGGTCTGGGGCGGCTGGTTGTCCCGTTCGAACACGGTCTCCGGCGATGCAATGGAGCGGTAAATGTGGTCCAGGTCTAGATCCGGACTGAATTGTTCACGTTCAAAAGCTAAGAGGTCAGCCGCTGCGCCTTGGTCAGGTGGGTCTGGATAGCTTTGAAAATCATCGGCTCGAGGCGTAGCCGTTGGCGCGGAAACACCAATGTCGGCGGCTACCTTCCAAGCTCCGTCGTCTTGTCGTTTCCAGATGGAAAGATAATAGCCGCTCGATTTGTTGGTCCCGTTCTGTAAAAGGTACGGCCCTGTGCTCACAGCGAGTTGCCCGGTGCTCGCCACGCGGACGATCTTCGGTTGCCAAGTCAGCCGGACCTTGTTTGAGCTAGTTTCTTGTTGGAGGTCCGGGCGGGCCAGACGCGGCTCCGGACCGAAACGGATGGCATCGTCTGTGAAATATTCGAGGAACGAGTCACGAATGCCGATTTCCGCGCAACGTGCTGAGAACGTGCGCTCCGTCTGCGCCACTAATTGAGCAACTGGCTGTTCGTCGGCCTTGGCGAAAATAGCAAGGAAAGATGCGGCGAACAACAGCACGAGGAAGGTGATTGGTGAGAGGTGAGAAGTGAGAGGTGAGAGGTGGAAAGCGGCGAGACTTCGTGGAGAGCGTCTTGCCGCGTCCGCGGTAAGAGTCAACCCGACCAAAAGACATGAGCCAAATGCTTTGGGCTCGAGCGCGTCGAACATATCCTTGGATACAAAAGCGTCGCTCGTATCTGCAAGCAGTATGTGCATCGATTTTCCAGCGTCGATGTCCGATTGCACCGAAATGCCTCCGCGCGAGCCGTGCGGCCACTTCTCACCTCTCACCAATCACTTCTCACTTCTCACGTTTTCCTCGCCGGCCGTTCCGCGCAAGGCTCCATTCACGATCAGGACTACGACGCCGACGAGGGTCACGCATCCGCCGGCGATTAAGAAGGGAATTGCGAGGATGGTCCAAAGATTTTCTTCTGTGACGGGCTGAGCGAGTGCTATCAGAGAGCCAACGGAAACGGCCGAGCCGAGCACGATCGAGATAAGCGCGATCAACAAAAGGGTGCTCGGTCCGCGCTTGGCTTGCTTATTTATCGCCGGTTTTGATTCGTCCATCGCTCCGATCTAGCAGAGATCAAGTAAGCGGTAAGCAGTAAGCAGTAAGCAGTAAGCAGTAAGCAGTCAGCGGTTCTGATACCTGAATGTTCCGCTTACTGCTTACTGCTTACTGCTTACCGCTTACTTCCATATTGTCTATACGCGCAACTGCGCTGCCAAAATGAAACACGCCGCGGTGGCGAGGACAGTCATCGCTAGAATCACGAATGCTGCCTGTTTGTATCCGGGTAATGCGTTCCACCATTGCTCCCCGTGAATCACCGTGACATATACCTTACCAAATCCCGTCTCGATCTCGCGATCCTCTTTTCGTTGATTTTCGAGCTGCATCATCTTCGCCAATTCCTCTGAGTCCTGGCTTTTCGCTGAGCCGGTTTGGTCCCCGACCCAATAGACCCCTTCGGCGGTGGCGAGTCCAAGCGCCAAGACAATGAGACCGGTGAGACTGACGCGAGAGCGATTCATAGCGGTGCGCGAATGATCGAAAAGGACTTCGAGGAGTTCAAGGAGAAGCTGGGAGGCGAATCGGCGAATGGGCGAAAGGGCGCTATCGCGATGATCGGCCCAAGGCTTGCGTTAGAGTTTCTGTTCGCTTTAGCAGATTACTACCTGCTTTTTTGCGATCTTTGCGTTCTTTTGCGGCTATTACCCTGCCCCAGCGGCCGACATTTCTCATCCACCCTTTTTGCGCCTTTTGTCCCTTTTTGCGGCTATTCCTGGCTTATCTTAGCGCCTAAGGGCTTCAGCCCTGGGTTGGGCGCTAGTGCGCTTGACGGACCGCAGGCCCGCAGACCAAGTTACTCGCCATGTACGCAATACTGGGAGCTAGCGGGAAGGCTGGACGAGCAGCAATCGAAAAGCTTCGGGCTCAGGGAGCGTCTGTCAGAGCCGTGGTCCGCGAATCTTCTAATACGGCGGATCTGGAAGCGCTGGGGTGCGAGATCGCTTTCGCCGACCTGCATGACACGGACGCAACGAGTAAAGCGATTGACGGCGCAACGGCGGTGCAAGTGATCTGTCCCGTGAATCCTCGCGCCAAGGATGCGGCGACAGAAATGAAAGATATCATTGATGCCATTGCCGGCGCGCTAACCGCAACCCAGCCTGAACGTATTCTGGCGATCTCAGATTACGGAGCGCAGGTCACTTCAGGGACTGGGGTCACCATGATCTTCCACTACATGGAAGCGCGTCTAAGCGCGGTGCCGGGCACCCTCATATTTCTTCGATCGGCCGAGCATATGCAAAACTGGGGCCGCGTGATAAAGCCCGCAGTGGAGACTGGGGTGCTGCCAAGCTTCCATCACCCGGTTAGTAAAATCTTTCCGACCATCTCCGCACCCGATCTTGGCGGAATCGCGGTTGAGCTTTTGCAGCAAAAACCGGCAGACTCGAGACCCCAGATTGTCCACGCGGAAGGTCCCCGTCGATATAGTGCTCTCGATGTGGCGGCGTCTCTCAGCGAAATCCTGGGGCGGCAAATCGTCGCCAAGGAACTTCCGGAAGAAAATTGGGTACCGGCGCTGACCCGAGGCGGAGCCGGTGAGAGTTACGCGGAGCTAATTCGCGAGCTGTTTGTCGGCCATAATGCCGGTCTGATTGACGTGGAGCCCGGAGGCGAAGTGCGTTTGGGAACAACCGAATTGCGCGAGGCACTTAGACCGTTTTGCGGGTAGGGGAAGAAGGAGTCAGGAGCCAGAATCCAGGAGCCAGAAGGCGTGTGGGCGATTGGGCGAATGGGCGCAGCGTTTCGCCGGTGCGCCTATTCGCCACCTCCTGACTCCTTCTCTCGCCTTGAACTCCTCGAACTCCTTCTCCATATTCCCGCCACTTTTTCTCATGGCCGAAAATCCAATTCACGTTGCCAAGATTGCTCACGAACTGAAACTGCAGGCGAACCAGGTCCGATCGGTTCACGCGTTTCTTGTGGATGGCGCCACGGTGCCGTTTATTGCTCGTTACCGCAAGGAAGCCACCGGGTCGCTGGACGAAGTTCAGATTGCCAATATTCGGGACCGCCTCGAGCAACTCGAGGAAGTCGATCAACGGCGGGAAGCGATCATCAAGAGCCTACAAGAACGCAACCTCTTGACCGATGAACTCAAGAAGAAGCTGGTTGCGGCGGAAACCCTCACGGTGCTGGAAGATATCTATCTACCGTTTCGTCCCAAGAAACGTACCCGGGCCACCATCGCGAAGGAAAAAGGCCTGGAACCGCTGGCCGATTTTCTTCAGCAAAGCCAAGCGAATGCCGGCGCCGATCCGGTGACGGAAGCACAAGGTTACCTGGTTGAAACCGCAGAAGAAGAAAAAGCCGTGCGAACGGTCGAAGACGCTCTGGCCGGGGCTCGAGATATTCTCGCTGAGCGGATGAATGACGACGAAGATGCCAGAACCAGAATGCGCGAGTTGTTTAACACGAAGGGTATCCTGAGCTCCAAAGTCATGACCGGGAAGGAGGAAGAAGGAGCAAAATTTAAGGATTACTTTGATTGGAGCGAACCGGCAACCAAAGCGCCTTCCCATCGGATTCTGGCGATTCGGCGAGGTGAATCGGAGGGGTTTCTTTACTTCCGAATTCAACCACCGGAAGAAGACGGCCTCAGCATTATGGAATCGCTGTTTGTTCGCGGAAAGTCAGCTTGTGCGGAGCAGGTGAAGCTGGCCGCACACGACAGCTATAAACGTCTGCTCAAAATATCGATGGAGACCGAGGCGCGGATCGCTTTGAAGAAGCGGGCCGATGAAGAAGCGATTAAGGTTTTCGGCGATAACATTCGCGAACTGCTCATGGCCGCGCCGCTCGGCCGGAAGAAGGTTTTAGCCATCGACCCCGGGTTCCGGACCGGCTGCAAGGTTGTGTGTCTGGATGCTCAGGGCAAACTTCTGCATAACGATGTCGTCTATCCGGAGCCACCCGTCGCTAAAGCTATGGCGGGCAAGCAGGGAAGCCGAAACGCCGGTGAGGCTGCCAGCAAGATTCGCGGTTATTGCGAGCATTTCGGGATCGAAGCCATTGCCATCGGTAACGGTACCGCGGGACGCGAAACCGAGATGTTTATTAGAGGCTTGGAGCTGCCGAAAACCATCATCATTGTAATGGTGAATGAGAGCGGGGCCTCGGTCTATTCGGCGTCAGAAGTGGCCCGGCAAGAGTTTCCAGATCAGGATCTAACCGTACGCGGCGCCGTTTCTATCGGGCGAAGATTGATGGACCCGTTAGCGGAGTTAGTAAAGATCGATCCGAAATCGATTGGGGTTGGTCAGTACCAGCACGATGTCGATCAGCGGGCGTTGAAACGGTCGCTGGATGACGTGGTCATGAGTTGTGTTAATAGCGTCGGGGTGGAATTGAACACGGCTAGCCCGCAAATTCTCGCTTATGTCTCCGGTTTAAATGCACAACTCGCCGAAAACATCGTCGCTTACCGGAATGAAAACGGACCATTTGCCGACCGCCAACAGCTATTAAAAGTTCCACGCCTAGGACCAAAAACTTTTCAGCAAGCAGCCGGGTTCCTCCGGATCCGCGAGGGCGCCCAACCACTGGATGCAAGCGCGGTGCATCCCGAAAGTTACTCGATCGTGGATCGGATGGCGACAGATCGCGGATGTACCGTGCGCGATCTCATGCACAATGAGGCTTTGCGCAAAGGGATAAAACTCGACCATTACATCACTGACGCGATCGGGCTTCCCACGCTAACCGACATTATCAACGAGTTAGCAAAGCCGGGACGCGATCCCCGAGACCGATTCGAAATCTTCTCGTTTACTGAAGGGGTCAATAAACTTGACGACCTGAAGCCCGGACTCAAGCTGCCCGGCATCGTCACCAATGTTACCGCCTTCGGCGCGTTTGTTGATATCGGAGTACATCAAGACGGGTTAGTGCATATCAGCCAGTTAAGTGATTCCTTCGTCAAGAATCCGGCCGACGTTGTGAAGGTGCACCAAAAGGTGCAGGTGACCGTTTTGGAAGTCGATCTACCGCGTAAACGAATCGCCCTCTCAATGAAGACCCGGCCCGAGGTTGGGTCGACCGCGTCCAGATCGAGCGATCGCAGCCAAGCCAATAAGGGA
This sequence comes from Chthoniobacterales bacterium, assembly GCA_036378375.1. Classification (GTDB taxonomy): domain Bacteria; phylum Verrucomicrobiota; class Verrucomicrobiia; order Chthoniobacterales; family JAFAMB01; genus JAFAVN01. The sequence goes on from DASUWQ010000578.1 coordinate 10,216, forward strand.
CAATCAGGCAATCGCGGTAGTTCGGGGAAACCGTCTCAATTTGGCGGCGATTGGTTCAATCAGGCCCTGAATAAAGGCAAGGGGAGCTAGGAGCTAGAATCTAGGAGCTAGGAGAGTGATTGGTGAGTGGTGATTAGTGAAAAGGTGGACCACCCCCAGGGTCGGAGGGGAGCCGCATTGTAGATGTGCCACCTTTAGATTCGGAGACGGTTTATCGCGTATACGTTTGAAAGATATGTCCGGCCGCGGCTCCCTGTACGTGCGGCAGGTTCTTAGCATGGAGAACCTGCGTCTTACCCGTAATGGTGGGGCGAGGCTCCCGAAAGACTTGAACGGTTGGCCGAAGCGATTGGTGTCGACCACAGAAGGATAACAGAAAAGGGGCCGGATCTTCGATCCGGCCCC
>DASUWQ010000579.1:0-2262 GCA_036378375.1 Chthoniobacterales bacterium
TGTGGTCTCGTTCGTGGGGTTCATGCCGGCAGACGATCCGAAGTTCGCCTTACTAGTTGTGATTGATGATCCTAACATCCCACGAGCGTTCGGTGGGACTGTAGCCGCGCCGGTCTTCGCGAAAATCGCGAAACGAGCAGCAGATTACTTTGGACTGCAGCCGACTGAACCGGTAGTGCCTCCCGGTTTAGTTGAGACGCCGAAAAAATTAACTTCAACTCCGGCCGGGCGTGGTTAATCGATCAGATATGGAGCTGGAGAAATTAATTCGTCGGCTGGACAAGCCTTTAGTCACCGGGCCGTTAGCCCGCGATGTAACCTCGATCTGTTACGATTCGCGCCAGGTTGCTCCAGGCAGCTTATTCTGTGCGATCGCGGGCAACCAGGTGGATGGGCACTCTTTTATCGGGCAGGCCATCGAGAAGGGAGCAACCGCTGTGGTCTCGCAGAAGCCGCACCTGACCACGCGAGCTACCCATATCCAAGTCAAGGATTCTCGGGACGCGTTGGCGCGCCTGGCCGCAACTTTTTATGATGATCCGTCGGCCCGGCTTCAACTAGTGGGCGTGACGGGGACAAATGGCAAGACCACAACCACCTTCTTAATCAAGCATCTGCTGGAACGAGCTGGCCAACGCACCGGTCTCATCGGCACTGTATCGTACCAGATTGGAGAGCGAATCTTACCAGCCCAACGGACGACGCCGGAGTCGGTTGATTTGCAGCACCTCTTTTCCCAGGCCTTGGAAGCCGGCTGCGTTAGTCTCGCCATGGAGGTCTCGTCGATCGCTCTGGCTTTGAACCGAGTTGATGAGATTCGGTTTCGCGCGGGTGTTTTCACGAACCTCACCCAGGACCACCTCGATTTTCACCGAGGGATGAAGGAGTACTTTCAGGCCAAAGAAAAGCTTTTCGAAAAGATCAGTGATGAGGCGTCGAAGTCCGGTATCGGGATAATCAACGTCGATGACCCTTACGGCCAACAATTGGTGGCACGTTTCTCCGACCGGTTAACTTTGGTGACCTACGGGATGGGCGCTCGAGCTGACTTCAGGGCAAGCAACTACCGAGTTGAATCTACCGGCACCTCCTATCAACTGGATGTAAAAGGCAAGAGCTATCTGGTCCGGGTCCCTTTAATCGGCCGATTCAATATTTATAACTCGTTGGCCGCCCTAGCTACCGTCGGCGCGCTGGGTATCGATATTCGATCCTCTGTCTTAGCACTGGCTCGCTCGCCCCAAATTCCGGGGCGCTTGGAAGCGGTCCCCGCCAAACGCCAGTTCCAGGTCTTTGTCGACTATGCGCACACGGACGATGCCCTGTTGAATGTGATCAAGACGTGTCGCGACCTTAACCCTGCCCGGCTGATCGTGGTGTTTGGCTGTGGGGGAGATCGGGATCGGGCCAAAAGGCCTTTAATGGGGACGGTAGCCGATCAGTTTGCCGACTACTCCATCGTTACGTCAGACAACCCACGCAAAGAAGACCCTGAGGCGATCATTCGTGATATCGTGGCGGGTTTCAAAGGACGAAATTTCGAAACAGTTGTCGACCGGCGCGAAGCCATCGACCGGGCGATCACTTTAGCGCGCCCCCGGGATATTGTGCTGATCGCAGGTAAAGGTCACGAGAAGTATCAAGAATTCCGGGACCATACGGTTCCATTCGACGACATCGACGTAGCCCTCAGGGCGTTGGAAGACCACCCCGTTAAATTGGGAGAGTATGGAACCTAGTACCGTTGCCGAAGTCGCCAGCCTGGCTTCTGGAACTTTGTTTGGTTCCGGCTCAGCAGTGGTGACCGCTGTTTCCACTGACACCCGGTCGATCCAACCCGGCCAACTGTTCGTTGCGCTGCGAGGTGAGCGGTTTGACGCTCACGATTTCTTGGCGCCCGCGTTCGAACAAGGAGCGGTTGCGGCACTGGTGGAAAAGGTGAATCAAAAGTTGCCCGGCTTGCCACAAATTCAGGTGCCTGATTCTTTGATCGGTCTGCAAACCCTGGCCAGAAACTATCGTCAGAAGTTCCAGTTGCCGATCGTCGGCATTACCGGGAGTAACGGGAAGACGAGCACCAAAGAAATGGTGGCTGCGGTGTTAAGTGAGCGGTTCCAAGTCACCAAGACGTCGGGCAACCTGAACAATCACATTGGGGTTCCGCTTTCGGTTTTGCGAGTCGAGCGGCGACATCAGGTCGCGGTTCTTGAATTTGGAATGAACCATCCTGGAGAAATTGCGGGATTGGTTGGTATTGCGGCG
>DASUWQ010000580.1:0-7304 GCA_036378375.1 Chthoniobacterales bacterium
ACCAAGCCAATTCACGTGCGAACAATTACCGAAATAAGGCCTTTCCTGGGAATGCGCGCAACTCCAATTGCCGAACGGCCGTTTTTCATTGCCGAACGATCGTCTCTTAACGTCGATGATCAAAGTTGAACATCTGACCAAGCAGTACGCGGGTATTGTGGCGATAAAAGAGATCAGCTTCGAAGTTGCTCGCGGAGAAATTGTTGGGTTCTTAGGACCGAATGGAGCGGGCAAAAGCACGACCATGAGAATCCTGGCGAGCTATCTTCCTCCGACCTCGGGCCGGGCTATCGTGGCCGGCTTTGATGTATTTACTGATTCGTTGAAAGCCCGACGCTGCCTCGGCTATCTGGCAGAAAACGTTCCCCTCTATCACGATATGCGGGTCGATGAATATTTACGCTACCGGGGCACTCTTAAAGGGCTGTCCGGACGAAAACTCGCGGGTAGGCTCGGCGCCACCAAAGAGCTATGCGGTCTGAAAGAAGTCGGTCGCAAAAAGATCGCCGGGTTGTCAAAAGGGTTTCGGCAGCGGGTAGGACTGGCAGAAGCGATGATCCATGAACCGGAACTGCTCATTTTGGATGAACCGACCATCGGATTGGATCCAAATCAGATTCGCCAGGTCCGTGAATTGATAAAATCCCTTGGGGAACGGCACACCATCCTGCTTTCCACCCATATTTTGTCCGAAGTGGAGGCGACGTGTAACCGGGTGCTGATCATCAACCGTGGGCGAATCGAAGCTTCCGACACTCCGTTGAACCTGGTGAATCAGCTGCGTACGGCGGGATTGGTGAACCTTGAAATTAAAACCGGGAACGAGGATCCTACCCAATACTTATTGAAGATCCCCGGAGTGAAAGATGTTCAGCTTAAAACCGATGGTCCCTGGCGCCAGGGCTCAATCCGCATCGAGGCAAACTCAGATTTGCGAGAGGAGATTTTCAATCTGGCCGTCGAACGAAAGTGGATTGTCCGCGAATTGAGTAAAGAACGAGCAACACTGGAAGACGTGTTCGTGGAGCTTACGCACACGGAAGGTTAGTGGATGATCAGAAGAGTTTTCGCCCTGCTAATCAGAGAGCTTTCCGCGTTTTACTACTCGCCGATTGCGTACGTCTTTTTGTTCTTTTTTCTGATCCTGAATGGGCTCGCGTTTTGGTTCTCGATTGCGCCGCTGAGCCACGGACCGTCCGAGCTCACCGTGGTTCAGATTTTTTTCAACAAGCTTACATTCTGGATCGCTTACCTATTGGTGTTCCCGGTCATCACCATGCGGTTGTTTTCTGAGGAATTTAAGCTTGGCACTATCGAGACTTTGATGACGGCGCCGGTTCGCGACTGGGAAGTGGTTGGGTCGAAATTCTTCGCCGCGCTTTTGTTCTATCTAACCCTTTGGTTGCCAAGTTTGTTTTATTTCCTCCTTTTCGGCTGGCTGATTAACCGGGATGCCGCCGGCACGGGCGCTCAGCTCTGGGCTCCTTATCTTCTATTGCTGGTCATGGGCATGTTTAACCTATCGCTCGGTTGTTTGGCGTCGTCGCTCACGTCCAATCAGATCATCTCGGCGATGATGGCGACGGTTTTGGTCTTGGGGGTTTTCTTTCTTACGATGATCGGGTACGCCATCAGTGGCAGTTCGCCGATGCTGCGCGAAATCACTTCCTACGTCGGCCAGCTTGACCACATGGACACTTTTTCCCGGGGCGTGATTGACAGCCGGCCCTTGGTTTTCTACCCGACTTGTACGGCCTTCATTCTACTCATCACCTATCACGTTTTTCAATACCGCCGGTGGAAGATTTAGTGCCTTATAGAGCAGACCTTCATGCGTGAAAAAGCGTCTCGCCAGATTCCTAGAGTCAAGATTGCGCTGAATACCGTTGTGCAGATCGCGCTCGCGGCGGTGATTGTTTTTCTGCTGAATTACCTGAGTTTTGAACGGTTTAAGCGGTGGGACCTTTCTCACAATCGCAAGTATACTCTTTCGCCTCTGACCCGGCGGGTCGTGAGCTCGTTGAAGAAGGATCTTAAGATTTATGTTTTCTCTTCACCGCGTGAAACGAAGTCCCCAGGCTCCGAGCTTTTCGCTGACACGGAGGCCTTGCTCAAAGAATATCAATACGCGGGCGGGCACCGAGTTCACGTCGAGACGATTGATCCCTACCTGAATCTCACGCGGATGCTAGAGCTGCGGGACAAGTACAAATTCGGGGCGAAAGATAGCACGGATAACATGGTCCTTCTGGACTACGAAGGAAAAACAAAAAGTATTCCGACGGCGACCCTGGCAGACTATGCGGATGCCGAAGGATTCGATTCGGATCAAACCCCTGTCATGAAAGACTTCAGAGGCGAACAGGTTATTACTAGCGCCCTGATTCAGTTAACGGAGGAAAGACAGATCAAAATTGCCCTCATCAGCGGTCATGGAGAGCTTCCGGTAACAGATGATACCGATCTGGGCCGTTTTCGCAGCGCACTCCAACATCAGAATATCGTCCTTCAAGAACTCGGATTGGAAGGCATTGATAAAATTCCGAGTGAATTCACCGCCCTGATTTTGGCAGGACCCCAGTACGATTTAACCGACCATGATGTCGCCATCTTGCATCGATATTGGGAGGAAGGTGGCCGACTTTTGATCCTCTTGAATGGGCGCGCCAAAACGCCGGTGCTCGATAAATTGTTGACCCAATTCGGCGTTTCGCCAGCTCAGGATCTGATCGTCTCCAGTTTTCAGACGCAGACGGAAGACAGACTTACTCTTGATGTTTATGCGCATTTCCTCGGGGCAACGCCTTTCTTGAAACCGCTGGCTGGCGTGATTGGGTTCTTTCGCGGCGGCACTCGCTCGATTGATGTTAACGAGGCTGGGCTGAAGGAAGCCGGGATTCGCGCGACGAAAGCCTTGTCGCCAGCGATCGACTCGTATTGGGGTGAAAAGGACGATTTCCTGGCCAACGGCGCCGACCCGGTTTTTCATCCTGGCGTCGATTTACAACCCCCGCTCACCATTGGTTGGGCGCTAGAAAAAGGCGCGGTGGAAGATCAAAGTATACAGGTCCGTTCATCCTCGAGACTGATCGTAATCGGAAATGCCGATTTTATTCGTGACGAATGCCTGAATCGCTCGGTACCGGACACAAACTTTCTCCTCCTCTGTATTAATTGGCTGGCGGAACGGCAGACCTTGCTCGCCATTCCGCCCAAGGAGACGCCGATCTACACACTGGATTTGAAGCCGGGGCAATTGGATCAGATCGTACTGATCGTTGTAGCCGGTATACCAATGCTGGCCGCCGTGTTCGGTGTTCTCGTTTGGACGGCACGACGGCGTTAAGCCATGAAGATAAGCACAACGCTGGCTCTTTTAGCGATCGCCATCGGATTAGGGATCTTCGTTTGGATCCTCGATCGCCGGAGCCCGGGAAACCGAGAACAACTTGCCCACAGCGCCTACCTGGTGGACCTCGACCGAAACGATGTCACCCAACTGGAAATTGAAAACGGCGACACCAAGACTCGCTTACTGAAAACGAACGATGGTTGGCGGCTGACTGCACCGGTTGTTGACCGGGCTGATTCGAAGGTGATCGACACCCTTCTCTATTCGACGCAATTCTTGAAGCGGGATGATACCCTCGGCAGTCTTGGAAAGGGCGACCAAAAGAGGAACTATCTAAAGCAGTTCGGTGTCTTGAGATCGCGGCTAATCTTGCGTTGCAACGGGAGCAAAACGCACATCGAGCTCCAATTTGGAGGAGAAACGGCCGTAGAGGGCTCCTGTTATGTGCGAATAGATTCCAAGGACGAAGTTTATGTTGCTGAAGATGATTTAAAAACCCTTATCTCCAAACCTCCCGATTCTTTTCGAGATCATCAGCTGACTCCCTTTCTTAATCCTGAAATCGATCGGATTGTTCTAACTCAAGCTGCCGGCGAGATCGAACTAACCAGACAACAGGACCAGTGGCAGATTGAGCGGCCGATTAAGGCGCGCGCTAGCCAGGCCGCGGTTAACCGGATGCTTAAGAAAATAAGCGAGACACCGGTGCTTCAGTTCCAGGACGAAGAAGGCGGCGGAGAGCTCGAAACGGAGAATTCTGCAAACGCGATTACACTCTTTTCAGGGCAATCCAAAGTTAAGATTGCTTGCGGCGCCCCCGTTTCCAACCAGCCTGGGCACATCTATGTCCGGGTGTCGGACCGGCCTTCCACGTTCATTGTGGATGATAGTTTGGCACAAACCTTGGAACAGAAACCAAATGACCTGCGGGATCGCAGAATAGTGCGCCTCAATTCCGATTTGATTGACCGAATTACCATCACCACCAAAGGACAACCTACCGCTCAACTGAGTCGAAAAGAGGGGCACTGGATGATCTCAGACCAGGACGACGCGCCTGCAGACGCTGATGCAGTCGAGCACTTGTTTGATACACTCAACTCAAACAACGTCAGTGGTTTCGTCTCCGACAGCGCCAGCGACTTAACCAGTTATGGCCTGGACACACCTACTTTGGAATTTGCGTTTAGCTCTTATTCTTCGGAGAACACAGCTGAAGAAAACGCGGGAGAGACCAGGATCGCGACCCTGGCCATCGGTCGACTGGAGGGCGATAATTACTATGCTCGTGTAGAAGAAGAACCCTATATCGTCGCTCTACCCAGACGAATCGTTGAGCAGCTTCCAACAAATGACTTCAGTTTCAGGTCTCACGAGATTCTCAACCTGCCGCGAAGCGATTTAGCCTCCGTTGAAATCACAAAAGATGGGACAACCGTCGTATTAACCCGGAACGCAAAAGGCCAATGGGTCGTCCAAGGGCAGAACGGTTCTCAGAACGATCTCGCTATTCAGACTTTTCTTAATACTCTGAGCGGCTTGCAGTCCGCGTCGTGGGTCTCGGAGAAAAGCTTGGCCCCCGAACCTGCGGTAGAAAAAATTGTCATTCATAGGAAGAGCGACCAAAAACAGATCGTTCTCCAGATCGGCGAGAAAACCGCCGAAGGCGACGAATACGCGACCATTTCTACACTGCCGGGTACTTTTTTAATCCGCGCGTTAGACTTCCAGCAATTGATGGATGCGCTAGTGCGATAACCACTTCTCTGGTGGGGCGAGGCTCCCGAACGTGACGAGGAGCGAAGCACCACCAATCGTTCTCGTACTCGTCGTCGACAACCTCACGGCGTTGCTACGGCTTACGCGCAGAATTTATCACGTCGTGCAACGGCGATGATGGCAACTGCTGCACGAACAAATCGAGCACGAGGACGAGAACGATTCAGCGCCGTCGCGACTGTTCGATCAAGAGCCCCGCCTCGCACCAATCACCAATCGCTTCTCACCAATCACCAAATGGCGCCTACCCACGTTCCGCCAAATAGGCGGTTACGATTCCCCCAGACAACGGTCGAGCAATTGCGCCCACGAATCCCGCTTCCTCCATCAAGGCGGTCATCGCCGCGCCTCTAGGAAAGCTTTCGATGCTATCTCCAAGATACTGATAGGCTGCGGGTTCACCGGTCAGCCAGCCGGCCAGCCGCGGCAGGACGAAATGTAAGTAGAATCGATACGCCGGCAGCAGAGGTCCGGACGGTAGCGAGAAGTCTAATATAACGACGTGTCCACCCGATCGGGTCGTCCGAGCCATTTCGGCGAGCGCGCGTTCCAGGAACGCCATGTTTCTCAGACCAAAGGCGACGGTAATAACATCGAACGAAGCATCCGCGAAGGGCAGAGCCAATCCGTCCGCGACGACTAAGTGCTCGACATTTCGCTTCCCCGCCACTTTAAGCATGGGGATACAAAAATCTGCTCCAACCACCAAGGAGGCGGTATTTGTTCTCACCAATTCCTCAGCCAGAACGCCGCTCCCGGTCGCTAAGTCGAGGATCCGGGCAGGCTTCCATGCAGCTACCCGCTGACAGACGAATTTTCGCCAGCTTCGATCCAGACCAAGACTAAGGACCTGATTGGCGAGATCGTATCGCGGCGCCACACCGGCAAACATCTCCCGAATCGATTTCGAGTTGGCCGCAGAAAAAGGCGATGACATCCTAGTTAATGCTCACGAGAGGACTCGAACCTCCACGGGTTGCCCCATACGGTCCTGAGCCGTACGCGTCTGCCAATTCCGCCACGTGAGCGAGGATGCGAAAACTAGCTAACAAATCGCAGATGGCAACTCAGAAAGGAGCGAGGAGCTAGAATCTAGGAAGCTCGGGCAAGATGCCGCTGCCCTAGCTGATCCTTGCCTCAACGTGTACCAAACCGTCGCGCATGAGCCAACTGGCCCACATTATCTGGCCACGGCCGAACCAGGACCTTCTAGCTCCTAGATTCTAGCTCCTGGATCCTAGCTTAATCGCATCGGCATCAACACGTAGAGGAAAGCGCCGTGTATCTTAATGACTCCCGGACTCATCTCGTCGATGAGATCCAAAAACACCTCGTCGTTCGGAAGACTCCGAAGCGGCGCCATTAGAAATTCAGGGTTGAACGCGATCGAGAAATCCTTGCCCTTGTACATAACCGGCAACGACTCTTTAGCCTCGCCGACGTCTGGGGTCACCGCCACGATATCCATGTTACCTTTGCCGAATATCAGTTTCACCGAGTTCGACTTTTCGCTGGCCAGCAACGAGACCCGCCGGACCGCATTCAAAAACACTTCTCTCTCCAGCGTGATTCTTTCTTTCGCTTCCGCCGGGATTACTTGCCGATAATTCGGATAGTTGCCTTCTATCAGCTTTGAAACCAAGAGCGCGTCGTTCAACTCGAAAGCGATCTGGTTCTCGCCGATGCTTACCTTGACATCGCCTTCGTCTTTGACTAGCCGCTGCAGTTCTAAGACTGCCTTAGTCGGAACAATGACATCGATTTCTTGGCTGCGAGGGAACTCCAATTCGAGATCAACCAGCGCCAGTCTCCGTCCATCGGTCGCCACGGCGGTGAGTTTGTTCTCCTTGAAGGAAAAGAGGATGCCGTTCAGAACGTAGCGGGTCTCGTCAGTGGAGATTGCATAGGACGTCTTGCGGAGCGCATCCTTAAGATCTTTCTGCGCGATCGCAAATTCCTTAGCGTTTTCGAACCGAGCCAATGGGGGGAATTCCTCTTCGGGTAATCCCAGGATCTTGAAATAGCTAGAACCGCTGCGAATGGAGGCGAGATTCTTAGTATCTACTTCCGCATAAATCTCTGCAGCCGGTAACTCCCGAACAATCGAGAATAAGCGTCGCGCCGGCAGAGTCGTGGCTCCAGTCCGTTCCACATTGGCTTCCACACGGCCTCG
>DASUWQ010000581.1:0-3564 GCA_036378375.1 Chthoniobacterales bacterium
TGTCGAGATCCTCGGAGAATCGGTCGAGGAGATTCCATCCTTTGGACCGGCCAGGCCACTCGAGAAGAACGGGCTGATTCTGGTGCCGACGATGACTTGCAACGAATTGCTGCGTGAATTCACTACCCTCCTAAAGAGTACTGTTTCCTCTAATCCCTGAACATCGCGGGAGGCTAGGTTATGGGACCGCTGGATCTTGTCAAATTTTCTTTCCTCGCGGAACGCACCGGCCGCCGTTCCGGAACAAGCAATGGTTTCATTGACGGAGCTGTAGCGGCGCACCTGACTGACTTCGCAGCGACTAAATATACACGGACAACTCAAACGAACATGCAGTAAGGCCGAGTATCGCGTGACTGTCGCGCCGAGCTTCGTGCCAGCAGTCTCTATTGGAGAACAACTGAGTGCGGCCGCGTTAGGATTTTTACTCAGATCAAGTTGATGAGGGATGAGGCTTCTAAGGTTGAAATTTCAGATTTGAAACCGCATTGATTTCTAGATCAGGTCTACACACAGAATCAAATTAAAGGGAGTCCACAATCATGAACCAAAAGAGCCAGAAACAGCAGCCGCAATCGCCACAAGGATCGTCACCCACGTTGTCAGCCCGGTACTCCGAAACGGCACGCGCTGTGTTTGCCGCCTTTGCGCACCATGGAAAGCCTCTTCGCGGCCTCATGTCGACGGCCAAATCGCCTAACTTTCAAGGTCGCTTCGGCCGCATGTTCCGATCTCTACCCGCAGGCACATATGGAAAAACGGACAACGATAGCCGTAACGCCCTGCTCCAGCTCGGCAAGCTGATGACCTCATCCTTCGACCAACCGAAGGATGGTTTTGATGGTGAAGAGAGCGGTCTTCCGGCGCTTTACACCTACTTTGGCCAGTTTGTGGATCACGACATCACTTTCGACCCGATGACCACGCTGATTCAACACAGTGATCCAGACGCTCTCACCGATTTTCGAACGCCTGCACTCGATCTCGACAACGTCTATGGTCGCGGCCCCGGCGATCAGCCGTACCTTTATGACAACGGCGGCCCGAAATTTCTACTCGGCAACTCGCTCAAGAATGGAGCCCCAGATCTGCCTCGCAACAATGCCAATCCCGCGCGCGCCCTTATCGGCGATCCGCGCAACGATGAGAACGGTATTGTCTCTCAATTTCAGGCGCTAATGCTGCGCTTCCATAATCGAGTGGTTGACGACAATCCGGGTCTGGATCTACCTGCGCTGCAACAGATCGTCCGCTGGCACTACCAGTGGGTCATCATCCACGATTTCCTTCCCAAGATTATCAATGCGTCCGTACTTCAAGCGTTGACGACCGACGATAAATACGACCAGAAGAAGATCGAGTTCTTTCACTGGAAGAACGAGCCCTTTATGCCCATCGAATTCTCGGTCGGAGCCTATCGCCTCGGGCACTCGATGATTCGGCCAGGGTACCGGCTAAATGACGATGATTCCACGCTGTTGCCGATCTTCCCTGTTCCCAAGCCCCCCGCCGATCCCGACCCCCTTCTTGAAGGCCTTACAGGTTTCCGCGCCCTAAACCCGGCATGGGGAATCGACTGGGGCCGTTTCATTGACCTTGAAGGAGACATCCGAGCATATGGCGACGATCCGGATAAAGTAAAACCACCTAACACTGACATGAAGCGTCGCCTCCAGTTTGCCTACCGAATCGATACCTCGGTGGTTACGCCACTTTCCGTTCTGCCGGCTACAGTCGCTAGCGATCCGCCACCGTCACTGGCGCAGCGTAACCTCCTTCGTAGTTTTGAACTCGGCCTCCCGACCGGACAGAGCGTGGCCAAGGCCATGAAGGTTGAACCACTCACCGACGATCAAATCATCATCGGTAAGGCGGTGGACACTCCTTCAGGTGACGACGTTCTTGGTCCTCTGTCCAAGATCGCCGAGCTTGCACCGTTTAGAGGCAAATGTCCCCTTTGGGCCTACATCCTCGCCGAAGCGGCAAACAATCGGACCAAGTTAGACATCCCAGTCAAACCTGCGAAGAAAATCAGCACTCCGCAGCTTGGACGTGTGGGCGGACGAATCGTCGCCGAAGTGTTCCTCGGAATATTGTTCGGCGACAACGATTCATTTCTCAGCTCGGAGCCCGATTGGGTTCCGTTTATCAGGAATAAGGGAACCCGATTTGCCCTACGCGACATCGTCGCGTACGCAATCGGCAAATGAAAGGCCTCGCGAGCACACGTTGAATCCTGGATCTCGCCGATAAGGACTATCCCATGAAGCGCAAGGAATGCATCGTGATCGGCGCCGGCCTGGCCGGATTGGCAGCGGCGCACCGACTAAAGAGCCATCAATTTCACATCACTGTGCTCGAAGCTCGTGACCGCTTGGGCGGACGCGTGTTTACCCACCGTTTTTGCCAAGCCCCGGAGATCAACTGCGAACTAGGCGGGGAATGGATCGGGAAGAACCACACCGAAATGAGGAGCTTGTGTGACAGTTTGGGGCTTGGGCTGCAACCGCACCAGTATGCCAACTCCTTTTGGAACGGTACTACCCCGGCTCAACCGATTCTTCCCGGCGAGTGGTGCATGTCGCCAGAGGCCAAGCAAATCTGGACGCGCTTCGAAAAAGAGTTCGAGCGCTTCGGGCCGCGCCAATGGAAGGAAATGGACAAAATCGATTGGTGGACACAACTCCGGCTTCTGGGCTTTAGCCGCGAGGATCTCCTACGGCGCGACCTGATGGATAGCACCGACTTCGGTGAGACAATTCGCATGAACTCCGCCTATACAGCTGCGACCGAATACCTAAGCAGCAAATCTGAAGAGGTGGATACTAGCGACGAGATGGATTTCAAAGTGACTGGTGGCAACACGCTGCTCGTCGAGGCTCTGGCCGAGAAGATCGGACGAGAAAACATCCGAACTGAGCAGGAGGTTGTGTCCATCCGTCAAAAAAATAGCCGGGTATCCGTGGAGGTCGCGTCGGGCCGTCCGGTCAGCGCGGACTTTTGTGTTTGCGCCGTTCCGGCCCGCTGCCTGACGGACATCGACTGGGGACCAAAACCGCCGAAGAAAAAGCTTGATGCCGCAAACCAGCTGCAGTACGCGCGCATCACGAAAACAGCGGTCTTGTGTTCAAGGCAGTTCTGGCCGGATCCGCCTGAGGGAGGTTTCTCGGTTTGCACCACTCTCGCGTCCGACTTCTGCTTCGACAGCACCCATCTACAGAAGGGCTCGAAACGGATTCTCTCCAGCTACGCGGTGGGCGACAAGGCCGACGATATCGCTTCGTCGCCTGAAGACAAACTGAAGTATTGGATCGTCGAGGACGTTGCCCACTCGCAAGGCCTAAACTGGAGTCAAAGCGAAAGCATAGATACTGCCCTTGACCTCCAACAACAGCCGTGGCAATCGGACCGATTTACGCGTGGGGCCTACGCATTTTATCGACCCGGTCAGTGGTTCACTGTAATGCCCGCTTTGAAAAAGCCATTTGGAAGGGTGTTTTTTGCGGGCGAGCACATTGCGGAATGGCAGGGATTTATGGAAGGTGCAGTGGTCACGGGTTACGA
>DASUWQ010000582.1:0-7413 GCA_036378375.1 Chthoniobacterales bacterium
AAGGTCTTGGTGCCGTGGGTGGGGGGAAGTCTCGGCGGGCAGTGGGAACCGGTATTTCCGTCGCACCGCCGAATGTGTTACGGGCCAGGTTATCTCTTAACTAGGCAGAAAGACGAAAACAAATATGAGCTTATTTGCTAAGAACGCTGCCGTGATTCTGGTTCACGGGGCATGGGCTGATGGCAGCAGCTGGAGTCAGGTAGTTATTCCTTTGGTGAAGGAGGGACTGGAGGTGATCTGTGCGCCGATTCCGCTTACCTCTCTATCGGAGGATATCGGGACACTGAATCGCGTGATCGCCAGAACAGAAGGTCCAGTATTGCTGGCGGCGCATGCTTATGCCGGAGCGGTCATCGCAGGCGCCACAAATGAGCGGGTTAAATCGCTAGTGTATGTCGCGGCTCTTGCTCCAGACGAGGGCGAGACCGTCGCTGACGTATTCTATAAGGAACCGCCTCATCCACAAGCTCCCCAGCTGCAGCCTGACGGAGACGGGCTGATCTGGATGACTCACGAAGGTTTCCAAAACGCTTTTGCCCAAAACTCTTCGAAGGAAACCAAGGCTCTCAGCGAGGCGGTGCAGAGACCGCTTTCTGTCCCCTGCATTCAAGAACAGGCGCCAAAGCCGGGTTGGAAATCGATACCTTCCTGGTTCCTGATCGCGACAGAAGACCGGATGATCAACCCGAAGACCCAAGAGTTCATGGCGCAGCGGATGGGAGCAAAGGTACGGGTTCGAGCAGTTGATCATACTCCGCTGCTGACGGCGCCCGACGAAGTGGTCGATATCATCCGTGAGGCGGCTCGTGAGACGCTCAGGTCTTAGTCGTCTCGCAATTGGTAGTTACCGAAATGAAGGAGAAACATGAAAGAGTCAGTTGCTATTGTGACGGGCGCGAGTCAGGGAATTGGACGTGCCACCGCCATCCGGTTGGCAAAGGATTTCTCCGGGGTAGTCCTGGCCGCGCGAGGCCGGAAAGCGCTCGAAGAGACCGCCGGCGGAGTCAAAGCAAACGGAGCAACTCCGCTGACGGCTGAACTCGATTTGCGCAGTAGAGAGTCCACGGAAACGTTAGTCAAACAGACGCTCGATCGGTTCGGCCGGATCGATGCTCTGGTCAATATCGCGGGAGCGGTACCCCAATTTGATTTGTTCGAGATGACCGATCAACAGTGGCAAGACGGCATGGAGTTAAAGTTTCACGGAGCCCGTCGGTTGACGATTTTGGCTTGGAAGGCGCTTAAAGCCTCGCAGGGATCAGTTGTTTTGATGTCCGGGAGTGCTGCTTTAGACCCCAAACCCGCATTCGCTGCGGTTGCTGCCATCAACGCTGCCATCATTGCGATGGCTAAGGCGTTTGCGGAGCAAGGCATAAAGGACGGGGTGCAGGTAAATAGTGTCGTCCCAGGGCCGGTAATGACCCACCGGCGACAGACGTTTATGGAAAAGTGGGCGCCCGCCCACGGAATGACAGTGGAGGAAGCTACGAAAAAATTTCCTGCGCAGGTAGGAATTAGTCGCTACGGGACGCCCGAAGAGGTCGCTGATTTAATAGCGTATTTGGTATCCCCGGCGGCGAAATGGCTGACAGGAACCTCGGTCCGGATCGATGGCGGCGAAATCAAAAGTATTTAGGAACGGAGTGAGAAGGCGCTGATAGCAGCTAACAACTAATGGTTGTCCCGGCCTCAGTGTAGAACGAATGGCACTTGGTCTGACCCGCCGCGGCGGGTTTAACAGAACAGCCCAGGGCTGTTCTCTTAAGCCATTTCATGGCCGAGAACTACCTGGACCAGCTGAGGAGCTGACGATCTCGTTATCGGTCCCAAACTCAATTGTCGCGTAGCGCTTAAGAAAATTTGAGAAAGGCAGTTATTCATTCCATCCGAAAGATCGCGGTTGATATTCGAGCCTTCCTCCTTCCCGCGGTTTATGGATTGTGCGGTGGCTTGGCGGCAGTTGCATTCCAAAGCGCACTCAACATCACTTTCTCGACTCTGTGGCAAGTGCCGTCTCAGCAAATGGAGCCCGGCACTTTCGCGTTCTTCAGCTTGTTCACAATTGTAGTCACAGCAATCAGCGCGAGTCTGATTCTTCTATTTGTCAGCTGCGCTGCGTCCGGGAGCGGCATTCCTCAGGTGATGGTGGCTTATTGGCGGGATTTCGGATTTATGCCCGCTAAGGTAGTGTTAGCGAAGTTCTTTGCTGGCGTACTCTCAATCGGAGGCGGATGCAGCCTGGGACGAGAAGGTCCGACGGTTCATCTCGCCGGGGCTCTAACATCGAATATCGCTGGCTGGTTTGGTGTGGCCAGACAGGACCGGCGGCCGGCGCTTCTGTGTGGTTCGGCAGCGGGACTAGCGGGCGCATTCAATACGCCACTATCTGCGATCGCCTTCGTCCTTGAACAGATCAGCCTGAATGACCGAGGGTTCCTGGCTCAGGTTCTAGTCGCGTCGGCCACCGCAACCTTTGTTTGCCATGCCTTGTTAGGAGAAAAATCCGCGTTTGCTATCCCAGCATTCTCACACATTTCCGGTATTCCTTATCTGCTGGTAATTCCTACCGCGGGGCTGGCCGCGTTGGTAGGCGCGGCTTTTCAAAATGGCACCCTTGCTTGGCGAGCTAAGATCAAACGCATTGAGCGGGTCTCCTTTTTCCTGAAAGCCGCAGTCGGTGCGCTGATTAATTGGATCCTCGGAATCGCGGTCTTCTTGGCGATTGCCAAAATAGGAGTTTTTGGTCTCGGCTATGGAGATCTGGAAACGATGCTTGGCGGGGGCATTACCGGCTCGCAGGCGCTGATCTTATTGATCGCCAAGTTAGCTGCAACTATCGCGATTTACGCCTGGGGTGGAGTTGGAGGCATCTTTTCGCCTACACTTTTCTTTGGTGCCGCCGTTGGTCTGGTTTTTGGCAATCTATGTGGATTCTTCCTTAATCTTGGGCCGAGTGACCGGATCGCTCTTACCGTGGCAGGAATGAGCGCGTGTTTTGGTGCGGTGGTCCGGGCCCCTATTACTTCTGTTCTGATTGTTTTTGAGATGACCCACCAGTTCTCCCTTATTCCTCTCCTCATGATCGGTACTATCGCCAGCCAAGCGGTTAGCCGCTCCCTGTGTCGCACGGACTTTTATAACGGCGTAATTGAACAGGATGGCGTAGAGCTCGATCACTATATCGAGTCTCCCGCGGCTGTCTCTCTGCAGAGGCGCGCCATTTCGGCACCAGATTAACTCTATTGGCGGACCCTGTCCGCGCGGGCAACGATCAGGTCAAAGGACCAGTTTGCCTGTCGGGCGGTGTTGCTTTCGAGGTAGATATGCCATTAATTGCGCACCTGGAGCTTTATCCCATGTGGCAAATTGTAATCGCGGCGCTTGTTCACCTATTGATTCTTTTTTTGGCGCTTCTCGGTTTGCGACGTTTAAACCGTTACACGTTAAGCAGGTTTAGTCACGTCAGCATCCATTGCCCAACTTGGTTGGCGACCGAAGGCCAATACGAGGCGCCGCCTCGCGGTCGAGTGATACTCTATTTGATTTTTCGACTGCTGATGCCGCGTCTAATTTTTCTCACGGCAATCATCGGGTCTTTTCTGATTGTTCTTTATGATTTCGGACTTCGATCGACGATTTCACCTTGGTTTAACATGCCGGGATGGGAATGGAAATTGCCGGTTGCTCTCGCGATAGGGGTTTTAATCAACTTTATTGTTACTCTCGGAAGGCTCTGCAGTAGTCGCTTGCGGGAGATGGCAATGAAAGATCTCGAACACTCTCGCGCGATCCTGATGCTGGTCGGTGCCCAAGCCCTGCAGGCCCTTTTGCCGCTCGGGTTTGTTTTCGTAGTCATCCCGATGCTCGGACTCCCCAACCCGGTCTTCGAATTCTTTGAGCGGTTTACCCTGGTTCTCGTTATTATTTTGCTTGGAATTGACACCCTTAGGACGCTCCGGTTGGTAGAGGCTAAAATAGCGCTTCGGGCAAAGTTAAAATCGGGAGCTGAGGATCGCCAAATTCGCGCAGCGGAAACCCAGTATTCGGTCATGCATCGCATGCTAAATGTTCTGGTTATTCTAGCGACAGCGGGTGCCGCTTTGATGGTTTTTGATCAAGTCCGGACATTTGGTGCCAGCCTGCTAACTTCTGCCGGAATCCTTGGACTGGTGGCGGGGATTGCGGCTCAGCGAACACTCCAAAACGTCTTCGCCGGCCTGCAGCTTGCGCTCACCCAACCGATCGCCCTCGGCGACGTTATCGAGGTCGAGAATGTGGTCGGAACCGTCGAAGAAATTAATTTCAGTTTCGTTTCGGTAAGGTTAAGGGATCTTCGCCGATTGATCCTGCCCGTTACCTACTTCCTCGAACGACCCTTTACCAACTGGACGCGAACCTCCGCCGAATCGCTAACGTCTTTTTCTTTGATCTTATCCTTGGGCGCTTCACTTTCAGCGATACGCCGCCAAGTGGAGACGATCCTGCACACCAGTCCGCTTTGGAACGGCGGCAAATGGGAAGTTATGATTAGCGAACTCCTTGAGAGCTCGATGGTTGTTCGAATCACATTGGGCGCCGCGAACCCTGATATCGCCTTCCAGCTAAAGTCCTATGTGCAGGAGCATATTTTGGATTATCTAAATCAATTCAAGAAAGGCTCTCTTATCGGCGCCGTGGCCGATCCAAAACCTCCAGCGGAATTGGCGGAAAGACCAAGCGCAACCAACGCGGCGAAGCTGGAACCGGCAACGTCGACATCCTGAGCGACTTAAAGGGGTAGGGGGAGGCGAATTGGCGAATGGGCGATGCCACGGAGTGGCTAAACAGAACAGCCCAGGACTTTAGCCCTGGGTTAACGCCGCAAGGGAGACCGAAGGTTTGTCCGGACTCCGCAGGGATTTCGCCACCGCTACTCAGTTTAGCCACTTCGTGGCAATCGGCCCTTCGCTCCCGACCCATTTCGCAAGTTCACTTTCCCTTAGTTGCTACCTTGTTTTCGGAGAGGATCGCCTTTTTTCCGAAATAGCTTATCAGGTAAAAAGATACTCCGAGGGAGATGACGTCCTTGAAAAGGAACAGGCCGAGAAAACTCATGTACCTCATGTAGCTTATCCCGGGAACGGCGATGACCGTACCGGGCGTAGTAACGAACATTGAGCTGGTGGTGAGAAACATGAAGGTGGTGATGAGTCCGCCCACGATACCAGCTTTAGGTTTGAAATAGCCTAGGACGATCAACAGGGCTGCGATGATTTCGGTAAGCCCGATTATATCGGAGCCGACAATAGGACCGAATACTTTAAAGTGCCAGCCGATGAACGGGCTGTTAGAAACGAGGGGCGTTATGGCTTCTGCGCCGGGACCGGTCATCTTAAAGGATCCGGCCCAAAGCAGCATAACGACCATGCCGGCACTGGCCACGAGGAAAGCGATATCACGATCCGCGATCCAGGCAGCGACTTTGGTTAGGTTGCTTTTGGCATTTGTAAGCAGACCGTTAGAAAAGACTTGGTCTGGATTCTCTGAGTTAGCGACTTGTTCTGAAGGAAACGGATTCATAATGGCGTCTCGTTACTAGAGTCGTACGGTTTTTCTGAATAAATAAGGCGAGTCTGTTGCGATTCAGTGATACGCCTGGCATCACTACGCGGTAACTTTATAGAGGCATTCCGTGAGGTTACTATTCCCCGTTCGAGTGCCGATTTTGGCTTTATCTACGGCTTCTGCCAATGCCAACGAGCTCTGGCAAGTGTTGCCGCCGACGCCAAAACCTATCCAGGTTGGCGTAAGCCAGACAGAAGCTTGGTGCTTTTGCCTGAGCTGCCGGAAAAGCAGTCCTAGCGGAACCGTCAGGGCGCCTTCGAACATCAATAGCGGCAGTTAAGACCAAAGCCGATCGTTTCGTCGAAAGTTGAGTAACTCCTCAGATGGAATAGATCAGGTTAGTAATTGTTCTGGCATCCGCTCAGGCCGCGACCGAGAGCGAGGACGATAATGCCCGTCCTGTCTCGGTCGTGCTCGATGGGCGTGTACGTTCACCGCTCTTATTGAACCCGGGATGTTCTGGTTCGTACCGGATTGATTAAAGGAGGTCACCGAATAGCCGATAGCCAATGGCCAGAGCGATCGATCTTTTCATTGGCTATCGCAGCTGACTATTTTCGCGGTCGCTCAGAATGTGCGAGCATCCCTTTGAAATGCAGGGTAGGGTCTGGGCCGAAAATTGAATTTGGAAAAAAGCAGCAATGGCGGTCCTTATTTTGGCTCTCGTGGTGACGATTATTACCGGCGCGCACTATTTCGGTTGGAACCTCACGCGGCCAGTGTGGCTGGTGTTGTTTATTCTTTCGGTGTTAGCGCTGTTCCTTGTGTTGCTCGCCTACCGTACGCTGGGGCTCTGAGTCGGTACTGATGCGCCAGATTTTGCCGAGAGCTTTGTTTCAACAGCCAATGACCTCCGACGGTCGGGTTCAAACCCGTTTTTTGCCAGGCACAATCGTCTGCTATGTGCTCTTAGTTGTTTTCTACGTGGTCTTGGTTAACACGGATTGGGGACATCAGCTCGACGATGGTGCTTACCTAGGCCGCGGTTCAGTGAGCCAGCAGGTTATTACGTTGGATACTTTTCTACTCAGGCAGATTAGCGATGGGACGATCATGGCGGCGTCCGCTGGCCTGTTCCTGATCTCGTTCGTACGCCGCCGTGCCCTAGTTGGTCTGATTACGATCGCTGGGTTCCTGATCGCCGTGCTTGGCGCTGAGATTCTTAAAGACTTTGTGTTTCAATGGCGGGCATTGGTGCCGGCTGATGCTCAATTAGGAGAGGATTTGCAGGGAAATTCCTATCCAAGCGGGCATGCTACTATCGTAACTGCGTTCGTTTTGAGCTTACTCATGGTTTCGCCGGCTCGCTGGCGACCCTGGTTGGCGGCGGTCGTTGGCGCAATTAGTTCCATATTCACCACCGGCGTCCTCTTTGCCGGATGGCATCGGGCGTCGGACGCTTTGGGAGCCTTGGCGTGGGCCGGGCTTTGCATGAATCTCGCCGCCGCGGCTGCGGTTCGACTTAGAGGACAACCGGCGCCGGCAAAACCCAGGCATGGGTTGTTTGGCAGCATCATAGTCGGCGTCGTAATCCTACTATTTTTCTTTGTGACCGCCGCCATAGCCGCGCCCCAATATCCCCATCACGATCTGCCTTTCTTGCTGCTCAGCGGACTGATTATCGCCGGGTCTTTTGCACTGACTGCTTGGTATAGCCGGCAGTTCGAAGCGGTCGATTTCCGAGGAGCAAGGAGCTGGGAGCTAGAATCTAGGAGCTAGTGTACCGTCTCCTATATAATGACGACACCGTTGCGTTCAAAATGGGCCGTCTGCGAGGCGCGAGGAGGGAGCATATCTGAATCGATACGT
>DASUWQ010000583.1:0-3493 GCA_036378375.1 Chthoniobacterales bacterium
ACAGAATCCCCGTCCCCGATCCGATATCCGCAATCACTCCCGGCGGAGATAATCGCTCCTGCACAAATCGGATCAAAGCATCGGGATAATTGGGCCGAAACTTAGCGTAGTTCTCAACCCGGTCGCTGAAACGTTCGGTGGCATCCATCCTGTAATCAAGTTTAGGTGAGCGAACATCCTACTGGAGGGGAGCCGCTTAAGATCGTGCCTAAAGATCTCGCGGTATTCTTCCCACGGCAAGGAAGGCCAAATAGGGTGTTAAACAAGCGGCTCCCGCGAATTACCGCACGCGATGTTTTTGCCCATCGTACCGCTCAGGAATTCTTCATCCGGGAAACAACGCGGAAACCCAACCCGCGTTGAAACGTTCGTGGGAGCCGCCTGTTCAAAGAGTCTCGCAGTCATCCGCGCGCCGAGAGAAACATCTGGGGTTTCTTAGGTACGACCCAAAGCGGCTCCCCTCCAAGCGCACGTCTCACTTCTCACCTTCTTCTTTACACTTCCCCATGATTCCACGAAGGTGCGCCTCTTCTGTATGCAAAAGATCGGGATTGGTCTGGCCGGACTAGGCACCGTTGGAACCGGTGTTTATCGGTCTCTTCTGCAAAACAATCTGCTTTTGACCGAACGGATCGGTTTGGAATTGGAAATCCGCCGTATCGCTGTCCGCAACATGTCCGCACCCAGAAGTGTGCAGCCCGCCCCCGGGATCCTATCGGATCGCTGGGAAGCCGTCGTTGACGACCCGAACGTTGGGATCGTTGTCGAGCTGATCGGTGGGATCGATCTGCCCTTTGCTCTTTTCCAGAGAGCGCTAAAGGCCGGGAAACCGGTGATCACGGGCAACAAAGCTTTACTTGCCGAAAAAGGCGCCGAAATCTTCGAGCTGGCTGCCGCCGTGAATGTGCCAGTCTTTTTCGAAGCAGCGGTCGCTGGCGGTATCCCGATCATCAAATCGATTCGAGAAGGGTTCATTGGCAACCACCTGCAATCGATTCACGCGATCTTAAACGGCACCAGTAATTACATCCTAAGCCGGATGACGGAGGCGGGCATTGACTTCCCGGAAGCACTGCAAGAGGCGCAAGCGAATGGCTACGCCGAAGCCGATCCAACCTTGGATATCAATGGGTGGGATGCAGCTCATAAGGCGATCATTTTAGCGTCGTTAGCCTACGGGTTTTGGGTCGATAGCCGGTTAGTTCACGTCGAGGGGATTGAAAAGGTGTCGGCGGCCGATATCCGTTTTTCCCAAGATCTTGGGTACCGGATTAAGTTGGTGGCAACGATCCGGGCGAATTCAAATTCGTCGATCGAGGTCAGGGTAAATCCGACCTTGGTGCCCCAAGGACATGTCCTCGCTTCAGTCAACGGTGTGTTTAACGCATTGATGGTGCGGGGTGACATCGTCGGCGACACCTTGTTTTACGGACGCGGCGCAGGACAGGACCCAACCGCAAGCGCCGTAATTAGCGATCTGGCCCAAGCTGCTATCTGGATCGATTCCGGAGGGAAAGCTTTCGGATTCACGCCGCATGGTCTGTATGGGAAGTGCCTGCCGATCGACGAATTGGTTTCGGGCTTCTATTTACGGTTAACCGTGGACGATCGGCCTGGGGTTTTGGCGCAGGTGGCCGGGATCCTGGGAACACACGACATTGGTATTTCGTCTGTGATCCAACCGGAGACTCATGACGCGACTGCCGTCCCACTTGTCCTGATGATTCACAACGCACCCTTTGGCCGAATGCGGGCGGCCCTGGAAGAGATAAAGCGTCTTGCCTGCGTAAAAGGCCCGCCGATCCTGCTCTGGATCCTATCATGAATCCGAGAACAGATCGGTCTATCGGAGTAATCGACCGGTACCGTAACTTACTGCCAGTCACCGAGGCGACCCCGGTTATTACTTTGGGCGAAGGCTCGACTCCGTTAATCGAGTCGCGGAAACTCGCTGCTCTCGTGGGAAAAGGCTGCCGCGTCTTTCTCAAGTTCGAGGGTGCTAACCCGACCGGGTCGTTTAAAGACCGCGGAATGACTCTGGCGGTAAGCCTGGCTGCCCAGCGAGGCGCAAAGACGCTGATCTGCGCTTCAACTGGGAACACATCCGCTTCTGCAGCCGCTTACGCCGCCCGAGCGAGTATGCGGTGCGCCGTCTTGTTGCCGTCTGGTAAGATCGCCGCAGGCAAGATCGCTCAGGCGTTTATTTACGGCGCCACCGTCATCGCCATCGATGGCAACTTCGATGCTTGCCTGAACGTGGTCCGCGAACTCCAACAGGAATCCACCGTTGCCGTCGTAAATTCGATAAATCCCGACCGTTTGGAAGGACAGAAGACGGCGGCGTTCGAGATTGTCGATGAGCTCGGCGATGCTCCAGCTATTCATATCTTGCCGGTCGGAAACGCCGGTAATATCACGGCGTATTGGAAAGGCTATCAAGAGTACCGGAAATTAAATCGAGTCAGCCGCACACCGCACATGCTCGGTTTTCAAGCTGCCGGCGCCGCTCCAATCTTCTTTGATCGAATGGTTGCGTTTCCGGAAACGGCGGCATCAGCAATCCGCATCGGGAACCCGGCGAGTTGGGGGTTGGCCAAAGCTGCGATTACAGAGTCCGAAGGGACAATTGATATTGTCACCGACGACGAAATTTTCGCCGCTCAAAGCTGGTTGGCCGCCAACGAAGGCGTTTTTGCCGAGCCGGCCAGTGCGGCTTCCGTCGCCGGATTCATGAAATGCGCGGACCCGGCGCGCCGGTCCGCCTCGTGCCCGCTGCCCCAACTGCCGGACGAAAGCAACATCGTTTTGACCCTAACGGGCCATGGATTAAAAGACGTGGCCGCCGTGCTTGATCGGTGTCCGGCCCCACTGAAAGCGGAGGCAAATAAAGAATCGGTTTTACGTCTGTTGTCATGAGGGCAGTTACAGAAGATCGGAAATCCACAGATCACACAGACCCTGTTCTCAGATCAGAGTGCGTCGGTGACCGATGCAAAATGTCTTATCCTAACGGCCTTTTCGGCCGCGCGGCGCTCCCGGCCTTAGATAATAATCTGCGTAATCTGTGTAATCTGCGGATTCTATTTTTTGTTTTTCGATGAGCCTGATTGTTCAGAAATATGGCGGGACTTCGGTCGCGAATCCGGAGCGAATCCAGAACGTTGCGAAAAGAATTCTAGAGACTCAAAACGCTGGCAACCAGGTAGTCGTCGTAGTCTCGGCGATGTCGGGAATGACCGATAGCCTGATCAAACTGGCAAAGGAGGTCGCGCCGCACCCGAGCGAGCGGGAAATGGATGTCCTTCTGGCAACCGGCGAACAAACCACGATCGCTTTGACGGCCATGGCCATTAACGGGCTCGGCGGACACGCCACTTCGCTCACCGGCGCTCAAGCCGGGATCGTTACCGACGGAGTCCATACCAAAGCGAAAATCGCGGATATTTCTCCCAAACGTATCCATCTGTTGCTGGATTCCGGCAGCATTGTCATC
>DASUWQ010000584.1:0-6177 GCA_036378375.1 Chthoniobacterales bacterium
AATCGGTTCGAAGTACCAACCCAAATAAAACTGGAGCGCCTGGCACGGCACCGATTCCTTCTCTCCGGCGGCGGTTGTGAGGATCACATCTACCGGCTCTTTGGAGAAGCTCAGGTACAATTGTCTAACCATCTGCTGGTACGTCAGATGAATACCCTTCAGGCGATGGTGGCGGAAGGACTCGGAGTTAGTTTGGTGCCAAGCCTAACCCTAATCCGGAAGCCAAGGAATATCAGGGCCATCCGTCTGGTACCGCGTCAATATCGAACCCTGGGGATCTTGT
Source organism: Chthoniobacterales bacterium (assembly GCA_036378375.1). Lineage (GTDB taxonomy): Bacteria > Verrucomicrobiota > Verrucomicrobiia > Chthoniobacterales > JAFAMB01 > JAFAVN01. Next base: position 284 of record DASUWQ010000584.1, read on the forward strand.
TACCAACCGACGCGGTACCATCACCCGCGCTAAGCCGATGGCTTGATTTGGTCAGGACCAAGGCGCCGGTGGTGCTGAGAGAAGCGCTTGCCGGGGCGAAACGGGAAAAGTGAAAGGTGACAGGCGAAATGTGACAGGGGCAATGTGCAAAATGGTAGGGCGAGGCTCCCGAGCCGACACAGTGCGACAGCGAAGGGTCGTGATATTTGCGGATGAACAATGCGATCAGGCCGAGACCCGCGCCGACTTGTCCGACGTAGCTTTGGGGGGCCTGGGTCCGTGCGAAGTCGGAGTCGTGATTTAGCGCAAGGCCAAGGCTCGGCACGATCTTAGGCCTGACCGGTCGCTCGGCAAATAGCGATTCATTCCCGCTGGTTGAAATCGGCAGTCGTTCGGGAGCCTCGCCCTATCAGTCACGTCTCACTTTTCACAAGGCACGCAGCGCTTCGCTCGAGCGCGGCGCGACGTTCTACCGCCGCCTTGGCGTTACGGCTGCGAACCCGTGCCAGGACACCGGCCGGGGCGCGGTCAGGAGTGCCAGAGTCGAAAGGTGGGGCCGGGGCGTATTCCAGGCCTAGCTGCACGCATTGAGCGATGATGGGATTGGTCAGCTCCGAGGCGAGGGTTAAAGCAAAATCGATCCCCGCGGTAACGCCACCGCCGGTGATAATGTTACCGTCCCGAACCACCCGGCCTGCATCGGGAATAGCGCCAAAGAGAGGCAAAAATTCGCGCCAAGCCCAATGACACGCCGCGCGCTTTCCTTCCAATAGCCCGGCGGCGCCCAAGATCAGCGAACCGGTGCAAACAGAGGTGATGTAGCGGGCTTTCTCTGCCAACGACTGTATGGCGGATAAGTATTTAGGATCCTCGATCGCGTCGGTGCAACCGAACCCGCCGGGAACGCAGAGCACATCGCAGCGATCAACTTCTTCTAATGGGACCAAGCCGGAAAAGGTCAGGCCATCGGCGATAATCGGTTTACCTTCGACCGACGCCACTACCGGTTTTACACCCGGCAATCGTGAAAAAAACTGATGTGGGCCAGTGAAATCGAGCTGGGTCACATTTGGATAAATTGGAAACACGATGGTCAAGGGGACAGAAGTTGACATAACCGAAACAAGGCCAAGAATACTATGTCCTAAAGGACATAGATCCCTCGTTTCACGTCATGACCCGTAAAATTGGTTTTTTGGTGTTTCCTGGGTTTCAAATCCTGGATCTAAGCGGACCGCTAGCGGCGTTCGAGATGCCAGGGCGAAGCGTGGTGCCGAACCCGTATAAGCTGCAGGTGGTATCCGAATCGGGCGGTCTAGTGAAAAGTTCGTCGGGATTGACGGTCGCTACCGAAAAGATTGGTGCCTCGCGCTTTGACACGGTGATCGCGGTGGGCGGATTAGGATCATTCGAGGCTGCGCGTTCACCTCGCGTAAAGACGTTTGTACGCACCACAGCAAAGAACTGCCGTCGGGTGACAAGCGTTTGTTCGGGAACATTTATCCTGGCTGCAGCCGGACTGTTAGATGGACTGCGAGCGACAACCCATTGGCGCGCGGCCGCTCTTTTACAAAGACAATATCCAGGGATCCGGGTAGAAAGTGACCGGATTTTCGTCAAACAAGGTTCGATCTGGACCTCCGCAGGGGTGACAGCCGGGATCGACTTGGCATTGGCGTTGATCGAAGAAGATCTTGGCCCGGAGGCGGCAAAAGCGGCTGCCCGTGACCTCGTCGTTTACTATCGCCGGCCGGGCGGGCAATCACAGTTCTCGGCGTTGCTCGATTTAGAAGCGACCTCCGAGCGGGTCCAGCGAGCGTTGAGTTACGCCCGTGATCATATTGGTCAGGTGAAGTCGGTTGAGCAATTGGCCAAGGCGGCCGGCTTGAGTCCACGCCAGTTCGGACGCATCTTCCTGGCTGAGACAGGCCAGACACCGGCAAAAGCAGTGGAAAAATTGCGAGCTGACGCCGCGAAAACGCGGATCGAGCAGAGTGATGAACCGATCGAGACGATCGCTCGGACCGTCGGGTTCAGCGATCCCGAGCGGATGAGACGAGCCTTTGTCCGGACCTACGGTCAACCACCGCAAGCATTAAGGAGACTAGCGCGAGGGGCGCTGTGCGTGACGAGCGAGAGGGACCGGTAGGGCGAACCGCTAAGACTTCAACGCGCCGGTTTTGAGCCGTGTTGTTGGTATGAGATCGCGATTGGTATTCGCTGATACCGCCTTCTGCGAAGTCAGGACTGGATAGAAACGCCTCTATGTCGTGGCACACGCACGGAATGCTGGGAGCAATGGAGTGGTGGCTGCGTGGCCCCGTCGCTCCTCGGCCTCGCAAGCGAGGCACACTTAGTGATCACCATGCAAGGACGCAAAGGCGCAAAGATAAGAGAAAAACGAGACAGACCTTCGTGACCCTTGGGATCTTCTGTTTCGTCTTCTCTCTGTTTGCGCGTTTGCGGCCTTGCGTGAGATTTTATTCTTCTCCTACCAATCACTAATCACCAATCACCTCAACCCGCGGCTATGAGGCCGCGGGTTGGCAGTGAGGGAGAGCAGAGATTACTGATCGCTCCCTTGAGTTAGATCTGCCTGAATTGGAGTCAGTGTTCCGTACAGCCCATGGAACAACACCCCATTTGGTGTAGGGCCAGCCGTAAAAAAGAGGATATTGGCAGGTTCGCCTGCCGGATCCGATTTCGGCTCTCCGTCTCCGAACGCCAACGACCAAAGCGCCTCCGGGCCGCCAATGCTGATGACATTATTTTTCTGGTCTCTAAAATTGTCTATAAACTGACCGGTAACGGCGTCGAACGCCGAAATCTCTCCGCTGCCAAATTCACCGACGATGATCCTGTGGCTGAACGAGCCGAAATCGCTGGGAGCAAGCGTCAGCCCCCAAGGCGCGTTGAGCGAACCATTGTGCTGCAGCTGCATCAGGAATTGGCCATTGGGGGAAAATACATCCACATACCCAAGACCGGCGCCGGCATTAACAAAGCTTTTCGTTTGGTTCTGTTGGGCGTACGTGACGTATAGGTTGTTACCGATGTTCTGCACGTTAAACGGAGCAAACCCCTGCGGAACGTGAGCGTGATGAAACGCTTTTTCACTGAGTTCGACCGCCGTGAAGGTTGTGTCGTAAACCGTGATTTCTCCCTTCTTCAGATCAGCCACATATAGAAATCGCTGATCTCCGATCTGCGCGATCGTGGCTCCGGTTAAAATGGAATCAGCAGATCCAGGCACCTTTTGAATCGCATTATTCGGGTTAACGTTCGGGTTCCACGCTGAGATCGTGCCATCGAATGACGCAAAAATGAAGAGGGCCGGGTTGCCTGTAGAGACGGCAAAATCGCTGCTACCGTTAAAGACGATTCCGGTCGGACTCCCGGCCATCGTTTGGGACGTATGCGGAATGGTGACTACCAATCCTTGTTTGGTTCCTGAGCCGTCGTATAGCGTCGCAACTCCCGACGCGTTATCTGAAACCCACCAGAAGGTACCTGTTCCTCTGGCAATACCCCAAGGATTTTTCAGCTGAGGATCCGTGGTATCGGAAACGAGAACTTTCTGCTGATATTGTTGGGCCACCAACGCTCCTGGGGAGCACAACACAAACGCGGAGACAATGGTCAATGCCCGACGCCACGAAGAACCGCTGAGATACATATTCTTCATACCGATGTGGATAGAATGGAGGTCAAGGTTTGCCGGGTAAGTCAGCTTCTCCGAAGCTGATTCCCATCCATGTTGACTGAAGACCCCCGCCTTTATTCCGCAAAAAATTTCACCACGGAGACACAGAGGACACGGAGAACAGAAAATTTAACAGGAAGGCCGCAAAGGCCACGGAGGGGGATCTTGAAACAGAATCAACCGAAGGGAAAATGCAGGGTGTGGCGCAACTAAGACCTCTAAAAAAGACGTGACCGTTACTCGCCAACTTTTGAACAGGAGCTACCGGAGGGAATTCACAATACACAAAGATCACAAAGGACACAAAGACAGACGAGTGAACCAAAAGACACGTTCCAAAGCCTTTAGTTTCGCTCAGTCTTCGTGTCCTTTGTGATCTTTGTGTATTGTGGAAATGGATTGGGGCAACACGCCCTAAAGGTCTGACCCTCGTTTCCATCCTTTTAAAAGTTCAGTCTCCGTGGCCTTTGCGGCCTTCCTGTTAAATTTTCCGTTCTCCGTGTCCTCTGTGTCTCCGTGGTAAAATTTCCGTTTTCTGTGTCCCTACCACCGGACGCGAACCGAGGATCAGAATGTCGACAAGTCTTCGCGCGCTGTGAACCCAGTCTGGTCCGGACGCCACGTTCGACACGCCGATCAGGGCCCGGAGCAGATCGACGGGATCGAGGTCGGGACGAATATCACCGCTTTTGATCGCGCATTTCACCAAGCTATCGATCGCTCCTTTGATGTGGCTACCGCTCGATTCAAATAGCCTCGACGGTCCGCCTACCATGTTGTTCAGGGCAGGAGCGATCAGCTCCTTGGTTGCAATGTAGTCTACGAAAAGCAACATCCAGGCGCGCAATGCCTCAACCGGAGGCAGTGATTGCGCAAATTCGCGTTCCGCTGCTGCGAGCTTCTCCACTTCCGTGCGGTAAACAGCCTCAAGCAGGGCATCGCGGGTAGGGAAGTGGCGGTACAAAGTCCCGGCACCAATCCGCGCCTGCCGCGCGACGTCGTCCAGACTAACGTTCGCTCCCGACCGGGTAAACGCACGTTTGGCGATTGCGAGAATGCGTGCCCGATTACGTTGAGCATCGGCCCGCGGTTTCCGGGGAGGAGATTTTAGGTGCTTCTTCGCCGGCATAAAGAAACCATTTGCAATCGGAGAGTGTCTCCGTTTAGTTCATTTGCGGAGACACTCTCCGTTTATTGATCGTTTATCAACTGGAGTAAAAAATGGCAAACATATTCGGCGCGACTTCCACCACCGACGAGGTTCTTTCCGGCGTGCGACTTCATGGCAAACGCATCTTGGTGACCGGTGTTTCGGCAGGAATTGGGGTAGAGACAGCGCGTTCTCTGGCCGCGCACGGCGCTCACGTAGTCGGCGCAGCGCGCGATTTAACCAAGGCGGAAAAAGCAACCGTTCAGGTTCGAAAGGATGCAGCAGCAAACGGCGGCCGCTTTGAACTTGTCGAGCTCGACCTTGCTAATCTGAAAAGTGTGCGTGCCTGTGCCGACCAACTCATAGCCGAGGGTGATCCCTTCGACTTAGTCATTGCAAACGCAGGGGTGATGGCAACTGGTTTCGGGCACACCGCAGACGGTTTTGAGACTCAGTTCGGTATTAATCACCTGGGTCATTTTGTTCTGATCAACCGGATCGCACGTTTGATGAGAAGCGGATCACGGTTAGTCAACTTGTCTTCCGCTGGTCATCGTCGCTGCAACGTTGATCTGGACGATCCGAATTTCGAGCGAACGCCATACGACCCATTCGTCGCCTATGGTCGATCGAAGAGTGCGAACATCCTGTTTGCTGTCGCGTTCGATGAGCGACATCAAGAACACGGTGTACGGGCCGCAGCGGTGCATCCCGGGGTGATTCAGACCGAGTTGGCTCGTCACATGGACCCGGCTCAATTGCCAGCGATGATCGAGCAGATAAGTAAGGAGCTGGCGGAGGAAGGAAAGGGCCCGTTTCAATGGAAAACAATTGCGCAAGGAGCAGCGACTTCGGTATGGGCTGGGGTGGTTGCACCTGCTGAGGAGGTGGGAGGCAAGTACTGTGCGAACTGTCAGGTTGGCCAGGTTTTGCCAGACGGCGTCTATCTTAGCCCGCTAGGCGAAGGTGTACGTGCCCACGCGCTAGATTCCGCCGCTGCTGCAGCACTCTGGAAGAAGAGCGAGGAGATGGTGGGAGAGT
>DASUWQ010000585.1:0-12141 GCA_036378375.1 Chthoniobacterales bacterium
GCGAATTTCTATCTGATCAGCGTGGGCGAATGCGACGAACGCGCTTTTCTTTTTGAGAACCGTTACCTATCAGCCCAAGAGCTAAATGAGCTGCGCAAAGCCGGAGCCGTGGGCGACACGATGGGAAAATTCTTTAATGCCCGAGGTGAGGTAGTTTCCTCTGATCTTAACGATCGCACCTTAGCGATCGACTTGGAAGCGCTGCGAAAACATGAAGTGATCCTGCTTTGTGGCGGACGCAGCAAGCTGAGACCAGCTCAAGGAATCCTCAACACCGGTTTCGTGAACGGCCTCTTGATCGACGGCGACTCCGCCTCACAGATGTTCCACGAGATCCGCGCTGCGGGCGAGAAGTGAGTCGCTCGAACGGGTCGCGCAGAAGGTGCTAACCCGGATAGAACCTATAGGACTAATGGGACTTATAGGTCACCTCCCATAGGTCGTATGAGTCCCATAGGTCCTATCCGTATTCGCCACTGCGGGTAACCTTCCAGCCTCAGTGCTTACTCGCCCAGCGCCCCCTCTCACCTCTCACTTCTCACGTCTCACAACTCACCGTCGCGGGCTGTCCCGCGGCTACAGCAGCGGCGAGCGTCACGATAAACTCTGAGCCTTTCCCTGGTTCGCTCCTTAGGGAGATTGTTCCGGCGTGTGCCTCTACCACGGCTTTTACCAGGCTCAGGCCGAGACCCAAGCCGCGTTGCGAACGGCTGGTGTCGCCCCGGTAAAGCCGATCCCAAATCCGGTTTTGTTCCGCTGGCGGAATACCCATCCCGTTGTCCCGAATCGTAACTACAACTTCCTCATCCTTGTTGTCGCACTCAATCTCCACCAGGCCGCCGTTCGGTGTGTACTTAACGGCGTTATCCAGCAGGTTGCCAAAAGCCTGGCGCATCCGGTTTGGATCCACCTCGACATACCCGGGGCTGATGAAGTGGCTCTTGATCTGGATCGATTTTTCCTCGGCAATGAGTTGGTACAGATCCGTCACTTCTTCTAATAACGAGGTCAGGGAGCAGCGCTCAAGATTCAGGCGCATCATCCCGTTCTCAGCTTCCGTAACATCCATGAGGGTATTCAGCATGGTTAACACTCGATCTGATTCTTCTATCGAGTCAGCTAAAGCCTCCTGGGAACATTCCGGCGTATCGGCTTCCATGGCCAATTCGGCGGAGGCGCGTAACCGAGTGAGAGGCGAACGCAGATCGTGGGCAACGTTATCCAGTGCTTCCCGCATGCCGCGGATCAGCCGCTGATTTTGTTCTAACACCCGGTTAAATTGGCGCGCTAACTCCGCTAACTCGTCTTGTTCTTGGGTTTCCGGAACGCGCTCAGCCAGGTTCCCGGTGTTAATAATGGAGCGCGCAGTCTGTAACATCTGCCGCACCGGAGCGGTGGCCCGGTGCGCAAACGCGGCGCCGGCAATGATTGCGAGCAGGAGAGTCGGTACTAACAGGATCAACGCCGCCGTAACAAAAGGGCCAGTCAGAGTTTCGCTGCGATTAATCTTTCGTCCAACCTGCAGAATCGGGCCGTCCGACAACTGAGCACTTTCCAGAACATATTCGCTCCGGTCGTCCGCCGGAAGCCGGCTCCAACCACCATTCTGCGGGCTTCGCTGCAAAATCGATGTCAAGCTCGGCAGTTTGAACCACTCCGATGGTTCCTTTAGGTAAAGAACCACGTCCTTTCGAAAAGTGATGCTAACAAAGAATGGGCCCTCGCTGGGGTCTGCTCCCTGCGTTTTGACGGCGTTTATCAGTCCCTCGGATCCGTGTTGTTGATAAGCAACTACACATTGCTTCAAAAACTTATCGATGGGATCTCGTTCCCGCCAATCGAATAGAGTCGCCTGAAGAAAGTACAGCAGCGCGAAGAGCAGGGCAGCGCTGATCACAAAGGCGCTGGCATAGTAAAAGCTCAACCGAACGGTAAAGCTGTGCCAAAGCCGGCGGCCACGGCCTAACCCTGCAGCCGCGGGAGAGGCAGCTCTACCCCGCTTTGACCACATAACCGACACCTCGGATGGTTTGAATCAGTTTAAGCGGAAAATTTTTATCGATCTTCGCGCGTAAGCGGTGAATCAAAACGTCAACTACGTTGGTCTGAGGATCGAAATGAAAATCCCAGATGTTTTCGAGAATCATCGTTTTGGTTACCGGACGACCCGCGTGCCGCAGCAAGAACTCGAGCAGCGAGTACTCACGAGGATGTAACTCGATGCGTTGGCCGCTGCGAGTAACTTCGCGAGTGATCACATTCAATGAAAGGTCAGCCACGGTTAACTGGGTCTCTTCAACGGCTTGGTTAGCCCGTCGGATCAAGGCCTGCACCCGGGCCAACAACTCTGAAAAAGCGAAAGGCTTAGTGAGATAATCATCGCCGCCCGCTTGCAACCCGCGAACCCGATCGTCAACATTCGCCCGGGCACTGAGTATCAGGACTGGTGTTCGGATCTTTTCCTGACGTAACCGCCGCAATAGCGAAAGCCCGTCCAGTTTGGGCAACATTAGATCGAGAACCAGCAAGTCGTAATTGATGGCAGTCGCTAAATCCAGCCCGTGCTCGCCATCGGAGGCATGATCCACCGCGTACCCATTTTGCTTCAGGCCTTTGATGACAAAAGAAGCGATTTTCTCGTCATCTTCGACGACCAGGACTCGCATATCCATAACTTGCCCGAGTTCGGGCGCTTGCGCGAGTGTCATGTTACGTTCGGCGTTCGGTGTTTGGTGTTTGGTGTTTGGCGTTTGGCGTCGTGCGGGCCCCGTCCTGCGATGAACGCCGAACCCCAAACGCCCAACGCCGAACGTAAAGGACGCCCGCACGGCTCTCCTAACCGTACGGACGTCACTGCTACCATTATAGGCGACTCCTCTTAGTCGTTCCCTTCCTGGACGGCAACGTAATGACTGCCGTTTTGATTCCAGACCTTGACTAGGGTTTCGCCCTTACCACCTTTGTTCGCGGTTAAGCGATCAGCGTCTTCCGCATTCCTGACAGGCTGATGATTGATCTCTTCGATCACGTCACCCTCCTTAAGTCCGGCCTCCGCGCTCGGAGATGAAGGATCTACCTGCGTAATTATCGCGCCGCGAACGTTGGCCGGGATATTCATTTCCTCCTTCGTTTGGCGATCCAGGTCTTGCACTCCCACGCCATGCAGCGCGTCGTTTTGTTGCGAGTCATTCCCATTGGAGTTGGGCTCGTTTTTAGCCAGGTTATTCTTTTGAGAGAGTTCTTCTAACGTCACGTTCAGGTTTAGAGTCTGTCCGTTACGATCGATTTGAATCGGCACCACTTTGCCGGGCGAAGATTCCGCCACCATCAGTTTCAAGCTGTTCTCGTCGTCGATCGGTTTGTTATCGAATTGAACCACAACATCACCGTCCTTAATTCCAGCCTTATCGGCCGGGCTATTCGGCGTCACATCCGCCACCACCGCGCCGCTGGTGCGATGGACATTCATGGCTTTAGCAAGCTCAGGCGACAACTGTTGGATCGTTACCCCAAGCATACCACGCTCAACCTTACCGTTTTTGATCAAGCTATCCGCTACCCAGCGGCAAAGGTCGGAAGGGACCGCAAACCCAATTCCCTGGTTACCACCTGATCGGGACAGGATCGCCGTATTCATGCCCACGAGACGGCCGTTCGTGTCGACCAAAGCTCCGCCGGAGTTACCCGGATTAATCGCGGCATCGGTCTGAATAAAAGCTTCGTCCGATTGGCCATCTTCAGATAGCCCTTGCCGGTTTTTCGCACTGATAATGCCTTCGGTAACCGTTTGACCGATCCCGAAAGGATCACCGACTGCCAGCACAACGTCACCAACTTGGGCCTGATCGCTATCTGCAAACGTGATCGGCTGGAGGTTGTCCGCATCAATCTTCACCAAGGCCACATCGGTAGCCGGATCCGTTCCAATTACTTTTCCGCTGAATGCCCGGTTGTCGGTCAATTTGACCTGAATGGTACGGGCATTCTGGACCACGTGATTATTGGTCAAGATATAACCATCGGAGGAAATAATTATCCCGGACCCGAGCGCTTTTTCACCTGGAGTTTGCTGCTCCGGCATTTGTGGGAACTGCCGTCCGAAGAACCGGCGCAATTGGTCCTGCAGATCTTGGTTCGTCCCCATATTTCCGTTACCGGCCTTAGTGGTGACATAGACCTGCACCACGCTGGGCGTTACCTTCTGAACGATCGGGTTGTAGGAATGACCCTGAGTCGCGTCCCGGTTGATCTGCGTATTGTCATACTTCAGGCTTAGGGGCGGCTTCTGGTTGTTATCGTTACCGGTTACAGCACTGAAAACGGCTGAACCGCTAGCGACAAGACCAACTCCCGCCACCGCTGCCATCCACCCTAAACTTCGCTTGTTCGCTTTCATGGTTTAAAAAACTCTGCCTTTCACTTTTGCTCTGCCTAGGTTTCAAGTTGCTTGCCTGAACATTACAAGCGTGAAAGACAGCGACGAAGCGAAAGAGTTTCGTGCAGTCTCTATCGGTCGGACGCGTGCGGCGCTGCTAACGGATGAGACCTATGGGACCAATAGGACTTATATGAGGGTCTCATAAGTCGCATAGGTCCCATAAGTCCCATTCGTGGCACTACCCTAGGTTCTTATTCCACCCAGAGCGTTCTCCCGCTGGAAAGTCCCCCACCCCCAAAAAAAATGCCCGCACGGCTTTCGCCGTGCGGGCGCTCAGCTAGCTCTACCCTATCTCTATTAGCCGTTACCCTCCTGGACGGCTACGTAATGAGTCCCGTTCTGGTTCCAGACCTTCACCAACGTCTCGGCACTACCACCCTTACCGGTAGTCGCCTTGGTAAAATCCTCGGTTGATTGAATCGGCTGTCGATTAACCTCAAGAATCACGTCGTTTTCACGGAGGCCAGCTTCGTACGCAGGAGACGATGGCTCGACTTGCGTGATCAAAGTCCCTCTAACGGTATTCGGGACCTTAAGCTCGTCACGAGCGTCGCGATCAAGGTTAGTCACTTCGACACCGGTCAGCGCGTCGTGCTCGCCCCTGCTCACGTTGGGCTCGTTCTTCGCCAGGGCGTCTGAGTTCAATTCTTTTAGCGTAACGTTAAGACTCATGACCTGACCATTCCTATCGACTTGGACGGGAATCGCGCTGCCTGGAGGAGTCTCAGCCACCTGGAGCTTCAATTGATCAGCAGATTCGATCGGCCGGTTGTTAAACTCGACCACCACGTCGCCGCTTTTGAAGCCAGCTTGTTCAGCGGCACTGTTGGGACTGACATCAATAACCACGGCGCCTTGCACTCGGTTGCTATTAAACGCCTTGGCCAATTCGGGAGTGAGGGTTTGGATATGTACCCCCAGATACCCGCGCTCGACCTTGCCCTTAGTGATCAGGCTATCCGCCACCCAGCGACAGAGATTGGCAGGAACGGCAAAGCCGATACCTTGATTACCGCCGGAGCGCGACAGGATCGACGTGTTTATCCCGACCAGCCGCCCTTCAATATCGACTAAAGCGCCCCCTGAGTTACCAGGATTGATTGCCGCGTCGGTCTGAATGAAGTCTTCGTCTGCGTCACCGCTGGTTACTCGCGTACGATTCTTGGCACTGATGATGCCTTCGGTCACCGTTGTGCCAATTCCAAACGGGTCACCAATAGCAAGAACGAGATCTCCCACTTGGGCGGAATCGCTATCGGCCAGCGTAACCGGTTCCAGATTATTGGCGTCGATTTTCAAAAGAGCTACGTCCGTCTGAGGATCGGTACCGATCACCTTAGCGGTCAATTTTCGCCCGTCGCTTAGAGTGACCTGGATGGTTTTGCTGTTCTCGACCACATGATTATTTGTCAGGATATAGCCGTCTGCCGAAATAATGACGCCTGAACCGAGGGCCTTCTGATTTGGCATCTCGGGTTGCTCAGGGATTTGAAAGCCTCGGCCGAAGAACCGGCGCAACTGGTCTTGCATATCGGAGGAACCCAACGACCTGCCATTGCCCGATTTGCCCGTGACATCGACCTGCACGACGCTCGGAATTACTTTTTGCACAATTGGGGCAAACGAATTGCCGAGCTTCGGATCTCGATCGATCGGGGCGTTGTCTGTCTTAATAGAAAGAGGCGGTTTTTGGCCGTTGTCATTCCCGGAACCAGCACTAAATGCGACGGTAACGCTGGTTACGAGAGCCGCTCCCGCCATTGCCGCTATCCATACTGAAGTTCTCTGTTTCGCGTTCATGGTTTAAATCTGCGCCACCAGAGTGCTCGATTGCAGTTTTCATGACCCTTGCTCGAACATTACAAGCGTGAAAGGTAACTAGGCGAATAGGCCATGCGGCGAAACGGCGAATGGGCGCATCAGCGTTGGGGTCTTGCCACGCGCACCAGCTACAAACTGATGGGACTCATGAGTCCCATAGGTCGCATTGGTGTAGCTAGGTTAGGCGCTCACTCGCCCATAGGCCCTTCGGTCTGCACGCTTTTTCGCCTTTCGGCAAAAAAAAGATGCACCTGGCGCTACCTGAGGCACATAGTTTAGGGTTATGGAGCTTCGGAGCCACGGATACCCAGATTTGCTGGCGAGACAACTCTGGCCAACCTGGGTCGGCAAAGGTAACTATCGGTTCGGCATCGACTCCCGGGACGCTTTGGGTCGCGTCCTTAGCGTCGCTTACCAAGCCAGCTTGCTACACGAGGAAGGGCGGCAGGTAACCTGCCGGATTGCCCTTTGTGCGGAGACCGACCTCGATCCGGCGGTCCTCGCTCCTTATTCATTTCGAGTGTTGAACCTTAGTCGAGCCCGGCCTTTCGACGAACAGGAGATTCGCCGGCTTAGCCCCGCCGTTACTTTCTATCGATCGATTCTCGCTGTAACCTGGTCCGAGGGACGCGGTTTCCAAATTTCCGCAGTGGTCAACACCGGCGAATGGTCGCGTGACCTGCACACCGATCTACCAGGGATGATCCATCCAATCCCGGAATGGCTGATCATCCATGTTCGGGCTCCGGGAAATCTGGTTGTTCACCTCGGATCGGAACGGCTGGCCACTCTAATGAACGGCCGAATCGAGGAACACGTTTTCAATGTTTTCTCGACCAATTGGATGCAGCGCCATTTGAAAACGCCGGCCAACGGCAAGAGTAGCGCGGCAATTCAGCAAAGCGACCGGGTTAAATTTCGGTCCGATTTACGAGAGATACTCGATGTCAGTTTCTTTAGACGGATCATTCGAATAATCCGGGATCGTCGCCTCGGCGGCACGTTGGTGATCGGACCTCGCCTCCTCTCAGAGCAGCTCCTGGAGCCGGGCGGCGCTCTGACAGCAAAGTATCGGGTAGAAGTCGACGAATCGTCGACCGGATATCTGAGCTTGGTGGATAACCTATTCTCCCGGCTTACCGCGATTGCCGAGAAAAAAGACGAAGAGACCGTTGGCTGGCTCGAGTTTCTAAAATGGAACGACGAGATCCCTTATAGCTTCTCGTCAAGTTATCTGGATATCGCCGGGTGGTTAGCGGATATGGCCGCCGTTGACGGTTGCTTGCTGTTGGATCCACAATTCATGGTTCTCGCTTACGGAGTAGAAATCCGAGTTCCAGGCACTGAGAACGAAATTGTGTACCGGGCCATGGATCTTGAAGCTAGTGTCACCATTCCAGAGTCAGCCGAGCACGCTGGAACCCGGCACCGCACGGCTTACCGGCTCTGTCGCGATTATCCTGAATATCTTGCAGTGGTCGTCTCTCAGGATGGCGCAGTAAGATTCATTGCCAATCATCGCGATCAGGTGACCTATTGGAGTCAATTGGCGCTCTGAGAAGAGGAGTCAGGAGCCAGAATCCAGGAGTCAGGAGGGGGCGTAGCGGCCCGGTAGGGCGAAGATCTCGGTGCGGCCATTCTGGTAGATCGATTCCGCGCCGGATTCGAGCCGAGCAGGTGGCCCAGCTATCACACAGCAAATCTCACGAGGCAGAGTCGGTAATCCGAGGTATCAGCGGCGAGGCCACACCACATGCCAACGGCTCAAGTCCGGTGCGATACCTACAAAGATATTAGACCCGTCACACCCACGCCGAGATCTTCGCCCTACCGGGCCCCATTCGCCCAGACGCCTCCTGGCTCCTGGATTCTGGCTCCTGACTCCTCTTCTTGAACTCCTTGAACTCCTTGAACTCCTTGAACTACACTCATCCGTCCTCAGCTAGATCCACCCAACCGGAGTTCACCATGGCACCGCCTTCGCTAAATATTCTATTCCTCGGCTCGGGGAACAGTGCCCGCAGCGTTCTCGCGGAGTATCTCATCCGTAAACTCGGTAAAGGAAAATTTACGGCTTTCAGCGCCGGCATAAATCCGGAGCAGGAGATAAACCCGTACGTGGTCCGGGTACTTAAGGAGCTTTACAAGATCGATGCCTCCGATGCCCGGCCTAAATCATGGGACGAATTTAAAGACGCCTCTCTCGATTTCATCATTACAAGCTCTGAGCACGCCAAGGGGCAAGTGCCGCCCTGGGCTTGGACCGGAAATCCCATCATGGCTCATTGGTCGACCCCAGATCCCGAACATTTTTCAGGGTCCGAAAAAGATACCTTCAACCATTTCTGGAAAGTCTCTCAGCTCATCTACCGGCGGGTAGATCTTCTGTGCAATTTGTCCGTCGATAAGCTGGATCGCCTGCGGTTGGAGCAAGCCACCCGCAACATCGCCACACAGGAAGGGGCGGTGTAGAAGGTGTTCAAGGAGTCCTAGGAGTTCGAGGAGTTCAAGAATAGGAGCCAGGAGTCAGAATCCAGGAGTCAGCATGGCGTCGGGTCAGGAACGCGATACACTTACTCTCTGCTCCTAATAATCTGGATTTCAGTAATCAGTGTTCAGACAAACGGCGCCGAGGACCCGGCGGCCGGCTACCGAGTACCGAACCCTTCGTTCCGCGAATCGCCCAGGTTCAGGTAATCCTCGTAGCGTTCGTTATAGCGCTATCGCGGCCGCGTTAAGGTATCGATATCTACTCATTAATTGACCCTTTCATTGATCTAGATAGTGGTTACTAACGCTCCGGACAAGAAAGCCCCATCTGGCGCTGACTCAATATCTATGCCCAAGTAGAGTGAGACTCTTCCTCGACAGTTACGTCCTAACTGTCATTGAACCGGCCGTTAATGGGTCATTGTGCTAGTTAAATCTAACCGCATTCGATGGGGACGAAATGATGGTAGCGACTCGACTGAGCTCGCCGAAGTCCTGGCACGAACCGCCTGGAAGAGCAGCAATGTGCGATCCGTCGCGTAGGGACGTGTCGGACTTTGCCGCGAAGCGGCTATACAGAACAGCCCAGGGCTTTAGCCCTGGGTCAGGTGGTTAGTAAGGTGCCCTGAAAGTGGCACCCGAGGTCGAGCGCGGTGGAGGAGTAACACGCGAACATCCTAAAGACGCGCTTCGGCCGCCACTTTCAGGACGGATTCCGGGCTACGCTTAACCCAGGGCTAAAGCCCTCGGCTGTTCTGTGTAGCCGCTTCGCGGCAAAGTCCGACAGTCCCACCTTACAAACTTAATTTCTTCCGTAACGCTTGGGTCGCTCGCCTAGAGATCTCGACTTCTTCGCCGCCTTTAAGGGTCAGCTTCAGCGTCTGGCTAAACCACGGCGTGACCGATTCCACGAAACCCAGGTTAACCAGATGCTTACGGTTAGCGCGAAAAAAGAGGTTAGCCGGGAGGCGATGCTCCAGAGCGCTGGCCGTTCAATGAATCAAGGGCGCATGTTGCCCAAAATAAACTCTGGTATAATCGCCGTTTACTTCGAGCAATCGGATGGTCCGCACCGGAACAAACCAGCAGGATCCTCCGTCCTGCACGAATATATGGTCATCTGGCTTAAGGTCTCCTTCGGCTTTAGGTTCCTTGCCGGGTTCCATTAGTCTGCGCATCGCTTTAGCTAGCCGATCGGGCGCGATCGGCTTCAACAGATAATCCAGGGCATTTACCTCAAAAGCCCGGACGGCAAAGTTACTATAAGCAGTAGTAAAGATAATCTTTGGCGCCGGAGTTGGCAGACTCGGCAAAACGGAGAACCCGTCACCATCTTGCATTTGTACGTCGAGGAAAATTGCGTCTAAGTCTTCTCGCTCGAGATAGTCGATCGCTTCGGAGGCGCTGGCAGCTTGCCCGACAATGGTCAGCCAGCTATACGGAGTCAGCAATCGCTCCATCTCAAAACGTGCCCAAGGTTCGTCGTCAACAATCAATGCCTTCATCATACACCGACAACCCGCGGCAGCACGAGGAGCGCAGTCACCTCACCTGGCTCCGTCATTCGTAAACTGAGGGCCGCTTTTCGCCCGTAGATCAGCTGAAGCCGCCTTTGCGCGTTTACCAACCCGGTGCCATTAGGCCGGCTTGTCACCTTGAGAGAACCTGGATTACGCACCTCAAAACGGACACTCTTTTGATCACCGGTCGATGCATACCTCACTGTACCGGTTTGATTGCTGGAATGTATGCCATGTTTCAGCGCGTTCTCGACTAACGTTTGGCAAATCAACGGCGGAACCACAGCACTTAGCAACTCTTCATTGATAGATGCTTCAATTCTCAGGCGATCCTGATGTCGTAACTGTTCAAGGCCCAGATAAGCCTGCACAATCCGTAGCTCCTCATCGAAGGTAACCACCTTTTCCTCGGAACTCTCAAGAGCGGCACGCATCAATTCCGCAAGTTGCGTAACCGCCTCCCGAGTTAATTCCGCGTCTACCCCAGCGATCGCCCGGATGGTGTTGAGGCTGTTGAAGAGAAAGTGCGGGTTAATCTGAGTCCTGAGCCGTTGGAGCTGAGCTTCTTTAACCTCCGCATCTAGTAAGACGCGGCTAATTCGCTCCTCTTGCAGCTCACGCTGATATTGATATCCGAGATAGAGAGCAGTCCATGCGACCAGAGTAACTGCGTTCTGAATCGACCCCACGATCAGGAATCCCGAGAATGGACGATTCGTTTCCAGGGGTGCGCCCGTGAAAGTGAACACAGCCGCATAAGTAACGATGCTTTCTAAAACCGCAAAGGCCAGACAGCTCAACGCTACTTTTGGGGCGAAGCTAGTTCCGCGCAGATCTTTCCAATTCCGCAAATGGTATAGCGCTCGAAACGTGTGGGTGAAAATGAGCCCAGAAACACAAAAGACGCATTGGTATATTATGGGGGCCGCGTGCGCCCGCGGAAATGGATCGTTAAGAAACGCGATCCCCATCAGCATGAAAAGACTGCCCCACCCGCCCAGCTGGCAAAGCCAATAGATGGGATGCCCCAAGACGGGGTTTTGGGGATCAACTCCCAGCAACGGGTTCTCCAGACTAGATTGCAACCATTCTGGCAACCACAAAGAACGTTTCACTCCCCTTCCGCTCACAAATTGAGCCTGACGATAGGGCACAAGCTCCTAGATGCAAGCTGAGTTCTGTCCAGCGGCTATATCGTCCGGTGAGCCGCGCCCTGGATCGACGAGCGGCACCGAGGGTAAAGGTTCGAAGTTCTAAGTTCTAGGTTCGAAGTTCTAGGTTCGAGGCCGATTTCGGCCAACTTAGAACTTAGAACTTAAGACCTAGAACTTAGAACCTTTAATCGTATACTCGGATGAGCTATCAGGTTGGCTGATAGCTCACTATCCGGTCTTCTGAATACGGAGTTTCTCTGAAATGAACCCGAACGACCTCGATCTTCGACTTCTCCGATCTTTCCTTTTTGTCGCCCAAACCGGAAAGATCTCGAGTGCGGCGAAACAGTTGCATTTATCGCAACCCGCAGTCACAGCGCATTTGCGTCGCCTGGAGGAAATCGTAGGCAAGCCATTGCTGTCCCGGTCCACGCACGGGGTTAAACTCACCAGCCACGGTCACACTCTGCGTAACCTGGCGATAGATCTTCAAAACACGCTGGCTCGCATCGAGACGTCGTTTCATCAAGAGCAAAAGCTTAGCGGCGAGCTGCGTTTTGGCACCAGCCTGACCATCGCGTCAAATGTGATCCCTCCGTGTATCGCAGAGTTCTGCCGGGTTTATCCGGATGTCAGCATTGAACTGCGGGTCGACAACACTGCCGTCGTGCTCGAAGCGGTACGGGAATCGAGTTACCCCTTTGGCTTGGTGGAGGGT
>DASUWQ010000586.1:0-4415 GCA_036378375.1 Chthoniobacterales bacterium
GCTACAACAGTCTGCCTGTACTGAATGTGAGTTATTATAATAACACCACGCTTACCGGGACCCCGGTGAAGACCTCGATTACTCCCGCGCTCAGCTTTGATCTGAATACTTACAAGGGCACAAACTCACCCGATGCATCCGCCGGCGTTCTATCAACCGGTTACGGCATTCGTTGGACGGGCGAAATAGAAGCTGTGCAGGCCGCGGGTTCTGGCGCACAACCCTTCATCTTCTATCTGACCTCGGATGACGTGGCTCGGGTCTGGATTGGTTCGACGGAAGTAATCAACAAACAGTCGCCCGGGTTAGCAACCGTCGAAGGTCAATATAAACTGACTCCAGGCCAACCTGTCCCGGTTACCGTTGAATACAGCCACAGCTCGACCAACCCGGCGAGCATGCATTTGTACTGGATGAGTCCGGCTCACCAAGGAACAATTCAGATTGTTTCTACCCCAAGCCAGTAGGACTGGTGCGAAGGATTTACCGCGAAGCGGTAATGATTATACGCCAGCCCCGAGCCTTCGGGGCTGGCTTAGCCGCCCGATTGAAAGGGTGTTCCGGTTCGAAAGTGTTGCCTCGGTCTGTTCGAACGGCGAACCCCAAACGCTCCCGCGTACGCGGGACCAAACGTTGCATCATTCGGAACGCAGTACCGCGGCCGCGTCAACGTGCGCCGCACGAAGCGCAGGTAAAAGGCATGCGATGAAGGCGACCCCCGCTAGCACGACGACTCCTGTACCAATCGCAATCGGGTCACGCGCGGAGACCCCATACAAGACGCTTTGGATCAGATCGGCTACCCCGAGGGCAACCAAGACTCCGGTCAGAAGCCCGATCCCGACGACCTGAAGACCATCGCGCAGAACAAGCTTGAGAACGCCTGTCGAGGTAGCACCAAGCGAAACCCGGATCCCTAGCTCTCGCGTTCTCTGCATGGCGGTATAAGCTAGCGTGCCGTAGATGCCGATGACCGACAGCAAAAGGGCCGCCGTCGAGAATGCGCTCACCAAAAGCATGCCCGTCTGCCGGCTGGTAAACCTGGCCGCAATCAAACCATCGAAAGTCGTGATCTTCCCGATCGGCACTCCAGGATCGACTGCGGCGACAATTTGGCGAATCGCCGGGGCTAGGGTAGCGACGTCAGTTGAAGTGCGCAACACCAACGCCTCGTTGTTCATGGGCCGCTGGCTATACGGAAAATAGCCGTCGAATGCGATGCGGCGCCTGTCTGGGCTGTCGTAGAGAACATTACCCGCGACGCCCACGATGGTGCGGGGTACATTATTATCCATGTGCATCGCATAGATGAACATTTGTTTGCCGATCGGGTCCTGGTTCGGAAAATAATGCGAGGCCAATGCTTCATTGATAATGATGACCGGCTGGCTGGTAGCGATCTCTTCTGTGCTAAAACCGCGGCCTCGTAACAGAGGGATTTGCAGGGTGCGGAAATAGTCGGGAGAAATGCTTTTCGTGGTCACGGCCGGCGCGCGTCCGGGTTCAGCTCTCGATTCGCCTGGCAGAAAAAAAGGATCAAAGTTACCCCACTCGAGGAGGAACGGTAAGTCGTCCGCCATCCCTGCCTCCGTGACGCCCGGCAGCTTTCGTATCCGCTCGAGAACCGCATCAAAGAATTCTCTGATCTGCGCCAGGTCGTGATACTTTCGACCAGTCAACGAGACCTCTGCGGCAATCAGGTGCTCGGGATTAAAACCAAGCGGCTGGCTTTGTGCCGCTAAGAAACTCCGTACCAATAATGCGGCGGCCGTTAGTAACACAAACGACAGAGCAACTTGTCCAACAACCAAGATGCGCTGGATTCGTTGTCGTTCTCGTCCGGCGGTGCCACTACGATTTGGTAGTTCCTTTAAACGGGTACCAGCGGCAGCCGCCTTCAAAGCTGAGAGCGAGCCCGTGAGCAAAGAGACTAGGCCGGTCATCCCAACGAAGAAGGTGAGGGTAGCGCCATCAAAAGCGACGCGATCAACCCGAGCGACACTCTGTTGCAGCCCAACCTCCTTGATCAAGCCATTCAAACCAAATGCAACCAACCAGCCGAGGCCCGCACCCAGCAAAGAAAGTACTACGCTCTCCAACAACGCGTCGCCGGCTAAAGCCAGCCGCGTCGCACCGAGCGTGCGCCGAATGGCCATCTCTTTCTGCCGCTCTACCGCCCGGCAGAAAAGCAGATTCGCGACATTCGCGACTGCAATTAGCAGAAGACAAACGACGGAAGCACCCAGCAGCCAAAGGTTGGAACCAGCATCTCCCACGATGTCATCCAGTAACGGCTTTAGCCCGACGCCATAACCTTGATTGATGTCCGGATATCGCTTCTCCAAAGTGCGTATGATCCCGGTAAGATCCATTTCCGCCTTTTCCATGGTAACCCCGGGTTTCAAACGTCCGTAGCAAGACAACCAATGGGCGTCCCGAGCCCTAACCGGATCATCGGCTCCAGCGACAGACTGAATCGACACATAGAGCTCGGGTGAATTGATATCCCAATCAGCGACTTGGGTTGGGCAGACCCCGATAATCTCGTAGCTGCGTCCGCTCAAAGTTATATTCTTGCCTAGGACGTTCGGATCCGACCGAAAGTGGCTCCGCCAGAAACCCTCCGTTAAGACCACCAAGAGAGGGCCACCAACCCTGTCCTCCTCGTCGGTGAACGGCCGGCCAATAACAAAAGGTCGGTCTGTGACCGTGAACATGGTTGCGGATACGAACCCGGCGTTAAGTCGTTGGGGACCGCCAGCATCGCTCAAATCCAAGAGATCCCCGCGGGCCACCGCGAGTTCATCAAAGCTTTGTTGAGTTTTGCGGAAATCCACGTAGTCGGGAAGATCCATGCCGAGGTCATTGATCTCCTTGCTAGTACTAGAAACACTAACCAGACGGTCAGGGTGCGGAAATGGCAGCGGATTCAACAGGACAGCATCGATCAAACTGAAGATTGCCGTATTCGTCCCAATGCCGAAGCCGAGGATCACCACGGCGATGACGGTAAATGTCGGCGACTTGAGCAGAAGCCGGATCGTGTATCTGACGGACGTCAATAAGCCGTGCATAGTTCTGGGGATAGTAAGAGTTTGATCGGCAAGTTACATGCCAGGGAATCGGCGCGATTTTTGTCCCGATGTCCGCAATTATCCCTTCGAGATAGATTTGGTAGGCCGGGACAGAGATCGCGAATTTTCTGAACTGTCCACGTTTACGACAAAGCCTTGTCTCAAACTGACAATGAATTATCTCATTCTGAGACAGCTCTCCCGTTTCGATGGCGACCACCACCTAAAAAACCGACTCGGCCCACAGACACACCATGATTAATGAGCAGACTTTTATTGATCCGGAATCTCGCGAGTGGTTTGACCTTGATTTTCTCCCAGGCGTAAGGCTCATGCCTCTTGCGGAGCCGGTAGCCGGTGGGTCGATCCACCGGGTACGATTAAGCGCTGGCACCATCATTCCAGTCCATACCCATCCCGCAGATGAATACGTGTTCGTGTTGTCCGGCACGGTCGACACGGGCGGCAGACGCTGTCAGACCGGCACCTTTTGGAAAACGCCGGCAGGCGTTCGGCAAGGACCGCATGTCGCCATTACCGACGCCGAATTGTACACCGTTCGTCTCGGCCCGATGGGATCCTTTGATAAATGATCGCTTTCACTAAGTTGTCACGCCTTATGAAAGGGATGACACTGGGTGTACCGGCAATGATGACGAACCCCGTTTAATGCTCGTCTTGAGTCCTTCGTTAGCTCCAATAAAAACCGGGCGATAAGGCTAACATTTCCGTGCTAAGGGATTCGGAAAGGTATCAGCGTTTTGTTCGTCGGTACCATCGATACAAGCAAAGTCCTTTTCGATGAGGATCCGCAAGCTCGTCTGATTATCGACTGGCTGTTCACTTTCGATCCCGATCTGATCGGTGGAGGCCCATCTCATTACGACTTCCGGCGGCACCTGAACGATGATAGCGCCCGGCCTCACTGTCGCTTTTAATGAAGAAACCTTTTCCGTCGACTCAAGCACGTAACCGAACATTTGATTATCACTGCTGCCCGAAATGATTTTTTCTTCTACTCTTCCGGTCCGGGCAAACTGTTCGACTTCGTTTCGCTTCAGCCGGAAACGAATCGAATTGAATTCTAGTCGTAATTTCACTGCTCAATGAAGTTAACAGCATTTTAACCCGAAGCCATTGTTAGGATAGGCGAATCGTCCCGAAGGGGGGACGTGTCGGACTTTGCCGCGAAGCGGCTATACATTATAGCCCAGGGCTTTAGCCCTGGGTTGCCTAGCGCGAAATCCGCCCTGAAAGTGGCGACCGAGGCGCGTCTTTAGGCTGTTTGCCTGCTATTCACCGCCGCGCCTAACGTCGGGTGCCACTCCTGAGGAACATGGT
>DASUWQ010000587.1:0-3439 GCA_036378375.1 Chthoniobacterales bacterium
AAAATCGCGATGCCGGCAAAGAGGTAGAGCTGACGGATCATGACCTACCTGGGTGAGGATCCGGGCTCCTGATTTATTCCCAATCACCGCGCCGGGATAACTTCGGACCGCGTGTACGGTAACGCAAGAGGGAGTGCGGAGAGGAAGTGAGCAGTGAGCAGTGAGCAGTAAGCGGTAAGCAGTAGGCGGTAAGCAGTAAGCGGTAAGCAGTACAGAAACCGCCGATTGCCGATCTGAGAAGCTCAAACTTGATCACTGGCTCACTTCTCACTTCTCACTGCTTCCGCTCACTGCTTACTGCTTACTGCTTACTGCTTACTCGGCCCCGGGCATCCATATCGTACCGCTCCGTATAAAAGCGAAACTGCTCATCGATTGTCTCGCGTTGTAGGCCAAAGTCAGCCAACAAGTACTTATGGCGTCCCCATTTTCCTTGGGGATTTTCCGCCAAGAACCGTTCCATTTTTGCCTCGGCTTGCGGAGACAACTGCTCGCTGAGTCTGGCGTAAATCTGGCGCACCACGCCCATCGGATTCCGTACCAGGTCGAGATAAGCAACGTCGGTATAAACGTTTGGCGAGAGCCGTTCCAGGCTGGGGAAAAACTTCCGCAGATTCCTGAGGCAATAGTCCACGGCGCCAGGTCCGGATTCAATCGGGTTGATGTTGTAACTGAAGGCGCCTTTCAAGGTCACGATCAGGCTGCACAGTGACGGAACGACTTGGGCCGGATGCCTATGGGTGTGAATGATATGTGCATCAGGATAAACGTCCAAGATCGCTTCAACCGAACGCAGATGAGCAGGCGCTTTCAACACGAACCGGCGCTCTGGAGCTCCCCGGCGCAGCTGTTGGAGAAACCGCTTGTGGAACGCGTAGGTTCCGCGTTGATCCTGTTCTTCCACCCAAGACTCGTACCCGGGCAGGTCGAACATGGTATCGAATTCTTCGCTCATGAAGCAGTGGCTCATGATTGCCACACACTCCTGTGGTAGCTCGGCTGCGACCGGGTGAATTGTCTTAAGCCCAGGCACCAGTAGCTCGAACCATTTCAATTGGCTCTCGGTCCGGCGAATGCGGACATGGTCGTCACCTTGAGCGGCTGACGGGTAGATCATCTCCCAGGTAAGCGGGGCGGCAAATATTTCCGTGTCCTGGGCGAGCAAGCTATGTAACAGGGTCGTGCCCGTTCGTGGTAACCCGGTGATAAATACCGGCTTCGGAATTCTCCGGAGGCTGATCGTCGGATCCAGCTTCCAGTCTAGTTCCAGGTAAAGCCGATTGCGCAAGAGCTGGACAACATGTTCAACGAAAACGAATCGTCCGAGAGCATTCAACTTGGCTTCGCGTTCGACTGATTCCACTAGAAAAGCCATCGCTTCCAAAAACCGGTGATCCCCAAAGTCGTTCAGGCCGGTCTGCCGTTCGGCGATCGAAAGCAGGGTACTTACGTTTGGCCGCCGCCCGGCGGCACGAGTGACCTGTTCAAACGCGGTCAAGAATCCATTACAGACCCGGCTAAAAACGCTTCGCGAAGAAAACGTCGGTGCCCTCCGTTTGTTGGAAGACGCAGAACTCAGATTCGCCACAGAATGCGGTTCCATCGAGAAGTTCCCTGAGAAGTTAGAGAGCTGACCTCCCTAGATTGGCGGTCGTAAGAATCGAGGGCTCTGATGCCCTCAAGCCCAACGTTGAAATCATTTCTAAAGAAATAACACAACGGCGGACGAGTCACAAACAGGTGGATGATGGCGAGGTGGCCAGGGACCACGGGTTGCGAAATCTACGTCAGCGTAGAGGGCTTTTTTCCCGAAGGCACTAGAGGGGTTCGGTTTTTTTGCATTCCTGTCGGTAACCCCCAGGCTACCATCACCTGGTCCCTTCGGAATAAAAAGACCGCGCATGTCCCGACATTTTCGATTCCAGACCAACTACTCCACAGCCGGATTCGAGAACGAGGACGACGACGAGTACGAGAACGAGATTGCCTTCACGCCAAGAGCTTAACCAAGAGGTCGCTCAGAATCAGCTTGGGCTCCAGTTGGGTTGTCACCAGGCGGATATTGGCGGCCAGGCAATCTTTGAGCCCTTGCTGAAGTTCTTCGATAGAAAACCGACGAATCTCGCAGGCTGCCAACCCCAGGGCGTAGGTATTGATGCTCCCGTCTTTCTTCCTGGGGAGAAAAGAAACAGCTGATTCCGGCAGACGGTTGATCATGGGTCCGAACTGGAAAGGGGCTTGAGGGGGCCTTAGCCCGTTGGTAACGCACAGTTCTTTAGCGGCGAGAAGATTGCGCACGGTCGGGATAATCGCGGCGAACAGAATGCCCATCGCGGTTTCCCCTTGGAACAAGAGTTGTTGCAGCAAATCCAATGCTTCACTCAGGTTGCGGCGGGCAATGGCATTGCCTAATTCCCAGATCACACCGGTTGCAGTCTTAGCAACTAGCCGTCGAACCATTTCGAGACTGATTTCCCTACTATCTTGAGGTTGCAATGACTCGGCAACATCACCGCCGAGAAACAGATCGATCTTCTCGATCTCGTTCTCGATCTGCCGCGAGTCAGCCCCTGCGAGTCTGGCAAACGCCTCTAACGCGTCCGGCTGGAACCTAAGCCGTCTTTCGCCCGCCATATGTTGAGCCATGCCCTCGACCGCTTCTTCCCATCCCGACTTACTCGTATCAATCCGATCGAGCTGCTCGAATCGCCCCAGCTTCGAGATCGCCTTATAGAACGAGCGCCGCTTATCGACTTCGGTTGCACTCAATAGGACCGTTACATCCGAGGGTAACCCATCTGACAGAATCTCCTTCAATTGTTCCAGAGCAGTCTGTACCTGCGTAGAACGGCCAACCGTCGAATCACCCAAAAAATTGGCGTCCTTCAACCAGACCAGCTTTTCGGAACCAAAGAACGGCAGGGTTTGGATCGCTTGTACGGTCTCGTGGATTCGGGTTACGGCTTGATCCGTATTTTCGACTGCGCCATCCAGTAGGTCGACGCCAAAATCACCTGCATCCTTCGGAGCCAGCTCCGCAGCCAGTTCGCGGGCTCGCTTCTTAACGGCGCCCTCGTCTGAGCCGACGACGGCGAAAAATCGGGTATTTGCGCCGGCTTGGCTCTTTGGTTTCCGTTGCGTTGCCACTGAGCCGGATATTGCACGTCGAGGGGCCGGATGCAATGGCGGATGCGGTGGGGGGAAACGGCGAATGGGCGAATGGGCGAACGGGCGCGGGAACCCGCGAATGATAGGGCGAAAAACTCGGCGCGCCCAAGATTTGGTTCGTCTGCGACGCCAATCCACGCCGGTTTTGAGCCGCGACGTGGGTTGTGATACCGCACAAAAGGACCGAACGGCCTGCAATTCATAGGCAAAAGTCTCCGGGAGCCACACCACCCAACGGCTCAAAACCGGCGCGCAACAGCGCAAACAGCAA
>DASUWQ010000588.1:0-6278 GCA_036378375.1 Chthoniobacterales bacterium
CGTTTTTTGCGACCTTGCCGGCGATAGCTGATCCGGACACTATCAATTTGTCACGCGACTTAGTTCGTCTCGGTATCGCTTCACAAAACCTGACTCCCAATGACCCTTCGCTCGATGCGCGTCCGTTATTTCAAGCGACCGTAGAATATGCGGAAGCTCAGGGAACCCGTTTCGTGACGCTCGATCATGGCGCGTACTATTTTCTTACGCCTGAGAACGAGGTTTCCTACCTCTCTTTTCCTGGGCTTTCCGATCTCACCGTCGATCTTGCTGGCTCTGCTATCTATTTCGCGGACGCGTTACACCAGGGGTTCAACCTTACTGATTGCCAGCGTCTTACGCTGAAAAACTTTAAGATCGATTTTCTGAATCCGCCTTACACTTACGTCCGGCTCGCATCGGTCAACCCCGCGGAAAGGACGCTGGCCTACACGTTGCTGCCGAACTGGCCAGACCCCGCCTCGTTCAACGGCGCAACTTCGCCTTTGGGTCCCCTGGTGTTATGGGCGGTCGTGTTTCGGCATGGTCACATTGTAGACGCGACCTCACGGATGCAGGTGACTGAACCCATCGCGAACCACGTTCTACAACTAGTCCAAGATAATACTCCCTGGACGCAATCCCCCACCCTTTCCACCTTGCATCCGGGCGATAAGATCATCGTTACCGAGCGGGGCGGACCGCCTCCCGTAATCGGAACGGGGGGCGATTCGATCACGATTGCTGACCTGACCATTCATGGATCCAGCGCCTTTGCTATCTTCTTGAACGCGGTGAGCAATTCGACCGTCGATCATGTTCGCGTAATGCCGCGTCCAGGAAACCTTACCTCTACCAATGCGGACGGGATTCATCTAGGTAACTCAGGGCAAAATAATCATATCCGGAACTGCTTCGTTACCGGGACGCTCGACGATGCACTCGCCATCGATGCACTTCATCTTGCCACGGTATTAAGCCAAGAGGGCGCTCGCCAGCTTACGGTAGAGCGCCAAGCCTATACGCTCTTCCCGAATGGAACCGCCGTCCATTTTGTCAATCCGTCGACCGACGAAGAAGTGCCTGGCGCAACGATCGTCTCCCAGAACCCACCCGATTCGACTCACCCAGTTTACAACGGTACGGTCACGATCACTTTTGATCAAGATTTGCCCGCTCTTACCCAGGACTATGAAATGGTGGACGCGGGTCCGGATGCTCGCGCGGAAGGATCCAGTATCGAGAATAATGTGGTCGGCGAAATCCCATTCGGTCGCGGGATCTGGATTGGGGGAACGGAGGGCGTAAAGATTGAAAACAATTCCATCGGTCATACAAGTAACGGCGGCATCGTGGTGTTTGAGGATACGTATACCAATGCGTATCCGGTTCCACCGGCCCACGATATCGTCATTCAAGGGAATCTGATCCGGGGTAGTCTAGGTCCGATGGCTTCCGGTTCCAGCACGCAGATAGCCCTGGCGGCAATCAGTGTTGTCTCGGTCAACGCGACCAACGATTTCGTGTCCACCATGCCGAACACAAATATCTTGATCTGCGATAATCTTATCTTCGATTCCGGGCGGTGCGGTATTTGGGTAGGAGAACTGGCCGGGGGCGCGATCGAACACAACGGCATTTATGGCTACGACGAGCACCCGGAGCTTCCATTTTTCGAAGTGAGTCCAGCAGAGGCCGCACAACTACCAGAGGATTTCAAACTGCCAATCGTTGTGAATTACAGCCAGAACATCCGGGTATCCGGCAACGTTAGCTCGCATTAGCCAGGCGCTCAGCTTTAACGGAGGTTGCCTCGCTCCCGCCGCGTCTTTTCGCCCATTGCCAATCACTTCTCACCTCTCATTAGCCAGCTCATCATTCGTGGGTCTGAGAGGCAGATACTGGCACAGCCAGGTTTCGGAGAGAACGTTATCGCCCTGCCGAAGAAACAGACGCATCTCGACCGGTTCAGTACCCATAACCCCAAAATCAAACTCCGCCCGCCAATGGCCGGCAATACTATCCGGCACCGCTCAGCAAAGGCATTCTTGGGTAGCTGGACGCAGGCCGATCTGACGGTAATCCATTTACAAATCCACGTAATTCCGCAAATCCACCCGCAGCGACTCTACACTCTTGAAGACGATTCCTTTGATCCCGAGTTGAGACGCACCTGAAACGTTTACCTCGGAATCATCAACGAAAACGACCTCTTCTGGGTTAAGGCTAAGGGTGTTCAATACCTTCTTAAACGCTTCTGCCCTGGGCTTGGCATCTCCCAGCAAATGAGAAGCAAAAACGGTCTGGAACAGCTGCGGAAAACGGTAGCGCTTTGGATCAGTTAACAGATCCCAATGCAGAGCCATCGTGTTAGTGAACGCGGCGATCGCGACCTGTTTTCTCAGTTGGTCCAGAAGCTCCAACATCTCCGGTCTCTCGGGGCCAAGCATACTCTCACGGAGTCGCTGAACGGTTTCCAAGTGGACCGGGCGTTTACAGCCGTTCTGAAACGCGAGCAGATATTCGTCCGCTCCGATTGCGCCGATCATTGCTTTTTCCGTAACGGAAAGGACCTCGCCAGTGTAGCCGGATCTGGTCAGCTCCAAAAAAGTGCTTGAATCCATCCAGAATTCAGACTCGAGCGTGCTCCGCGCATCGTGGAAATCGAGATCGATTATCACGCCACCGACATCGAACAAGACGAGCCTCGGTTTAGCCTTGGTTGAAGTTCCTTGCATGTTCTTTAGGATCAGCCGGTCGTGTTAATGCACCAGCGTTTCAAAGACCGACTCTAAGCGCGTAAACTTCTCAACATCAATCTCTGGTTGCTCCTCTTTATTAAAGCGTTGTCCGAGTTCGCTCATGAAATCGACGCAGAACAACAGGGTATAAGCGTCCACGACCTGCCGCAGTTGCTTATCAAGCCCGAGTAAATTCATCCAATGCTCGACGTAGTCGACGTCATGCGCATTCGCGCGTAATGCCATCTTGGTGAGACCGATGGTTAACAACGGATCGCCGAAACAAAGCTGGTCGACGTCGACCACACCAGTGAGACGTCCCTGATCCACTAATACGTTTTTGGTCGTCGTATCATCGAGAAAAGGAACCGGCCGCACACCAGCAAAGTACGTCTCATAACGCCCGAGGGCTTGCCTAGCCCGCGCAACGTATGCAGCGCCTGGATGACCGGAGTGGCTCATCCGTCGTTGCGCCCGGTCTAGGATCCCTAAAACCGCGGCTTTCCAAGAGCGATATTCCGGAGACTCTGAGTACGAGTACACAAAACCGAATCCATAAGCCTCGGGAAGGACTGACACCTTCTCGCGAATTCGAACCACCTCGCTAATAATCTCAAACTTTTCCTGCGAGGTTAAAGTTTGATAAATCTGACATAGATCGGAACCTGGCAGCTGTTCCAAAACCACGAATGGAAATCGGATTTCTGAAGGCTCCAAGTTGGCTGCCAGGATCCTCGGTAAAGGCACGCCCATCGGCCGCAGAAGCTCATTCCAGTAGATACCACCCGCTAAAAGACGCTTCGTCGAAGGAGTGGCAATACGCACAACAAACTTATGCCGGTCAGATGTCGTCACTGAATACACGTAATGACATAGCCCCGTCAAAAACCGCCGAACCTCAGCCGACTCCACCCCTAGCCTCGACCGAACAACGATCGCAGCATCCTCGGGAGAAGGTGTATTCGTCGATGCTTCGTTAAGCTCAAACATTATTCGCGTTTATTCGTAGCCTGTCCGACGAAGCAGAGGGTCTCCAGGGTGGTTGGTACTACAACTTGCGAAGTCGGATCCATTCGCGGTACACCTTAGTTCAATGGATTTGCTTACTTCGTTACTGTCAGACACCGAGCTACGCCACCGGTTCTTTCCCATCACTAAGTCGCGGATTTTTATGGCGCATGCCGCGGTGACCGTGTTGCCGGGACCCGTCGCCGAAGCAATGAGTGCGCTAATCCAAAGATGTTCAGAAGATTTTCGCGATTTTTCGGAGACGCTCGCCTTGATTCAGCGGACGCGGGAATCGGCTGCTCGCCTAATTAACGCTTCTCCTGATGAAATTGCGCTCCTGGGGCCTACTTCGTTGGGTCTCAGTTTAGTCGCGAACGGCATTACCTGGGCGCCTGGTGATGAGGTCGTCTGCTATTTGGATGATTACCCAGCCAACGTTTACCCCTGGATGAACCTGCGAGATAAAGGCGTACAAATCCGCTTCATCGAGCCAGCTCAAGTGGGAGAACTGACAGTCGAGGCTCTACAACGCGTACTCACGCCCAAAACCAAGTTAGTAGCGCTTGCCTCCTGCAGTTTCTTATCGGGCTTTCGAATCGACCTTGCGGCGATTGGTAAATTGTTGCGTGAACGAGGGATCCTCTTTTGTCTCGACGCGATCCAGACGCTGGGCGCGTTTCCGACCACTGTCGAGTATGTCGATTTTCTCAGCGCCGACGCGCACAAATGGTTGCTTGGCCCGCTCGCAATCGGGGTAGTTTATGTGAGGAAGGAATTATTCGAGGTCTGCCGGCCCACCCTCTTGGGAGCATGGAATCTCAAGGCTCCAAACTTCGTTACCCAAAACCAGATCGAGTTTGTCGAAGGTGCTCAACGTTATGAGCCGGGCGTTCTCAACCTGCCCGGAGTTGCTGGGATGAAGGCTGCCATCGATTTTTTGCTCGAAATTGGCATCGATAAAATCGCCCAGCGTATCCTTTCTATCAGAAGCCGGTTGATCCCCGGCCTGGCAGCGCGCGGGTTCATACCGCTAGGAGAGAACAATGCTCCGATGCATCAATCTGGTATTATCACGGTCGCCCATCCTAACCGCGATATTGTTTCTGAGCACAAACGGTTGTTGGAAAACAGGATCGTCTGTTCTCCCCGGCAAGATCGCCAGGGCAACCAGTACCTGCGGTTCAGTCCGCATTTCTACAATAGTGAGGACGAAATCGATCGGGTTCTGGATGTGTTACGGTAGGGACGAGCTTCCGCTCGTCCTAATTCCGTGCACCCGCAGAACAGATCCAAATCCGGACGGGCGGGAGCTCGTCCCTACCGTGGGCATTGAACCCCACGCGAGCAGCGGTATGGTACCCGCAGGAGGTATCTCTTATGATGGACGCAAACGCGTTTCTGAGGCGCATGCTCCTTGTGGCTGCGGTTAGTGTTCTTTCGATGGTGAATGTTGCCTATGCCCATGGTGGCGGTGGCAAAGGCACGGGCGGATCAAGCGGCGGCGGTTCGGCCAGTAGCGGTTCCTCAAGCAGCGGTGGTCACTCCGCCAGCAGTACGAACGGTGGTCATTCCGGAACCGCTTCGAGTCACGCCGTAACGACCTCCGGTCATACCGCAACCGTCTCGAAGGGCAGTCGCCGGGCGAACGACCCGGTTAACCTTTCGCAATCGTCGAACGCAACTTTCCAGCACGTTAGAGTCTACCGGATTTTCCAACAGCAACCGAGTACTGGTTATACCACCCAGTATCGAGAGACAAACAACGATGATTGGCGCCGCAAACATCAACGCTTGTTTCTCGGCTTTATTCGGTATTGAGGTGGGCCAAATAGACTCGGGTCTGATAGGGAAAATCGATCCAACCCGATTGGGCATGCCGGTCGAAGAACGCCTCCATCCGGTTCATCACCACCTCATGCCCGGGCTGTCCAAGATTTGGGACGTAGGATGAGGAAAGCACTCGGCCAAGGAATCCGTCGCGGTCCAGGCGTTGAGCGTTAGGAAAATCGAATCGCTCAACCGGAGCCGGAGTGAAAAAGTCCGCGATATCGGCATCGGTAACCTCGCGCCGGCCTACCCGGTTATATTCGGGTGCGGATTCCTGTAAGATCCGGTCATACTCCTCCATTAAGTCTTCGGAGATCCGCTCGTTCCAAATCAGCAGTACCAGTTTGGGCTCCCGCAAGATTCGTCCGAATTCGACCCGGGTACGTGTCCGATCAAACCAGTGAAAAGATTGGGCGCAGGTTACGGTATCGACCGAACCAGAACCCAGCGTGGTCGCCTCGGCCGTCCCCGTGACACTATGAAACCTCGGCCGGCTCCCTAGCCGCCGCTCCGCCTCGAGCCGCATCGGTTCATTGGGCTCCACCCCATACACCGCGTATCCGGCGCCCAGCAACTGATCCGACAGAATCCCCGTCCCCGATCCGATATCCGCAATCACTCCCGGCGGAGATAATCGCTCCTGCACAAATCGGATCAAAGCATCGGGATAATTGGGCCGAAACTTAGCGTAGTTCTCAACCCGGTCGCTGAAACGTTCGGTGG
>DASUWQ010000589.1:0-8570 GCA_036378375.1 Chthoniobacterales bacterium
CAGCCGAGACAGTGAGTTTCAGTGACCTCATCCAGCTTGGTTCATTCGCGAAAGCGCGAGAAGCAGGCAAGCTTCGAATCGAAGGAAAAGACTACGTCGTTCAAGATGGGGACGTGATGGAGTTTCGGTTCAACGTGTAAGCAGCGTAGAAACGGCAGAGTTTCG
Organism: Chthoniobacterales bacterium; assembly: GCA_036378375.1. GTDB lineage: Bacteria > Verrucomicrobiota > Verrucomicrobiia > Chthoniobacterales > JAFAMB01 > JAFAVN01. The sequence continues at coordinate 166 of DASUWQ010000589.1, forward strand.
ATTTTACATCAGCAGCTATCTAATAGCCTTCAGTTTTATCAAAAGGCATGTGTATCCGGCGAACGCTTACTAAAACATAACCCCAAAAATTATGTTTGGGCTAGTGAACAGGCGATAAATCAAGAGGCGTAGTCGAAACCCGAACCGATATCTGCGTCCATCTGCGGTTCGCTTTCTGCCCGTTGAACGAACCCATTGCGTCTCCTGAAACCAACGATTACTTAGGTCCATAATGAATCGATTCTGTTTTCGAATCACATTCCAAAACGAAGACGCGGCGTTTTATCAGTTTCATGTGTTTCCGCCTGTCGTGCACATTCCGTGGGTCTCCGGTTGGGCACGGAAACGAAACGCCAGTACGCAATTGATTCTGGTCGAGCTGAAAGAGGAAGAAGATCGTGATCGATTTTTGGAGCTTTGCTGCGAAAATCCACATGTTCTCAAGATCGAGGAAATCAGTGAGGACGAGTTCACGGCAACGCCTTCTCAAGCTATCTAAACCTGTTGGACCATGTCTGGGAAACCGCGGCCGAACTCAATCAAGCTAAGCCGGAAGATGCAGGTAACCAATTCGACTGGCCTGCATGCTCGCCCGACCAGCGAGCTGGTTCGTTGCGCGATGCGTTTTAAGAGCGCGATTACGCTGGAGGCAAATGGGCGTCTTTGTTCGGCGATCAGCATTATGGATATCATGACTGCCGATATTCGGTCCGGTGCAGAAATTCTGGTTACCGCCGAAGGTCCGGACGCCGACCACGCCTTGGATGCGATCCAGAAATGCTTAGCCGAGATGGAAAAGAAAGGGCTGTGAGGAGGACGAGCCCCGAACCCTGAAACCCAATTGTGAAAGGTGAAGGTGAAAATGAAAGGCACCTCCGGCGCCCTGAAACCGGCGGACCCGGTAGAACTTATACGACCCTGAGTCCGGACAATCGACAGCCCCACCGATCGCTCGACATCGGCAACCTTTCACCTTTCACCTTTCACTTTTCACCTTTCACTTCCCGCCTTCGCAGCTTTCGGCGCGTACTTCTGCTGCTCTGTTGCCTAGCACTCTCATCCACCGCCCACGCCGCGGGTGGCGCCAGCGGACTAGCTTACCCGGTAGACCCGGCTAGCTATCATGATGATGATGTGACTTTCATGCCGGCGAAACTCTGGGGCCGCGTTCAAAGCGAACCGCTTAACCTGATCGCCACCGTCATTTTCGCGTTAGCGATCGTTCACACTTTTTTGGCTGCCCAATTCCAGAAGCGTTCGCATGCTTTTGAACACCGATTGTTACGTCTCGAGGAAGAGGCGGCTGCCCCCAATGCAACCGTCCCGCAGGAGAAACGGGATCATCTGATCTTCTGGGCTGAGTTCTACCATTTTATGGGGGAGATCGAAGCGGTGTTCGGCATCTGGTTGATTCCGCTCTTCATCGCCATCATCCTATTCAAGGGCTGGGGCGCCATGGTCGACTATGTCGGACATGTTAACGTCGCCGACGCCGTCTTTGTCGTCGTTATCATGGCGATCTCCGGATCGCTCCCTATCCTGCGCTTGGCTGAAATTGCGATCTCGCAAGTGGCCAAGCTCGGCCGAAGTTCCCCCGCAGCCCTGTGGATGTCGATCTTAACCATCGGCCCAATATTGGGTTCATTTATTACCGAACCGGCCGCGATGACTATTTGCGCTTTGTTGCTCCGGCACCGCTTCTATAATCTGCATCCGAACGGCCGTTTGAAGTATGCCACCCTCGGCTTGCTCTTCGTCAATATTTCTGTTGGCGGTACGCTAACTCATTTCGCAGCTCCCCCGGTGGTACTCGCGGCCAGCGCATGGAAATGGAACATGCCTTTCATGGCGGCGAACTTTGGCTGGAAAGCCGTCATCGCCATCATTATCTCAAACGTTTTTTATTGGCTCGCCTTTCGAAAAGAGTTCAACCGGCTCCGCCAAGAACAGCCTGGATTTAGAGATGAAGAAGATCGAAGGAGAGTCCCGTGGTCGATCACGGTGATTCACCTTTTGTTCCTGGCCTGGACCGTTCTTAATGCGCACTACCCGGTGCTCGTTGTACTCGGTTTTCTTTTCTTCCTCGCATTTGTTTCGGCCACTCGTCACAACCAGCAAGGGATCGCTTTGCGTCCTCCTCTCTTAGTAGGATTCTTCTTGGCCTCCCTGGTCATCCACGGCGGCTGCCAGTCCTGGTGGATTGGTCCCGTCCTCAAAGAGCTTAGTCAATGGCCGTTGATGCTCTGCGCTACGGTTCTCACCGCATTCAATGATAACGCGGCGATTACTTACCTCGCTACCTTGGTTCCAGGATTCGCCGATGCTTCTCGTTACGCGGTTATGGCCGGCGCTCTCACCGGTGGGGGACTAACCGTGATTGCCAATGCCCCCAATCCGGCTGGTCAGAGCATCCTTGCTACGCGCTTCGGCGAAGCCGGTATCTCGCCGCTCGGCCTATTGCTGGCTGCGCTGACACCGACCGTGATTGTGGGGCTGGCCTTTATGTTGTTGTGACTCCCTAAATCAAAATCCGTACGCCGCCCGCTCGACGGAGACTGGATCAGACTAGCGGGATTTAGTTGGATACGAAACGTATTATCTACTGCCCGCCGCTTGCCTTGAGCTTAGCAGCTTCCGCCTGGTAAGTCGTTACTTCGGGATATGGACAAAGCTCCCTAAAAACTGAGCTGTGCGGGACCTTGACATCGCGAACCGCTCAAGGTTGTAGACCTAACGCTGGATTCCGGCTTTCCAGCCCCCTCTCTCCTCGCGGGTTCGCGCCGTGGTTTGGACGTGTCGGATGGCGCCTTGCGACTGAGATATAAGAACATTTGTTATTTTTGTTCTTGCCTTAGGCAAAATCCTCGCCATATATTCACAACATTCCTTTCTAATGTTTTGATATTCGGTTTGCGCCCCACGATTCTTTCATCCTCATCCCGCTCCCAAAATATGCGCTCTTCTAAACAGCAACCGCCTCCTCCGCCTCGTCAGGAGATGATCGATGCAGTGGCCGAAGCGATTCGCCAATTTGAAAAATTAGCAGCGGACCCGGACGTAGTAGCCGCTTGTCCAGAGCTACCCGGTGTCGTTCTTGACCGGATCATGGGCCGATGCCTAGATCGCAAAGGCGAAGAATACAAGACCACCGTTAAAGACTACGAAAATATCAGGCACGAATATCTCCAGGCTCTAGTCGGCCATCCTATCGGCCGTACTTTAGCCCTGCTCGCGGTGGGAACGGACGGAGTTAAACTGATGGAAGCAGGTCGAAGTCCATCCACGCTCGTCGACACGGCTGCTCCGCCCGAACGCGCCGTACGTGGCAGGCAGGTCGCTTATAATTGTCATCACGTAATTCCGAAAAGCGTCGGTGTTGCCGACGGCAAAGCTGCCATCAATCATCCACGTAATTTCGTAATCGCTAACACGACGCGCCGGGGCCGGGATCAATCTCAAAACCCGCACCACCTTTGGCATAGTTTGTTGCTCCATCCGCAAACTCATAACGCACCAAACGGTGAGATCCCGATCTATGTGGTTCGGCCGTTGTTCCCGTTTTACCCGCCGATTACCCAAGGATTCAAAACCGCTGAAGCACTTCGGGAACACCTCAAGAATCTCGGGGCACCTCCCTTACCGGAGGTCTGGGAAAAGCGTATACTCGCCTTCTCCAAAGCCGCCGGACACCGCGCTTACTCTGTGCCGAAGGAATTCCATGAGATTACCCGCGCTTTCGGTGAACTTTATACCAAAAAGAACAAGGAAGAACCGGCTCAGGCGGCGGCGCGAGACGCCCTCGCTCAAAAGGTTGAAAAGATTTCTGCCGAATGGCTTCCAGGCGATGCCTACGTTAACGGACGACAGCTCGGCCCCGATCACGTCCCTAAGCATAAGCTGCCCGTGGCTGATTCAAGCCTCGCTGCTGCTCCGGAAACACCGCTTCCGGAAAAAACAAAATCGAATCGAAAACGAACCCACCACAAAATCCCAGCCGGACCAAAGGTAAACGCCGGCACTATCGCGAAAGTTTAGTTATGAACCTCGACACGGACCTCTTGCGCGAGCTCAGCGATCTTTTTGTAGGCGATCTTCGAGCTTCTCAATATTACAATCAATTATCTTCCGATGAACGAGCCAACCTCGAACATCGTCTGGCTAGAGATGCCGCTCGGGGCAGCCGCCCGCTTCTGCCCGGAGCTCTGCCCGAAGACATCGAACGAACAGAACACGCTGCCCGGGATGAACTAGGAATCGACTTGCCAACCGAACTTTGCGAGATCTTCGCAGAGGTAGACGGGTTCTCGGAAAATGGAGTGAGCCTGTACGGAGCTGAGCAAGATCTTCCTGATGAACAGGCGTACGGCCCCACGCTCGTTGCTGAAAATCTTTCACTCTGGTCCCTTCTGCCGGAGACTGCTGAGAAATACCTTTTTATCGGCGACTCGGATCTTTGGTACTTCGGGTTCGATTTAGGAACGAAGCAATATGTGGTCCTATCGCGCTCTACGCTGGACCCGGTTCATTCGTTCGGTTCGGTCGCGGAAATGGTAAACGATATGTTAAAGCAGGCTCTGCGAATTGACCTCGACGGGGAAACTGATTCGACCCCTGTTCCCAATGACGCGGCCGACCGCTGAGTTTCCGCCGGGTATTTCTATCTTCTGCGATGGAATTATCTCCTCCAGAGCCCCGTAACCGGCGCCGTTTTAATAGCCTGGCTAGGAAGAAGCATCGATTTGCCAAACGACTCAGATTTCTTCTCCTGAGTCTCAAAATGATCGATGCCTTTGGTCCACCGATCGAAAAATTGCTGTTGGCGTTGATCCAAGAATGTATTGGCCAGATTTGGCCCGAACCGAACCGCCCCTCCCCGAGCGCAGACCCGTGCGCACGTCGACGAACCATTTCTGTCACTCCCCGCATGCGATCGGGAACGCGCCCGGGATTTTGATGGAGGTGGCTTGTAGCTCCGTAGGAGCGATATCTTTATAGCCATACGCGTCCGAATACCCGTGCAGCTCCGGTAAGAGCGACATATTTATAGCCATACGGCAACCAGAAAGACGCCAAGCTCCGTAGGAGCGACATAGAAATGGCGAATACCTACACCCAGATCTACGTCCAGATTGTTTTCGCTGTGCAGGGAAGGCAAAGCCTGATCCAGCGACAACATAACGATGAACTTTAAAAATACATGGCCGGCATCATCTCCGGACAAGGCCAAAAGCTGATAGCAATCAATAACATGCCGGACCATTTTCATATCCTCCTAGGCCAAACGCCAAACATCGCACTTTCCGATTTGGTTCGCGGCATAAAAGCTGGCTCATCCGGCTTCATCAACGACCGGCGCTGGGTGCTAGGACGGTTTTCTTGGCAGGAAGGGTTCGGAGCGTTTTCGTATGCTCATTCGCAGCTAGATGCCGTCATCCGATACATTCAAAACCAACAGGAGCATCATCGCCGTACAACGTTCCAAGAAGAATACCTCGAATTTTTGAAGAGATTTAATGTACCGCACGACGAGCGATACACGTTCCAACCGGTTACAGCCAATTAGATGTCGCTCCTAACGGAGCTGGTCCCATTCTTTTGCGACCGCTGCTATAAATATGTCGCTCCTACGGAGCTGGTCGCATTTTGATGCTCTCGGCTATAGATATGCCGCAGCTACGGAGCTCCTTTGGAAATTTTGCTCCCACGGGCGCGACCATATTAGCGGCTAACATGTCCCGATGATGGATACAGCTCCGTAGGAGCGAAATCTTTATAGCTACCGTATCCAAGACGAGGCGCAGCTCCGTAGGAGCGACATAGGATAGCGAACGTCCCGGATGGTTTGCATCGGCTCAACGTGCCACAGGATGTCCTGTCTTCAAAACGGGGCCTCGATTAGATGTCGCTCCTAACCGGAGCTGGTCCCATTCTTTTGCGACCGTTGCTATAAATATGTCGCTTCTATGAAGCTGGTCGCATTTCGGTGCTCTGGGCTATAGATATTGCGCTCCTACGGAGCTACTGCATTTGGGGTGCACCTACCGTTCTAACCAGGAAGTCCCTGCAGCGCCATCTCGCATGACCGCAATAAATTCTGTTGGTCCGCGGTGAGGACTACTGTGCCTTTGACGCGGTTCATCATCGTCAGACAACGCAAGAGCATGTCTCGCACTACCCGAAAATTAGTAGGATCGACCTGAGACAACAGAATCGCGATGCGGAAACAAGCTAACGCCGCCTGCGTCTCCCAAAACGGGTTACTCTGTCCGCGACCGCTCAGCTTCTCCCACACGGCCAGCGATTGGCGGTAGGCATGAAGAGCCTCATTTGGCGCTTTCTCCGTTGCCAACGCTTCGCCAAGAATTGTCCAATAGCCGGCCAATCCGCTCTGCCACATCGCGTTGTTTGGATCGCGATCAACCAGCTTCCGAACAATTTGTATCGCTGCGTCGAACGCTCTTCGCGCCCCTAATTTGTCGCCTCGTTTAGACAACACATTTCCCAGGCCAATATAGATGCCGGACAAATCATGTTGTAGGTCTCCGGAATCCGGACGCTTTTGGATCAATTGCTCGGAACGAGTCACTGCGCTGAGATAAGCTCGTAAAGCGGCATCACTATCACCGATGCCGAGCAACGCGAATCCGAGTTGAGCTTCGCTTTTGCAAAGCAGGGTTTGCCAGCGCGGGTTCTGTGGATCAATCACCAAGAGACGATCGCGAATTACAGCAGTGCTTCGGGCCAAAGCCTCTTTCGCCTCGGCCAGAGATCCTTTGGCAACAAAGGTCCCGCCGATTTGAGCAAGCAGCACTCCAAGAGCTTCCACGGCCAAAGCATTTGCGTTAGCCGGCGCGGCCAGCTTCTCTAGCGGTGGCGCCACCTCAAGATACCCCATCAACGCTGCATCCCAGTTCCCGGTCCGAAGCTGGGCTTCAGCAGCCAGAATTTTGGCCTGAATCCGCTGCAGCTCGGCTTCTGCGAACTGCTGAGCCGCAGGAGCCGCCGCAATTTGGGCATCCCCTAAATCTTTTAGCTGTTCGCCGGCGCCTTGCCTGTCTCCTTGGAGGACCAGAATCTCGGCGATCTTGGTTCTACACTGGTTCCGATACCGGATGAATTCAGCGTTCCGCGGATCATCCGCGATTAATACTTCTAGAATAGTTTCTGCCTGTCTAAATGATTTGAGAGCGGCCTCTGAATTGTTTTTCTTTTGGAAGAACTCACCCCGGAAAACATTCGTCATGGCTAGACTGTTCTTCCAACGCGCATTGGTCGGGTCATGAACCACCAACCTTTCAGCGATGCCTTGCGCGTCTTCAAGTTCCTTGGCGGCGCTGTCGTCCTCTCCTTGCTGGACGAGAACCTGACTTAAACGCACACGCTCCTGGACCAGATCGTACTGCCAAGCGATCGATTCCGGGTCTGCTTCGATTAGCTCGCACATGGTTGCCACCGCACTGCGATGGTAACGCACAGCATCCGTTATGTTCCCCTGCCCTAGGCTTAGTTGGCCGAGCCCGGCTTGAGCAGGCCCTAGGATTTTCAGAAGACTAACGTTACCCGGTTGAGCTTCGAGTTGCTTAACACAGAGATCAGCTGCCCGCCTGTAATCGTCGGCTGATTCAGGGAAACGGTTCTTGGACTCTAACACCTGAGCTCTACCAAACAGAAGGAGACAGAAGGCGCTGAGCCAATCGACGGCATCTGGTTGCGATGGGTCTAGCGTTTGATAGAACTCAATCGGGCCTCGATAAACATTCAAAGCTTCATCCAACATTCCTAGGCTGTAGAGAATCGCTCCCGTCTGAACATAATGAAGCGCTACCAGGTCACGCTCTGCCAGGGTAGGATTTAGCGCTAGGAGACGCTCGTCGATTGAGATCCCTTCCCGATGCGCCGCCAATGCCCCAGCCAGATCGCCCTGTCCGCGAAGAATGTCGCCACGGTTGTGCAGCGACGCCGCCCGTCGCCGAAGCGAATCAATATCTTCGTTTTCTCCACCAAATGCTTTATAGTAGTCCTCTACCCGAACGTTGACGTCCCTAAGCAGCTCCAGCTTGCCGATCTTCTGCAGCTTAAAGTTTAGATCGAATGTCATGAATTGAATCAGCTTCTCGGCTTCACCTCTGGCCGTGCTTGCTCGTTTCGCCGCGGAATCGGCCTCCGCTTTTGCTGACTGGGTTTCTTCGAGCGATTGCTGTAGCTCCCGCGCGTGGGCAGCTTCCTGCTCCGCGCGTTGGCGAGCTTCTTCCGCTCTGCGCTCCAGCTCAGCCCGGGCCGCTGCAGCTGACAATTCGATAAAATCGATCTCGACATCGGACAAAGCCGCTCGACTCCGGACCAATAAATCCTTGGCTTCAGCTACCGGTCTTTCCGCTTGGAGCAAATAGTCAGGCGACCGATCC
>DASUWQ010000590.1:0-3275 GCA_036378375.1 Chthoniobacterales bacterium
GAAATAAGGTTCCCTTTTTTCTGGCTTTTAACCGGAGATTCGATCCGGACTACCGCGCCTTGCACGACATACTGTGCTCCGGTGAGACAGGAAAGCCTGAGCTGATCCTGATCACGAGTCGAGATTATGAACCCCCTCCAAAAGACTATTTGCAGCAGTCCGGCTCGATCTTTCGACACATGACAATCCATGAGATCGACTTGTTTCGTTGGCTGACTAAAGAAGAACCAATCGAAGTCTACGCTACCGGCAGTTCTTTCGTTTATCCCGGACTGAATGTTGGACCGGATACCGCTGTCGTAACGCTCAGGAGCCAGTCCGGGATCATTGGAGTTATCAATAATAGCCTGCGGTCTTCTTTCGGATATGACCAACGCCTTGAGGTGCAGGGTGAGCGGGGGTTGTTGGCCGTAGATAATCCTAGGCGTTCGCAGGTTATGGTCGCCGATAGCACGGGTCAGCGATCTGCTGGACCCCAGAGTTCGTTCCTCGAAAGATTCGCCGATGCCTATAGGGTCGAACTGGCCTTTTTTATATCAGCCCTGCGCGCGGGCAAATCCATGGAACCTTCTGGGACAGATGGCTTACGTGCGTCTCTGATTGCCGAATGCGTCGAGCAAGCTTATCAAACCGGGCAGCCAGTTTCAGTGCCTAGCTAAATAACAAATGACTCGCAGCCAACGGCGAAAGCCATGTAATTTATGGGACAGGACACTAGGTTAAAGAAACCGTTAATATTAACTCTCGGGTTAGAAACTTGATGAACCTTCCGAAGATTGCAATCTCCCACCGCCCGCCAGCAGCTCAGCAAATCGCACATCAGTTGTTGGAATATTTTGTCTCAGGTAAGGTGAAGCCAGGCGATCGACTACCCTCGGAGCGTCAATTGGCGGAGAGCTTAGGGGTTAGTCGCTCGATCGTTCGGGAAGCATTAAAGTCCCTAGGAATGCTGTCTCTGATTAAGGTAAAGCCGGGCGGCGGTTACTATCTTCAGGATGTTCCCTCGAATCTGCTTCCGCGATCCGTCGAATGGGGCCTTCTTTTGGGAGAACGACATACCGAGGACCTGGTAGAGGCTCGAGGGTTCATCGAGGTGGCGGTGGCCCGGTTAGCCGCCGAGCGGCGAGATGAGAAGACCTTGGCCCGGCTTCAAGAGCTCCTGGCTCAAATGAAGGCAGCGCATAAAAACCCAAAAAAGTTCGTGGAGGCCGACATCGCCTTCCATTTTACCTTAAGTGAGGCCTCCCAAAATTCCGCCCTCCGCGACATTCTTTCGGGGATGAGGAGCCTGTTGGATGTTTGGGTTCGACGCGTGGTTTATGCTGCCGATGATCTGCCCGTTCGATACCGGAGGCATCTGGCGATTTTCGAAGCCATAAAGAAAGGCGACCCCGAAGCCGCAGCCGATGCCATGGCCAATCACATGAAATCGGCCAGCAAATCGCTTCATGAAACTCTGGCTAAGACGGCGATAGCCAACGGATCTTCCACCGCACAAAGTTCCCGCTAAGACAGCTCGCCTGCGGCGCCATAGCGAGACGGAATTGGACACAGCCAGGACGCGCAGGCAGAGACAAATTTCACAACAAGGCCACAGAGGCCACAAAGATCTGAGACGTAAGATTCCATCTTTGGGCACGTTGTGACCATGCTGTGAAAAAGCATCCCGCGGCTTCCCCGGCGTGAATGGGTCAAGTCTTCTTCTTGTTTTACAAAGATAGTTCCACCACAGAGAGCACCTGAGTGACGGCTACCGAAAACGTCACGTGATTAGTATCTCTTCTCTTTGTGGCCTTTGCGGCCTTGCTGTGAAAAAAGGAGCTTCAAGACCTTGTTGTGATAGCCCTAGCTCGTCTTCGACGCCGCTTACCAGGTCACACGCTCGCGGCGACTTGTACCCATTCTCCGCGTCGGGCTGACTCCGCAAATCCATGAATGACTCGTTCAATCAGGATGCCGTCAGCGAATCCTGGAAAAGGTTGCTCCCTTCCGGCAATCGCATTTAACAAGTGCGCAACCTCGATGATTTTAAGATCATTGAATCCGAGACTATGACCAGGCGCCTGACAGAATAGACCGTAGGGCGAATGTTCAGCGTTCGTGAGAATCCGGCGAAACCCACTAATATCCTTTCGCTCGCCAGCGACATACAATTCCAACTCATTCATTCTTTCCTGATCAAAAACGATGGTTCCATTGGAACCATGCAGCTCGATTCTAATCCCATTCTTTCTCCCGTGAGCAATCCGGCTCGAAGCCAGAACTCCAAGTGCACCGCTGCGGAATCGAACCAGAGCATGCGCGACGTCGTCGTTTTCCACGGCACGTCTGACGCTAGAACCATCACTTTCCGGGCGAGTTTTGTGAACCGTCTCCGTAAATGCGGTCAGATCTGTGATCGGACCGAGCAACAGATGCGCAACGGACACAAGATGACAGGTTATGTCTCCCAGAACACCAAGTCCGGCATTCTCGCGCCGCAATCGCCAAGACCAAGGAAGATCAGGATCCGCCACATAGTCTTCATCGATAAATCCGCGAAAATCGAAAACCTTCCCGATCAGCCCTTCTGCCACTAAGTGTTTGGCTGCCGATAGCAAAGGATTTTTCGCAAATGAATATCCCAAGAGTGTAATTCGATCGGACCCACGCGCGGCATCCGCCATCGCTTCCGCATCAGCCAAGCTTACCGCCATTGGCTTTTCGCAGTAAACATGCTTTCCCGCTTCCAGCGCAGCAATCGCCATCTCCCGATGGAGATGATTTGGAGTAGTAATTGCTACCACCTCGATGGACGGATCCTTCACGACCTCTCGCCAATCGGTCGTCCATCGCTCAAAGCCGAATTCTTCGGCCTTCTGTTCGGTCCGTTTTGCTTCCACATCACATAACAGGCGCAGCTGCGGGCGCAGTATGCCGCCGAAGACTGCAGAAACCGCATTGAACGCAACCGCATGTGCTTTGCCCATGAACCCGGTACCAATAAGACCGACGCCGATAGTCGTCATAAATGCAAAGCAAAGACAGCATCTGGTCGACCAGTTGTCCAGTTATAACTTTTGCTGACAGCGGTCGGAGAAGCTCAACGCTGCCTAGCAAACCGTCCTCGTCCCCCTAGTAATCTGTAATCAGTGTGTCACTCATCAGTACTGATTTGACCAGAGCCAACTCCTCGAGTGATCACCGACATTCTAACTACTGATGTTCTTCCGGATTTACGTGGGATTGGATCTGCCGCGACGGGAGGTCGTGGTATAATTGCAATTTTTGACCAT
>DASUWQ010000591.1:0-5587 GCA_036378375.1 Chthoniobacterales bacterium
CCTCAATTTTCTTTAGCTATTCCGCGCGGCGTGCGTCACTCCCGCCGTTCCTGCGATTGGATCGCATAAGAATTATCCATGACGTTGATAATTTTTATGCCAGGAATGATTCGATCCGTCGCATAGTCGAGGTTGCCGTCCGGACCAATCACCGCAATCCCAAAATCTCCCACTCGGTACGCATCCGCGGCCGAGCCCGGATCCGGTAGAACCACAAAGGGAACGTCCGAACCCGTTATCACACCGGTCTCCCTCGTGAATGCGACGAAAAACAGGGCTTTCCGCTCAGCCAGGTTTTTATAAACCTTGGTTATATTCTTGACCTGTTTTTTGAATTCCTTCTGTTGCGGGTCAGTCGCGAAGATCAGCACGACGGGTTGCCCTTCCACGTCTTTTAGGCGCTTTACTTTGCCGTTCACGCTCGCCCACAGGAATTCCGGGGCTGGGCGAGGAACATTCGGAACAGCCGCGCGTTTCTGCTTTTCCTTTGGCGAGGGGGAAGCTTGCGCTTGTGCCGGTGCAGCTTGTGTCTGTGCAATGCCTGCGAGCAGACAAATCACGAAGATGGTGACTCGCCCGAACTTCATACTTTCATTATATCCATTTCTTTGGTTTCTAACTGGTGGTCGACCTCCTTGACATATTTGTCCGTTAGTTTTTGAACCTCTTCTTCCAGATCCCGGCGATCATCTTCGGTGATCTCACCCTCTTTCTCGATCTTCTTTATTAGGTCGATCCCGTTTCGGCGAGCACCGCGAACGCGCACCCGAGCTTCCTCCGCCATGTGCCGGGCTCCCTTGACCAGGTCTTTTCGGCGCTCCTCCGAGAGTTCGGGAATAGGAAGCCGGATGAGTTTCCCGTCCACTGAGGGGGTAATTCCCAGTTTGGACTCAATCAGCGCCTTCTCAATGTCTCGAATAACACTAAGGTCAAACGGTTGGACAACGAGCAGGCGCGGCTCCGGAGTGGAAATGAGAGCCAGTTGTTTCAGTTTCATCGAAGCCCCGTAGGCGTTTACGTCGATATTATCCACTAGGGCCGGGGAAGCTTTCCCCGTCCGCAGAGAGGCGAATTCGTGATTCATGTACTCGACGCTCTTCTCCATTGCCTCTTCAGTTTCTAATAGAATGTCGTCAGGAGTCATAAGAACGGTTTAGCAGCCAGGTTTACAAGTTCGGCCAGGGCCGGCCCTCATCCCCGCTCGCAACGCTTCGCGTAGCGATGCGGGCAGGCCATCCGCAGCCTCAATCGGCCGTTACCAACGTACCTACCTTTTCGCCCCGCACCACCCTCTTGATGTTCTCGGGCTTTGCCATATCAAACACGATAATCGGGATACGGTTGTCCATGCAGAGACTGAAAGCGGTTGAATCCATCACCTTCAGTCGTTTCGTGAGCGCTTCAGTAAAGCTCACGGTTTCATAGCGCTGAGCGTTAGGATTCAGTTTGGGGTCACTATCGTAGATCCCATCCACTTTTGTTGCCTTTAAAATGATTTCTGCCCGGATCTCGCTGGCTCTAAGTGCGGCCGTCGTGTCGGTAGAAAAAAATGGGTTGCCGGTACCTGCCCCAAAGATCACGACTCGTCCCAATTCCAAGTGCCGGATCGCCCGGCGAAGAATGAACGGTTCAGCGACATTGGCCATCTCGATCGCCGTTTGTAGCCGGGTAGGTACCCCCATTTGTTCCAACGAGCTTTGGAGCGCCATCCCGTTGATCATCGTTGCCAGCATCCCCATGTAATCTGCCGTTGTGCGATCCATGCCCCGGTGGCTGGCGGTCAATCCTCTCCAGATGTTGCCTCCGCCGATCACCACCGCGATCTCGACTCCTAAATCGCGCACTTGTTGTATTTGTTTCGCGATTCCGGAAACGATATCCGGGGAAATAGTTTCAGCGCTACCCGGCTCGCGTAACGCCTCGCCGCTCAACTTCAAAACGATCCGTCGATATTTTGGCTGCCCCGAGCCCGTCTGCGAAGTGGACATTTAAAAATTGCCCTAGCCCTTAGAGGAGTCTCTTCGCGAAGTCAAGAATTCGTCTTCAAGTGAATATCAAGGTTTGTTGGCGCCCGCGGTCCATTCGTACTCGTCCTCGTACTCGTACTCGTCCTCGTCCTCGAGAAATGCGCATGCCCAGCGATGTGGAATGAGAAAGGGCTACTTTTTTCGCAATGATCTGTCCGATTTGTCCCGTAGGCACAAATATCCATTTGGTATCCGTCACCTGTCAGTAAAATCGACTCCACTCCACAAACGCCTGTCGAGGACGATGACGACGAGGAGGACAAGTACGATGGGCGGCCAAACGCCCACACGGCGAAGCTACCCAATCAACTGCCGAAACTCCTCCTCATTAACGACTCGCACATTGAGCGAACGCGCCTTCTCCATTTTGCTGCCGGCCTCCTCACCCGCTAACAAAAAGTCCGTCTTACCGCTGACACTAGCGGCCACCCGGCCGCCATGGCTTCGGATCAAATCTGCAAAAACCTCCCGCGGTTCGCTTAAAGTTCCGGTGATCACCCATGTCTTCCCTTCCAATCGATCATCGACCTTAGCCGCCTCCTCGCCCTTGCCGAAATTTAGCCCATGACGTCGTAACGCCTCGATCAGGTTTTGGTTATCTTTATTATCGAACCAGTCCCGAATGCTCTGCGCCACCACGTCACCGGTGTTCGGCGCCTTTTGTAATTCTTCGAGCGACGCTTTCTGTAACGCATCCAGATTACCGAAGAAATCCCCTAATTCTCGAGCAGCGGTTGCGCCCACATGCAGAATTCCCAATCCAAAAACCAATCGCCACATCGGTTGTTTTTTGCTGGCTGCGATCGCGTCGAGAAGATTGCGAACGCTCTTCTTCCCCATTCGTTCCAGACCACCGAGGGCTTCTTCGTCGAGCGCATAGATATGATCGACCCGTTTCACTAACCCACGCTCAACTAGCTGAGCCACCATCATTATCCCCAAACCTTCGATATCCATCGCCCCGCGATGCGCGAAATGCTCTAGCCGGCGTTTGACTTGCTCGGGACACTCAACATTCACACAGCGCACATCGATCTGGCCAGGTGCCTTCACCACCGGCTCTCCGCAACTGGGACATTTGCTGGGCATCTCAAAACGCTTTTCGTGTCCGCTACGCCGTTCCAAAACCACTTCTAATACCGCCGGTATAATCTCCCCGGATTTCTCGATCAGAACGTGATCGCCCACCCTGATATCCTTCCGCTTGATCTCTTCTCCATTGTGCAGAGTCGCCCGAGAGACCGTGGTACCACTGAGTTGAACGGGACTAAGATTCGCCACCGGTGTCAGTTTGCCCGAACGGCCGACCTGAACCTCAATCGACAGGAGCTGTGTCTCGGCGCGTTCCGCCTGGTACTTATAAGCGATCGCCCAACGCGGTGCTTTCGAGGTATACCCTAGCGCCTCCCGTTGTTGATAGTCATCAACCTTCACCACGGCGCCATCGGTCTCGTAAGGCAAATCGTGCCTGATTTCGTCTAGCGCTTTGATCGCCTCGATCACGGCTTCTGGACTTTCGGCCGTCCAAGTTTTTACCGGAGCCGGTAATCCCCACTCCGCCAGCCGGGCCAGGCTCTCCTGATGGGAACTCAATTCCGATCCGCTGTAATAGCCAAATCCATAGAAGATTACGCCTAAGCCACGGGCAGCCGCGATTCGTGAGTCCAATTGTTTCAACGTTCCGGCCGCAGCGTTCCGAGGATTGGCAAATAAACTTTCGCCGGCTTGTTCACGTTCTTCGTTCACTTTCCGAAAGGCCTTTTTCGGAAAAAATACTTCGCCTCGGATCTCCACCTCATCGGGAGCCAACCCCTGCAAAGAATAAGGTACCGTACGAATGGTCCGGACGTTCTGAGTCACATCATCTCCAACCGTTCCATTCCCCCGGGTGGCCGCGTATTGCAGGCGGCCGTTCTTATAAAATACCGAGATCGCCACCCCATCGACTTTGGGTTCGATCACGGTCCGTATCCTTTCCCCAGGCAACAACCGGATCATCCGCCGGAAAAACTCCACTACCTCAGCCTCTGAGTAAGTGTTATCGAGGCTTAACATCGGCGTGCGATGGGTGATCTGAGCAAACTCTTCCAACGGCGCCCCGCTCACGCGTTGAGTTGGCGAATCGGGGGTAACAAGTTGCGGGTGTTCTGCCTCTAAGTCCTTCAGCTCCCGGTACAGATGATCGTACTCCTGATCGCTGATTTGAGGCGCTGCTTCCAACCAGTAATGCCGGTCGTTCTCCCGGATCAGAGCTCGGAGTTCTTCGACTCTTGTCCTGGCGGCTTCGAGATTTTTCATGCGATCGCTAAAGCTAAAGCCTGGAGGTAAAACCCTCAACGGGAACGAGCGCGATCGCGTGGACGCATCCGGTCGGAGCATTTGCGTCGAAGGGCGACAGGTCCGGTAGGGACGTGTCGGACTTTGCCGCGAAGCGGCTATACATTTTGGCCCGGTACGGCAAATCCGGACGAGCAGGAGCTCATCCCTACCGTGCGACACCAAAACGCCAGCCGGAGTGGTCACTTTTAGCCACTGAGATCGAACAATGCTTTAGCTCGCGAAACGACTAAACGTTATCGCCTAGGAAGCCCACCGATTATAACCGCCGTCCCGTGAACGCTCACTGAAACCTGAGCTAGGAGCAACCTCCTGGCACGCCCATTGCTATCTCATAATCACTGACGAGCGGTTACTACTAAGGGGCACCGGCTCGGTTGGAAGGGAAAAGCTTGTCGGGGGTCTGGGGGGAACGCCGGCAACCTTTACGAGGGGGGAAGCCAACCGAGCCGTTCCTTTTTTTTCAGCGAGCCCAGGCGCTTATCTGCGCGCCCATGCCTTTCGCTTTTTACCTCTCACCCTTCGCCGCGAACCTGACTCGAGCTTGCCGAGAAGCTCGGAGCGGGCCTCTCACATCTCACTTCTCACTACCAAGATTTGCGCGGCTGCAATCCTGGTGAAAATTAGGGTTCGTCTCACGCCTCTACACCGCCTTCATCTCCCCACGATATGGATTCCACTGACTTCGAAATACTTGCGCTAATTCAGAATGACGCTCGGGTTGCACACGCCACGGTTGGCGAGCGGCTTGGTCTCACCGCGCCGGCAGTCCACGCACGGATAAAGCGCCTCGAACGTGAAGGAATCATCCGAGGCTATCTCACTGCAATCGATCCAGGCGCAGTAAACCAAAACTTGCTGGCCTTTGTCAGAGTTACTAACAACTCCAAAGTCGGAGACGAAGAGAAGTTCGAGACTTTCGTGCGTCATGAACCCAACATTTTGGAGTGTCACGATATCTCTGGCGAAGATAGTTATCTGTTAAAGATCAGAGTCGAGTCCGCTTCCTCACTCCGGCAGTTACTTTTGCGCATCCGGGACTTCCCTGGTGTAGAACGAACGGTAACGTCGATCTCCTTGTGCACGATAAAAGAATTGGGAGGCCCACCCCTCCCCACACCGGTTTCGGAAGCCTCAGTGAACGGTTAGAGGAGTTGGGTTCTAGGTTCTAAGTCCTAAGTTTTAGGTTCTAAGTGGAGGTCGTTGCCCTGTAGACCGACGCC
>DASUWQ010000592.1:0-6008 GCA_036378375.1 Chthoniobacterales bacterium
AGCGCGGCAATCCGCTTGATCAACTCAGCTCGATTGACGTTATACGGGATCTCGGTGATCACCAGGATTTCCCGGTTCTGCCTTCCCTCCTCGATGAGTGCCTTGCCTCGGACTCGGACAATCCCTCGGCCGGTCTCGAAGTACTGACGGATGCCACTCACGCCGTAGATCGTACAACCGGTGGGAAAATCGGGTCCTTTGATAATCTCGAGCAGCTGGTCGACGTTTAGGGCGGGATTGTCGATCAACGCGCAGACGCCGGTGATAACTTCTCCCAGGTTGTGCGGGGGAATGTTTGTCGCCATCCCCACGGCGATACCAGTACCGCCATTTACCAGCAGATTCGGGAACGCCGCCGGGAAAACGGTCGGCTCCTCCGTGGTCTCGTCGTAGTTGGGAACGAAGTCCACGGTCTCCCGGTCCATGTCCTCCATGAGGACAGCGCCAAGGTGGGTGAGCCGGGCTTCGGTGTACCGCATCGATGCTGGCGGATCCCCGTCCATCGAGCCGAAATTGCCTTGGCCTTCAATCAGGACGTCGCGCATTGCCCAAGGTTGGGCCATGTGAACGAGCGTCGGATAAATCGCCATATCCCCATGAGGATGGTAGTTACCCATCGTTTCACCGACGATCTTTGCGCACTTGGTATGCTTGCGATTGGGCAGCACGCCGAGTCCCTGCATGGCATAGAGAATCCGGCGTTGGGAAGGTTTTAATCCGTCGCGAGCATCGGGCAGCGCGCGCGAGATGATGACGGACATCGAATAGTCGAGGAACGACTTCGACATCTCCTCCGCGACATTGACGGCTTCGACTTTTTCGTTGGGATCAGGCATTGGAACAGTTCATGGTTCGCCGTTCACAGTTTGCCGTTCACAGTGTTCGCGATCAGCGGTGAACTGCGAACGGGAAACGGTGAACCGCGAACGCGTTAGATATCGAGGTTTCTTACGTTCAGCGCGTTGTCTTCGATGAACGCTCTCCGTGGCTCCACCACGTCACCCATCAGGATCGTAAACATCTTGTCAGCCTCGACCGCGTTATTCTCATTGAGCTCGACCTGAAGCAGCTTCCGCTTAGCGGGATCCATCGTGGTATTGAACAGCTCTTTTGCGTTCATTTCTCCTAAACCTTTGAATCGTTTGATCTGAACACCGCGACGGCCAATCTCTTTGACGGTCTCCAGGATCTTCGGAATCGAAGAAACCGGGATCGAGGTCGCCCGCTCACCTTCACCATCGATCAGTTCAAAGATCGGTTGTTCGTTGGTGGAGTAGTGTTCTACTTCCAGACCGCGCCTGCTCAGCTCCTGGAAAATCTTGAGCACAGCGTTTGCCTCATGCAGTTCAACCCGTCGGGCGCGGCGGCGCATATGGGGAGGCGTTTGTCCGTTGCCACCGCCAAACAGTGGTAGCTCGCCCTCCTCACTCAGCGGTTCATCGTAAAGCTGTAGATCCGGATTTTCGTCGGCGAACTGTTTTAGCGCGGTCTCATCCGGGAAATACTTAACGTACTCCTGGTTTCCGTCACGAATGGAAACCAGATACTCAGGAAGCATCCCAGTCTCGCCATTCCGCTGGGCAATGTACTCTTCGAAGTCGCCGCCGTGCTTCCGGATAGAATCACTGAGCTTCGAGAGACGCTCCAAGAGCTCCAAAATCTCGTTGAGTTGTTCTTCAGAGAACTCCCGATCGTCCTTCAGATTACGCAAGCGGACCTCTTCTGCGCCCAATGAAATCAGAATTCGGTTCAGCCGGGAATCGTCTTCTACGTATTCTTCCCGTTTCTTCCGCTTGATTTGATAAAGCGGAGGCTGAGCAATATAGATGTGTCCTCGACGCACTAACTCTGGCATCTGGCGATAGAAAAAGGTTAGAAGCAATGTTCTGATGTGTGAGCCGTCCACATCGGCATCGGTCATAATGATGATCTTGCCGTAACGAAGTTTCTCCAAATTGAACGAGCCCTCTCCGTCTCCATCCCCAATGCCGGTTCCGATGGCCGTGATCATCGTCTGGATTTCTTGATTCTGTAGCACACGATCCAGACGCGCTTTCTCAACATTCAAAAGCTTGCCGCGAATCGGGAGGATCGCCTGGAACCGCCGGTCTCGGCCCTGTTTTGCTGATCCGCCGGCGGAATCACCCTCGACAATATAGAGCTCGGTCTTTTCGTAATCCCGTTCTGAACAGTCTGAGAGTTTACCCGGCAGACCGCCCCCGGTTAGGGCTGTCTTTCTAACGGCTTCCCGAGCTTTGCGAGCTGCCTCTCTCGCCCGCGCAGCCATTAAGCACTTGTCGATAATCTTTTTGGCGATCCCGGGGTTCTCCTCGCAAAACCGGCCTAACCCTTCATAGGTGACGGATTGCACCACCGGCTTGACCTCATTGTTGACCAGTTTGCTTTTGGTCTGAGAGCTAAACCGCGGGTTGGTTAGCTTAATGCTCAATACGCAGACCAAACCTTCCCGTAAATCTTCGCCGGTGATATCCGGGTCTTTATCTTTAACCAAGTTGTTGGATTTTGCGTAATTCTTAAGCGCGTTAGTGAGACCGGCCTTAAACCCCTCCAAGTGCATGCCCCCATCGGCATTGGGAATTGAGTTAGCGAAACACTGAATCTGCTCGGTGTAGGAGTCGGTGTATTGGAGCACCAGATCTACGAAGGCGACCTCGGTTTTGTCGTCAACCTCGATCTCACGCATGCCGGTGATCACAATCGGATCAGGATGGATTAACTGCTTCGTTTCCCCGAGTTGTCGTACGAATTGAGGAATCCCCTCTTTGTAAAGAAACACCTCGCGACGAACGGGATCCGTTCGTTCGTCCGTTAGAACGATTTCCAATCCTTTATTTAAGAAAGCTAACTCACGTAACCGCGTAGCCAGGATCTCAAACTTAAACTCTGTGGTGATCGTGAAGATCTCGTCATCCGGCAAAAACGTAATCAGGGTACCAGAGAGCTGCTTGTTTTGGATTTCCCCAATGACCTCGAGCTTGCGAGTTGTTTTACCTCGGGCAAAGGCGATGTAATAAATCTTTCCATTTCGGGTGACCTCCGCCTTAAACCATTCCGAGAGGGCGTTGACACATTTAGCACCGACCCCGTGCAATCCGCCGGAGAACTTATAAGCACCTTGCCCGAACTTACCGCCGGCGTGCAGGTTGGTGAGAACTAGCTCAATCGCCGGGATGTTAAATTTGGGATGGATATCAACCGGGATGCCCCGGCCGTTGTCTCGGACTGACACCGATCCGTCAATGTGGATGGTGACATCAATGCGAGTACAAAACCCAGCTAGATGCTCGTCGATAGAGTTGTCCAGGACTTCAAAAACACAGTGGTGAAGGCCGCGTTCATCGGGGTCACCGATGTACATTCCGGGACGTTTTCGGACGGCTTCTAGACCCTCTAATTTATCAATTTGGGCCGCGTCGTAATTCGAGATTTCAGACATACTTACCGCAGAACGAGGTCCGGGTGGAACACGGACCGATCAGGGCGAAACTTGAGCCTTTAGTGTACGCGGAGCAACCTCTTTTTGCAAGCTGGGATCTATGCAACAGATTGTAGTTTGGAGGAATAGCAGCCGCAATATTTTGAATGATTGACGCTCCGGATGGGCCAGTTGACATTACTGCATTCTGACAAATGACGGAATATGATTTTGCGGTGATTGGAGGGGGCAGTGCTGGTTATGCCGCGGCAGCCACGGCCAGCCGGCTTGGCTTGCGAACCATCTGTGTCGAGGGGGGCGCTGAAGTTGGTGGACTTTGTATCCTGCGGGGTTGCATGCCAAGCAAGACCATCCTGGAATCTGCGAATCGGTTTCTCACCTTGCGACGAGCAAAAGAGTTCGGTTTAACCGCTGGCCAGATTGGCTACGATGCCGGTGTTATTCGGGACCGTAAGCGTAGACTGATTGCAGAGTTTGCCGGTTATCGGCGTTCGCAGCTTGAGGACGGAAAATTTGATTTTGTCCGTGCGCACGCCGCATTCCTGTCTCCGCACGAGCTGCGGTTGGTAACCCCTGACGGTAAAGAGACCCAAGTCCGGTTCCGTTTTGGGCTGATTTCAACCGGCTCTGAGTTGAACGTCCTCGAAATTCCAGGGCTGGTTGAGACCGCTTTCCTGCATAGCGATTTGGCTCTTGATTCGGACGTCGTTCCTCCTTCGGTGGTTATCTTAGGGGGAGGCGCGATCGCACTCGAATTTGCCACCTTCTATAGCTCTCTCGGGTCCAAAGTGACAGTGATCCAAAGGAGCCGCCAATTTCTTAAAGAGGCAGACACTGATGTCGCCGGGGCCTTAACGGAGGCCTTGCGGCACCAAGGGGTGGAGATGATTTGCGACACAAAGTTGTTGAGGGTTGCAGCCGAGAAAGGAGAAAAGGCGGTCTATTTCCTGCATGATGGTGTCGAGCGACAAGTAGCAGCCAGTGAGCTTTTCTATGCGCTAGGTCGACGGCCAGCGGTTGCAGGTTTGGATTTGAAAGCGGCGGGAGTCGAACTCTCGCCGAGTGGGGCGATCCAGGTGAATGATCGCATGCAAACGTCTCAACCCCATCTATTTGCTGCGGGCGATGTAACCGGGCTCTACGAGGTTGTGCATATCGCGATTGAGCAAGCGGTCGTGGCGGCAAAGAATGCTCAAAGATTACTCGAAGGAAAAGAGTTGGGCAGGATTGACTATCGGCTCCGTCTGTCTGCCGTCTTTTCGCATCCTCAGCTCGCGTTTGTCGGATTGACACAGCGCGAAGCAGTTAACCAAAACATCCCGGTTCGGACTGCGAGTTATCCATTTGCTGATCACGGCAAGAGTCTAGTGCTCGGAGAACCAGAAGGGTTCGTGAAACTCATCGTGGATGCAAAAAGCGGCGAGATTCTAGGGGGAGCGGCGGTAGGTTCTGAAGTAGCCGAACTAATACACGAAATTGTAGTCGCTATGCATTTCCGGGCAACTGCGTCAGACCTGGCTTCGATTCCGCACTATCACCCCACGTTAAGCGAGATCTGGACATATCCCGCGGAAGAACTGGCTGAGACGTGAGACGTGATTGGTGAGAAGTCGTCCGCAAAGTAATCAGTAAGTCAGTAATCGGTAAGTGCTGGAATGCTGGCCTTTGATCCCTCTCGCGCGATTTTGAACAGTCGTCGCGGCGGCTCCTGGGCTTGGCCGCTAAGTCCTAACTGGTTACTGTTTCACAGATTACAGATTACTGGTTACTTGGTACGTCTAATCACGTCGCACGCTGATCTTCCGGATTGTTCTAAAACAGCGATCTGGCGGCAATTTCGTTGCCGTTCAGCGTTGACAATCCAATCGACAAATCCATAGTTGCGACCGTGCTCAAGAAGTTTATCCCCCAAAAGCCAGGATCAGGCCCGAGTAATGAGGAGACTGAATCCGGGGAATCAACTCCGCAACCTCCCAAGGCCTCAGAACCGCAACCTCTAACATCAAAAAACTCCGTTATGGCAGATCAAGCAAATAAGAACTCCTTAGCAAACGACGTCGAAATAAAGGGCTCCATAAAATTCGCTAATGAGTTTACCTTTGATGGTAAGCTCGAGGGGGAGATTAGTTCGAACGATGGAATCTTGACGGTGGGAGAGAGCGGGGATGTGCACGGTGAAGTCAAAGCTAAATCGGTGATTGTTATGGGTAAAGTGCATGGCAATATCACCGTTAATGAACGTTGCGAGCTGCGGTCTCGCTCGCAATTGATCGGTGATCTGCGTGCGGCTCGTCTAATCATCGAGGAAGGCGCGACCTTCGTTGGTAAGTCGGAAGTGAGCCCGAACAAAGGGATGTTGAAAGAGCTGGGAACGAAGGAAAAACCGCAAGAAGTCGGCGCCCAGCGATAAAGAGGTACTGAGTGGCTGCAAAAGGACGAGTAGAAGTTCAATGTCCTCACTGCGGTAACATTCAGCTAGAGCCCGAGCTGGCGAAGTCGACTTACTGCCGGAAGTGCAGTGGGTATATCCAAATCGCAAAAGGCGGCCGGG
>DASUWQ010000593.1:0-12105 GCA_036378375.1 Chthoniobacterales bacterium
GAGGCGGACAAAATATTTTTCGAGCGCTGGCAAGAAATCTTCGTGATCCCCGACATCCTCTGCAACGCGGGCGGAGTAATCGTGTCTTACTTTGAATGGGTCCAAAGCTTGCAGAGTTTCTTCTGGAGGGAGACCGAGGTCGTCGACCGGCTGTTCCGGGTGTTGGAGCAATCCTTTATCGCGGTAATCAAACGGGCGAAAGAAGAGAAAATTCCGCATCGGATCGCGGCTATGGCGATTGGCGTGGAGAAAGTGATGCGGGCTCGAACCGACCGCGGACTTTTCCCCTAAGCTGCGAGTTGGCGGTTTGCGGTTGGCCGTTGGCAGTTTACAGTTGGCGGTTAACCGTTAGCAGTTGGCGGTTCGCAGCACCTGGTCGTGCTTCGAGGCCTCCGCGACTTGATGAGACTTTTATCTGCTATAGGAATATATGGTTGTACGGCGCTCGCCTTTCGCGTGCGCACGGCCCACGGACGAAATGCCAACCGCGAACTACTAACCCGCATCCCCTGAACCGAACACTTAATTAGCGATGCAGATCCCAACGATTGAGACAAAGGAAATCGCCAAACCAGCTAGCTCGGTTTGGTTTAAAGAAGCCATCATTTATCAGCTCCACCTCAAGACCTTTTGTGACGCCAATAATGACGGAATTGGGGATTTTCAGGGTCTCCTTAGTAAACTGGATTACCTGAAAAACCTGGGGATATCCGCGATCTGGGTACTCCCGTTCTACCCATCCCCGTTGAAGGACGATGGTTACGACATTTCTGATTACTACACCGTCAATCCATCCTACGGGACATTGGACGATTTTCGCCAATTCTTGCAAGCGGCCCATGACGCCGGGTTACGCGTGATCACGGAGCTGGTTTTAAATCACACCAGCGATCAGCATATCTGGTTCCAACGCTCGCGCCGAGCGGTGCCCGGTGACCCTTGGCGGGACTATTATGTTTGGTCGGATGACCCGCAAAAATATAGCGAAGCTCGGATCATCTTTAAGGATACCGAGTCGAGCAACTGGACCTTTGATCCGGTGGCCGGCTCCTACTTTTGGCACCGGTTTTATTCCCACCAGCCTGACCTCAATTATGACAACCCGGAAGTCAGAGCCGCCATGTTCAACGTGGTCGACTTTTGGTTGGATATGGGCGTCGATGGCCTGCGATTAGATGCGGTTCCTTATCTTTTCGAGCGGGAAGGGACGAGCTGCGAGAATCTGCCAGAGACCCACGCTTATCTCCAAGAGGTGCGTGATCACATCGACCAGAAGTACCAAGACCGCATGTTGTTGGCGGAAGCGAACCAGTGGCCGGATGACGCGGTGGCTTACTTTGGCAAAGGGAATGAATGCCACATGGCGTTCAACTTTCCGATCATGCCCAGGATCTACATGTCTTTGCACATGGAAGACCGCTATCCCATTGTCGACATTTTAGATCAGACGCCGAACATTCCGGATAACTGTCAATGGGCGATCTTTCTCCGCAACCATGATGAACTGACGCTCGAGATGGTCACGGAGGAGGAACGGGACTATATGTACCGGGTTTATGCTCGTGACTCGCGAGCTCGCTTGAATTTAGGGATTCGTCGCCGGTTAGCCCCATTGCTCAACAATAACCGGAAAAAGTTGGAATTGATCCACGGCGTTCTGTTTTCCATGCCGGGAAGCCCCATCCTTTATTACGGCGATGAGATCGGAATGGGGGACAATATCTATTTAGGGGACCGGAACGGGGTGCGCACGCCGATGCAATGGAGTGCGGACAAAAACGCCGGCTTCTCGCGAGCTAATCCTCATTCGTTGTATCTGCCGGTGAACATTGATCCGGAATTTCATTATGAAGCAGTGAACGTAGAAGTTCAGGAAACGAACCTTTCCTCGTTTCTGTGGTGGATGCGGCGGATTATCGCGATTCGCAAACGGTTCCCCGCGCTGGGATCCGGAGATTTTCAGATGTTGGCGCCGACTAACAATAAGGTCCTCGTTTTCACCCGGACCTATGAAACCCAAACCGTGCTGGTGGTAATTAATCTTGCTCGGTTCTCCCAGGCGGTGGAATTGGACTTGAAGCCTTGGGCCGGTTGGACACCCGAGGACGCCTTCGGACACAGCCGGTTTCCGATCATCAAGGATGCGCTCTACCCGATTACCTTGGGACCGAACACATTCTTCTGGCTTCTACTAGTGCCACCGGACGTCGGCACGTCTGAGGGAGAGCTGGTCTTACCGACCATCAGTTTCGATGGCACGCCGTCTTGGTGGCAGACCAATGCCGGGGCTCGCTTTTTGGACCGGGAGCTGACCACCTACATGCGACGATGCCGATGGTATCGAAGTAAGGCGCGAGACATTGTCAGCGTTAACCTAATCGATACGATCGATTTTCCTCAGGCCGACCGCACCCAGATGTTAGTGATTGGGGTTAACTTTTCCGAAGGGGCGCGCGACCTCTATTGTCTTCCGATTAAGGTGGTGTCCGGAGACGAAGCTCGAGCCATCGAGGTGGAATATCCTGCGGCCGTCATCGCGAAGGTTGGATATGGGGGTGACCTGTTAATCGATGCGATTGCTTCGGAAACGTTCCACGCTTCTTTGCTGAATCTGATGGCGGATAACACCGTCGTTGCCGGCAGGACCGGACGTTTGATGCCGGCTCAGTCAAAAGGGTTACATGATCTGCTTGCCCAAGGACGGCCGACTTCGTCTAAAGCGTTGAAAGTGGAGCAGAGCAATAGCTCGATCATATTTGGAGAACAGATTTACTTGAAGCTGTTCCGGAAGCTCGATGAAGGACTGAACCCGGATTTAGAGGTTACTAAACAGCTTAGCGAGCGATGCGGATTCGAACACGTGCCGACGTACTTAGGCGATGTTCAATATTTGGCCCGTGGGCAGGAGCCGGCTGCGGTGCTGATGGCCCAAGGTTTTACCAGTAATGAGCAGGATGGCTGGTCCCAAACGTTGGCGGCGGTTGACCGCTATTTTGATCGGATCCTGGCGGATCCGACCTTAGAAGCGCCGCCGAACGCGACCTGGTGGGATTCGATCGCAGATCCCTATTTAACTTTGATCGAAGGCGTTCACCTCGAGGCGGTGCGTTTGCTTGGGCAACGAACGGCGGAAATGCATTTGGCGTTAGCTTCCGATCAGGAATCACCGGATTTCCGGCCTGAACCTTTCTCTTTGCAGCATCAGCGCTCGGTTTACCAATCGATTCGCACTGATACCAAACACACGCTGGCCCTTTTGACTCGTCTACTGGGATCGTTAGAGGAGTATCCGAGGGCATTGGCAGACGAGGTCCTGCAGCGGGTCGACGTTTTGACTGGCTGCCACGAATACCTGATTCAGGACACCATCCAGACTTCGAAGATCCGTATCCATGGCGATTACCATCTGGGTCAGGTGCTCTACACCGGAAAAGACTACGTGATTCTGGATTTCGAAGGAGAGCCGGCCCGGGCACTAGGAGAACGCCGGCTGAAGCGGTCCGCGTTGATTGATGTGGCCGGAATGTTCCGGTCGTTCCATTACGCGGCGCATTACGGTTTGCTAGAGTCGCGCACGGTTCGAGTGCAAGATCGTGAGACTTTAGAGGCGTTTGCCGATATTTGGGCTACGCGTGCCTCTCAAGTATTTCTCGCAGCGTACCTGGAGACAGCCGGTACAGCCTCATTCGTGGCGGCAGATAGAACCGATCTGCGGTTGTTGCTGCGCAGCTATGCCATTCTCAAAGCGATGTATGAATTGCGGTATGAACTGAATAATCGTCCGAAGTGGACGGCCATCCCGTTACGGGGCCTTCTACAGCTCGCGGCGAAACAAGCGGCGCCGACTCTGGTGACGGCTTAGAAGGCGTGTCGGTGTATCGGCGTAAAGGCGTGTGGGCGGCCGGCGTGTGGGCGGCCGGCGCGTGGAACGTCAGTGGACTTGGTGGACGGAGTAGACTGAGTGGGCGAAGGAGCGCGCCGATTTGCGGGCACGCGCTTCGTTCATGCGGTCGACTGGGTCTACCCCGTCCACTAAGTCCACTACCGGCCGCACGCCCTGCCGCTTGCCGAAATGTCTATCCCGGTTTTTCTTAAGCAGCGGCTTGCAGCGATGCGCCGTTCCGCAGATGCGAATTGTCAGAGAGCCTCTCAAGATACAAAAACTCGTCTCTAAACTCCCACGACCTGTGGTTCTCGTGCCAACCATGGGTGCTCTGCACGAAGGACATCTGACGCTAGTCCGGCGGGCGCGAAAGCTTGCTCGCACTAAAGGGACTGTAATCGCGAGTCTGTTTGTGAACCCGACGCAATTCGCGCCGAGTGAGGATCTGGAGCGCTATCCGCGGCCATTCGAACGGGACTCCTCTCTTCTTCGAAAAGAAGGCTGTGACGTCCTTTTCGCTCCGGTAGCCGCGGATATGTACTATCCGGACCGGTCGATCTCGGTGTTTGAGACCCGACTTTCCCAGGTGATGTGCGGCGCGTCTCGACCTGGGCATTTCGACGGTGTCTGTCTGGTGGTCAGCAAGCTGTTTAACCTCGTCCAGCCCGATATCGCGGTTTTCGGAGAAAAAGATTTTCAGCAGTTGGCGATCCTTCGCCGAATGGTTCGGGACCTCAATTTTCCCGTTGTGATCGAAGCGCATCCGACCGTTCGAGAACCGGATGGGCTCGCCATGAGCTCAAGGAACAGTTATTTGACGAAACCAGAGCGCGGCCAAGCCCCGATCATTCACCAGACATTTGGTTTGGCTGAGGAAAAGATCCGAACGGGGATGGCGTCTTCCGCTAAGCTGATCAGCTGGATGAAGCAGAAGATTCAAAGCGCGCCGCTAGCGAAAATCGATTACGTCACGGTAGTCGATCCAACCAGTCTGGAGCCATTGGCCCATTTGAAACCGCCCTTGCTTTTGGCAGCCGCCGTTTTCTTCGGAAAAACCAGACTCATTGATAATCGTTTAATCCAATGAAGCATTTTGACTTTGTGATCGTCGGAAGTGGGATCGCTGGCCTGTCACTGGCGCTGAGGGCCGCGAAGTTCGGAACGGTGGCGATGGTGACGAAGCGAAACGTGGCCGACTCTAACACGGCCTGGGCGCAGGGCGGCGTCGCGGCAGTTACGAGTGCGGAGGATTCCTTTGACCTGCACGTTAAAGATACATTGATGGCCGGAGGCGGTTTGTGCGATCCGGATGCGGTGCAAACGATTGTTACGGAAGGTCCGTCGGCCATCCACAATCTCATTGAACTGGGTGTTCATTTTGATGAACGGATCTTGGAAGACGGACACCGGGAGTTGGATCTGGGCAAAGAGGGCGGTCATTCTAAGCGTCGGGTGTTGCACTATCATGACACTACTGGCCGAGAGATTGAGGAACGGCTGGTGGCGGCGGCGGAAGCCACTCCAGGAATCGTGGTCTTCCAGAATCACATGGCGATCGACTTGATCACCACAGGTAAGCTGGGGTACACGACGGAAGACCGAGTCGTCGGTATTTACGTGCTCGATGAAAATACCGGAGAGGTCACCGCGATTCGGACCGATCGATTGGTCCTGGCGACCGGGGGTTGCGGTAAGGTTTATCTTTATACAACGAACCCAAATGTTGCGACGGGAGACGGCGTAGCGATGGCTTGGCGAGCGGGCGCGGCTATTGCTAATATGGAGTTTATTCAATTTCACCCGACGTGTCTTTATCATCCGGAGGCGCGTTCTTTTCTCATCACTGAGGCGGTGCGGGGCGAGGGCGGCAAACTAATCGATGCGAGCGGCCGCGAGTTCATGAAGAAATACGATAGCCGCGGGGCTCTGGCTCCGCGTGATATCGTGGCGCGGGCTATCGACGCGGAGATGAAGCGTTCGGGAGCACCTTGCATGTTCCTGGATATCACGCACAAGCCCGCCGACTTTATTAAGGAGCGTTTCCCTAACATTTACGAGACCTGTTTGGGCTTAGGAATCGATATCGCCAAGCAACCGATACCGATTGTCCCAGCTGCACACTATCAATGTGGCGGCGTTAAAACCGACTTGGATGGCGCTACTTCGTTGCGAGGGCTATTTGCGATCGGAGAAGTCGCTTGTACTGGCCTGCATGGCGCAAACCGGTTGGCGAGCAACTCGCTTTTGGAAGCGTTAGTGCTCGCGAAACGGTGCGCGGAAGCGCTGCTGCGGCCGAAATACGCCAAGTATCATCAGGAAATTCACTTGCCGCCATGGCGGCCCGGGCACGCTCAAAACGTGGACGAATTGGTCGTGATCTATCATAACTGGGACGAGATTCGCCGGCTGATGTGGGACTATGTCGGGATCGTCAGAACCAGTAAACGCCTGCAACGGGCCAGCACCAGGCTGCGTAATCTCCAGCGCGAGATTCAAGAATTTTACTGGGACTTTAAGCTCACCAAGGATCTGTTGGAGCTGCGCAATCTGTGTACGGTGGCGAGCCTGATCGTCGATTCCGCGTTGTCGCGAAGAGAAAGCCGAGGACTCCATTTTACTTTGGATTATCCAGCGGTCGATGATACCAATTATCTTCGGGATACGATTTTATTCCGATATTAACAGCCTGAATCACTCTTGCGGCGCCTGCCGCAAGAGTGATTCAGGCTATGGCAGCAGAGCAATTCGGCAAACGCCGGATCGCTCTGCTGCGGCTCTAGAAGCGGGTTCGAGGCTAGTTGCGTAATGGAGTCCTGCAGAAATTATGGCCTTTAGATTGACGCGCAAGCGTCACTCTAAAGGCCCATAGCGCGGATGCGGAAAAAATCCCTCGACGGATTTTTTCTGCATCCGTGCTGTTGAAATTGTCTAAAAAAAGCTAATAGTAGGCCCCAATCCTGGCTGGATGTGTCCGAAAACCGGCCATTTTACCTTAACGAATGCAGATTTCACTTGCTCTTTGGCCTGGAGTCCCCGTAAAAGGGATTAAACCGTTTCCCATGCTGGCGAAATATTTTTCAGCGCTGGTGTTGATTTGTGTCGGTGGCAACGCGCTAGCGCAATCGCAGTACGAGAGCAGTACCGACTTCGCGAAGTACGCAATGAAGCTGCGGGAAAACGCGCTTCTGAAGGTGGAGCCTAAGGTTATCATGTCGCCGACCAAGACCACTTTCCAGAGTGAAGGACCACGTTACGAAACCGGTCCTTCTCTGATGGGGCGAAGCAATGCTCTTTTTAGCGGTCCAGGCCGATATGGCTGGAAATCGAATATCGTGACCACAATTTTCTGGATTGGCGAGCGGCCATCTGGAAACAACCCGGTTCCAAACGATCGTAGCTCTTGGGACAAGTATTGGAGTTCGAGTTATGGCGGTTATGATAATCCGGACCCAGCTGGTCGTCGCAACTTTGTTCCCGTGAGTTTTATTCCGCGGCAGAATCCATTTTATTGCGCGCTGCCTTATAACGATGTCGAAGGCGGACGTACCAAGCCTGAAGCCGCTCAGGTGATTCCTTGGTTTAAGCAGGCTTTTGTTCGAGACGGGCAAACCGTATTGAAAGGCCGCTGGATTGCAATTCGGCACGGCGCGAGAGTGGCTTATGCGCAGTGGGAAGATTGCGGGCCGTTCCGCACCGATCACTGGCAGTATGTCTTTGGCAATGAGCGTCCGCGACCGAACTTGAACCAGGGCGCCGGACTCGATGTTTCGCCGGCAGTTCGTGATTATCTGGGTCTAGGCAGCAAGGACGCCTGCGATTGGCGCTTTGTTGAATTCAGAGAGGTCCCGCAAGGGCCATGGGCGATGTATGGTGACAATAACACGTTTGTTATCCTCCGCCGTCAGAGCAACGAACGTTTCGCTCGCCGCACGCTACTGGGCGGAAGCACGAACGAATAAGCAGCATCTAAAAAGTTTATAGAACAACCCAGGACCGGACCCTTTCGGCCCTGGGTTTTTTGTTTAGCGAGGTGTGGTGTTTTGATCCGAGCAGACGTCTTGCATAGCCGGGATCGGAGGGGAGCCGCATTGCGTGTATTCCGCCCTCGGATTGGGAGAAGGTCTATCAACCATTTTCGCCGAAAGACGTGTCCGGCCACGGCTCCTTGTGTGCGTGGCCAGGATTGAACGTGTTGAACTTACCTGCACCCCGGGGCGTCGCGTCTATCTGAGCGTGTTACCTGCAACGATTATCGGCGTCGACACACCAGGCAGCTAATAACGCGGAATGCAACGCCCCTCCGCTCTGGGTGACGATCACGCTTTCCCAATTTTTCACCCGTGTCTACCTCGCCCCGGCGAATCATCGGGGCGAGGCGAACTTGCTATCTGCAATTTGTCATTGCCGTGTAGCGGTCACGCTACCTGTTCTCTGTGAAGACTCGTTTTCGCGAGCTCTAGAAACTTTGACTCTTCCACTCCTGGTTCGCCGTCTAGATTTAAGAATCGTTCCAGGCGCTCAATGGCCTGGTGTCGAATCTCGTCATTGGCGAGACCATCATTTATTTTCTTCAGTCGAGCAAGAGTTCCCGCTTCCGTATCCGCCGCGTCTCGGGCTTTCGCGATGGCGGATTGAAAGTAAAGATCCGGAGTTTGGTAGGATTCCCAACCAATCTCGGCAATCACCGAAAGTAATTTTTGGTCGTCGCTGACCTTTAACGAACCGTCGGCGAACATTCCCAACAAAAGCAGATCAACCAAAGCCTCTCTCTGTTTCTGATTCATATTTTGAATGGTCTGCACCAACAGGTAGCTGAGCAGACCCTGCCGTCACTTCCTCCTGAAAAGGAACACCTTACCAGGCCAAAAGCGGAGCGAACGTTTATAGCCGTTTTGAGATTCCAGTCCCAGTTTTTTCGTCGCAACTGTGGGCTAAAAACTGCTGTTTTTTTGCGAGAAAGAGGGGAATAAAGACTGCGGACATGTGGTCAGGAAAACGGATGGAACAAGACCTTCATCTTGCTAAATGCACGGATTTGCAAACAAATTACGGCATGCTAGATGGACTGTGATTTAGCGAACCCATATCTAGATGCCTTTGTCGACGGGGAGCTCGACCCCGGTGTCGAACGCGCATTGGAAGAGCATCTGCGCACGTGCGCAGATTGCCAAAGCGCGGTTTGGGAGATTCGAGAGTTCCGTTCGCTGTTCAAGGCGAGTGCGCCTCGCTTCAAAGCTCCTGTCGGATTGAGACTCAGGGTGCTCAACATCACCCAGCGCGTCCGAGCAAAACCATCGATGCCTAAGCCGTACGCCTGGATGGCCGCAGCGGCGGTGCTGGTCCTCGGCGCGATGGTGGTTTTTCTAGTCTCAGCTCCCGACCATGGTAAAGAGCTTTCTAAAGAAGCGGTGGTCGATTATTCACAATCAACCACGGCTGAAGCCTTGGTAGAGCTAGCATCTGCAGACTTCGGCGTTTTGAAGCCTTGGTTTTCCGACAAAGTCGGCTTTGCGCCTCCGGCGATAGATTTGCGCGAGTACGGCTACGAATTGGCGGGAGGACGAGTGGCCTTGCTCGGGAAGCGTCCGGTGGTGGCCCTGGTCTACAAGCAGGCTAACGGTGTGCTGATCATTTACTGCTGGCCGCCCAATCAAGACCCAGTGAGCTACAGCCAACGGTCTGTCGACGACCTTCGCGTATATATTTGGGCCAATTCCCAGTGTAACTATATCCTGGTTGAGAGGTCCCACGATCCCAAAATCAGCCAGTTTGTGGATGGGTTCCAGGATCAGACGGCGCCGGTATCGTACTAGAGTCACACCTTGGTGGGGCGAGGCTCCCGAAAGACTCTATGCTTTAACCGGAGCAATTGATTAGCTAGAGCCAGACAATGCCAATCCACCTGAAAACCCGCCGAGCCGTGGTACAGCGCCTGACCACGGCTCGGCACGTCTTCAGGCCTATCGACATCCTCGGTAAGAACCTATCGGTCTCTCCGATTCAGTAGTGGGGCCGTTCCGGAGCCTCGCCCTACCAAATATGTCGCCCATTGGCGCGCACCAGGGCGGCCCGAATGTCGACGCGATCTAGAGATCACCGATAAATCTCGCCGCCCGAAGTGGCGAATTCTTCGGCCTTTTGGTGTAGGCCTGTACTGATGGCTTGGTCGGTAGAGACACCGATTTCGGCGGCGTATTTTCGGACCTCCTCGGTGATCTTCATCGAACAGAAGTGGGGGCCGCACATTGAACAGAAATGAGCGGTCTTTGCGCTTTCCTGAGGCAAAGTGGCATCGTGGAAATTACGGGCGGTTTCCGGATCCAGACTCAAGTTGAATTGATCTTCCCACCGAAACTCGAAACGGGCCTGACTGATCGCGTCGTCGCGGTGCTGGGCGCTGGGGTGACCCTTAGCCAGATCTGCGGCATGCGCCGCGACCTTATAAGCGATGACGCCCTGCTTAACGTCATCGCGATTCGGTAAACCGAGATGTTCTTTCGGAGTTACGTAACAGAGCATCGCGGTTCCGTACCATCCAATCATCGCGGCTCCGATTGCGCTGGTTATATGATCGTAACCGGGCGCGATGTCAGTCGTCAATGGCCCCAGCGTGTAGAATGGCGCCTCAAGGCACCACTCCAGCTGCTTATCCATATTCTCCTTGATCATCTGCATCGGGATATGGCCAGGACCCTCGTTCATCACCTGGACGCCATGTTCCCAGGCCCGGCGCGTCAGCTCGCCTTGAGTGTAGAGCTCGCCGAATTGTGCTTCATCGTTGGCGTCGGCAATCGAACCCGGACGCAGCCCGTCACCGATCGAAAACGTCACGTCGTACGCAGCCATGATCTCGCAAATTTCGTCCCAATGCGTGTAGAGAAAGTTCTCCTGATGATGAGCCAGACACCATTTCGCCAGAATGGAACCACCCCGAGACACGATGCCCGTCTTGCGTTTCGCAGTGAGCGGCACAAACCGGAGCAGCACACCGGCGTGAACGGTGAAATAGTCGACCCCTTGCTCGGCCTGTTCGACCAGCGTGTCGCGATAGGTCTCCCAGGTTAACTCTTCTGCTCGGCCGCCGACTTTTTCCAATGCCTGATAGATGGGGACTGTGCCGATCGGGACCGGGCTGTTACGAAGAATCCATTCTCGCGTCGTGTGGATGTTCTTGCCGGTGGAGAGATCCATTACCGTGTCGGCGCCCCACAAAGTGGCCCAGCGCATCTTTTCGACTTCCTCCTCGATGCTCGAAGCAACCGCCGAGTTACCGATGTTGGCGTTGATCTTTACCAGAAAGTTGCGACCGATGATCATCGGCTCGGCTTCAGGATGGTTCACGTTCGCTGGGATGATAGCCCTTCCTCGAGCGACCTCTGACCGAACGAATTCTGGCGTGATCTCTCTCGGAATACGCGCTCCGAACGGCTCTCCCGGATGATGACTGTTGTTGCTGTTCGAGGTGTCGGCCAATCGCCCAAGATTCTCCCGGATGGCGATGTACTCCATCTCGGGCGTAATGATCCCCTGCCGGGCGTACCAAAGTTGGGTTACCGGATGTGCGGAAGAGGCTCGCAGTGGTCGCCGCCTCAGTCCAGGAAAAGTGCCGGATCCGTTCTTAGCCTTGCTCGCGTGGATCTGGCTTAGATAGCCGTCATCTTGTGGACGGGCCGTGCGGCCGTCATATTCGGACACATCACCACGACTCGATATCCACGACCCGCGTAGCGCCGGAAGGCCTTCTCTGATGTCGAGATCAGTAATGGCAGGATCCCCCCAGGGGCCGCTGGTGTCGTAGACCTGGACCGGCGGATTGGCGCTTTGAGTGCCGTCGGGGTGATTGGTGGGAGACTGCTCGATTTGTCGGAGAGCGACCGCAACTGTGGGATGCAGTTGGCCGCTAACGTAGATCCGACGGCTGTTTTGGAAATACGGTGTGGTCATTGTCGTTAGAAACGCAGGACCACCTTTCGCTCCCTTCGGCGGCATTACCCGCATCAGGTTCCAAGGGTTTCACGGTAAACCCGTGAATCTCAGCCAAAGGCTCCCCTGCAAAGAGGCAAGTTAACGCCGAGGGTTCTCCACGCGCAAGGGGAAGTTGCGGAGTAAGGAGTTACGGGAGTTCGAGGAGAAGAAACCAGGAGGATATTTGGTAGATGCCATGGTGCTTGTCAGGCTGCCGGATAGCAGCAACCTGACAAGATGAATAAATATCAACTCAA
>DASUWQ010000594.1:0-12737 GCA_036378375.1 Chthoniobacterales bacterium
AAGGGATGACAAAATCAACGACTTCCGTATATTGGCACGGTGTTTCGCCTGACGCGAAGGGAACAAATCTTTATAATCCTATTCTTGTCCGCTATTTTCGTCGGAGCGATCGTGAAACACTTTCGCGACGCCACTACGCCGGCTCCGCCACTCTTAGAAAACAGTAGGTAATGCAGAAATCGTTCAACGAAATTGTCGAGGAGCTTGTAAAAAAGGATCCGCGGTACGAAGCAGCCGCTTATGAGTTCGTAAAAGAGGCGCTGGAATTTACGATCAAGCAAAACAAGCGCGGCCAAACGGGCCTCAACGCCCATGTAACAGCGAAAGAATTGATGGCAGGGTTCCAGCAATATGCGCTGAAAGAATTCGGTCCTATGGCAATGACGGTTTTCGAATACTGGCGGATAACCTCTTCCCTGGATGTAGGGAACATCGTTTTCAATCTGATCGGCGCTGGAGTCTTCGGCAAAACAGACTCTGATAACCCTCAAGATTTTCAAGACGCAGTGGACTTTCAGGAAGCTTTTGTTGCTCCCTTCGAGCCGCTGAAAACCAGCACAACGAAGAGATCGTAGTTTCGGGCGCAACGAATGGATGCTCCTGAACTCACGGTGGAAAAATCCACCCTGGCAAACGGTCTAACTCTGTTAGTAGCGCCCGAGCACTACGCCAGTGTGGCCAGCGTACAAGTGTGGTGCGAAACCGGCAGTGTGCATGAGGCCGACTGGGTCGGTGGCGGGCTAACTCATTTACTCGAGCACATGCTGTTCAAGGGCACCGCCAAACGAAACGCCCAACAGATCAATGAGGAAATTCATCAGGTGGGCGGTTACTTGAACGCTTACACCTCATTCGATCGCACGGTTTTTTGGGTCGATTGCCCCGCCGCGGCTGTGCCAACGGCTTTGGATCTCGTCGCCGACATGCTCTTCCAGTCTGCCATCGACGAACAGGAAATGAGCCGGGAAATGGACGTCATCCGGCGGGAATTTGATTTGGGCTATGATGATCCGGACCGGATGTTGAGCCACCTGACATTCGCGACGGCCTATCAAGCGCATCCTTGCCGTTACCCAGTCATCGGATTACGCCGGATTTTCGACCAGATCGATCGAGAGACTCTGTTAGCCTATTACCGGCGTCGTTACGTTCCGGAGAACGTTTTCGTGGTTGTTTCAGGCGATGTCGAGCCAGCCCGGGTACAGGAGTGGGTGGAGAAGTTCTTTGGGCCAATACCGGCAAGGCCGTTGGCGCCGGTGTTGATTCCGACCGAACCGCCGCAGGCGGGCCGGCGCGACGAGGTCGAGGCTTTCGACACAGCGGTCGGTTATTTCAACTTGGCGTGGCATGTGCCTGCCGTGTTCCATGAGGACGTGCCGGCGTTGGATGTGCTTTCCATCCTGCTTGGCGGCGGAGCCAGCTCTTTTCTTTTCGAGGAAGTGCGGGAAAAACTCGGATCCGTCCATTCCATCGGCGCCTATTCGTTCACTCCGGCTTTTCCAGGGTTACTAACGGTTTCCGGAACGTGCCCCATCGAGAACAGCGATGGGGTGCATGAGATAGTACTCACTAAACTGGCGGCTTGGCGGAAGGAAAGTTTAGGTTTAGACGCACTGGCCAAGGCCAAGCGGATCATCTGGGTAAGCGCTTTGGAACAGCTGCAAACTGTGCGCGGGATCGCGTCAGACATCGGCCTGAACTGGCTTTACACCAGGAATCTCAAGTTCAATCAACGCTATCTCAAACGGGTCGAAACCGTATCTTCCGAACAAGTTCACGAAGTGTTCGATCGTTATCTAACCGAGGACAATTTGAACGTCGTCGCGCTGCGCCCCCAGACCTTGGCGCAGCCACGAGCGGTGCGGAGCCAGGCAGAGAAGAAAAACCAGGTCCGAGTATTACCGAACGGCGTGCCGGTCGTGCTGATTCCCGATGACCGGCTGCCGGTGTTGCATGGGACGTTGGTCTGTGCGGGAGGCGTGCTGGCGGAACCGCCGAAACGAGGTGGACTCGCGCGCTTCTACACCCAGTGCTTGTTAAAAGGCACCGCGAAAAAGAGTGCTCAGGAGATTGCGGATAGGATCGAAAGTTCAGGCGGCTCTCTTTTCGGGGACTCTGGCTACAACTCGTTTCGCCTTGGCTTCAGTTCGCTAACGGACGATTTCGGGCGAGTACTGCCGCTGGTGACAGAAATCTTGTCCGTGCCCAGTTTTCCGGAAGAGGCCATCGAAAGGGAAAGAGCAAGCCAGCTCGCGGCGATCGATGCGGACGAGTTGCAATCTGGCGTGATCGCGCGCAATACGCTGCGCGGCGCGGTCTACGGAAATCATCCTTACGCGGTGAATCCGCTCGGGACAAAAGCAAGTGTTGCCAGCATTGGACGCAAGGATCTTGTCCAGCTGCATGAATGGATGAAAACCAGTTCGGCCTGGGTCCTTAGCATCTGCGGCCGCTTTGATGAAAAGAAATTGTGGGAGGAGCTTTGCCAAACGATTGGGTCTCTGCCCCAACGGCCTGCTCGCTACTCATTCGATATGCCAGCAGTGAAGCCCTTTGCGGCGCAGACCATCGTGCAGAAGAACGACAAGCATCAGGCCTTTGTAACCGTTGGGTATCTCGCCTGTACCTTATCGGATCCCGACCGCGTGGCTTTTGAGGCTCTGGATGAGGCCGCCGGGGACGCCAGTTCACGCTTCTTCGTCAAGCTCCGGGAAGAGTTGGGTCTGGCTTATTCGGTAGGAACGTCTCTCGCGCTCGGCCTGGCGCCTGGCCTGTTTACTTTCTATGCGGCTACGGCTCCGGAGACAGTGGATGCCGTTACCAAGCTGTATCACGAGGAAATCGAGGTCCTGGCTGCAAAGGGCTTATCTCAAGAAGAATTCGAGCGTTCCCAGAAGAAGCTGCTAGCCCAAATCGGATTCCAGAAACAGAACCTCGAGTCTTATTGCCATAGCCTGGCCCTTAACCAGTTGTACGGATTTAGCCTCGATTACTTTGGCCAACGCCAGAGGCAGATCGAGCAGATGACGGCTCAAGATGTCCTGGGCGTCTGTCACAAATATTTAATGGATAAACCGGCTACAACGGTCATTGTAAAAGCTTAAGTCATCCGGAGTTTTTTTGTATGGCAGAATACCAGAATACGCCTGTTTCCTCGGGCGAAATGGCGCAACGTTTCATCGAGTTTGTGATGATGCAGGCCCAGAATGCGGCATTTATGCTTGGGCAGATCCCCCATCCCCAGACCGGGAAGGCGGAAGTGAATCTCGATATGGCCCAGTTGTTGATTGATCAGCTGGTCATGATTCAAGAGAAGACCAAGGGCAATCTGACCAATGACGAAGGCCGGATCTTGGCAAACGCATTAGCGAATCTGCAGATCGCTTTTGTTGAAGTAGCTCAAAAAGAGCGGCCGGGCGCCTCGGTGAGTCCAGCGCCGGAAGCTGTCACCCCCTCGAAACCCGAGGTAGAAAGTCCGGCTGCCGGCACCGGCGAAGCGACTGGGACTGGTACCGAAGGCGACGGCAAACGAAAATTCGTAAAAAGTTACGGCTCTTGACGCGTACGTTTAGGGTTGGATCAGTTCACGCCAGCGGAACCACGCCGCTTTTTATTCTGGGGCCGTGCGTCATCGAATCGGAGTCATTCATCTGGACGATGGCTGAGGAGCTGTCCGCGATTGCCCAGTCGCTGGAGATCTCTTGGATTTTCAAGGCCTCGTATGACAAGGCGAACAGAACCTCGGCGAAATCGTACCGTGGCTTGGGGATCGATGAAGGATGCAAATTGCTCAGAGCCGTCGGCGATAAGGTCAAAGTGCCGGTGACGACCGATATCCATTCACCGGAGGAAGCGAAGCGCGCGGCTGATTTTGTCGATTTGCTACAGATTCCGGCATTTCTTTGCCGGCAGACCGATTTGATCCAGGCGGCGGCCGAGACTGGGAGGCCTGTTAACGTAAAAAAAGGACAGTTTTTGGCTCCTTGGGACGTTCGCAATATCGCTGAAAAATTAGAAAACTTTGGTTGCAATAACTACGTCTTCACTGAGAGGGGCGTGAGCTTCGGCTACAATAATCTTGTGGCCGACATGCGTTCATTGTACTGGATCAAAAAACAGGGCTATCCCGTGATTTTCGATGCGACGCATTCCGTGCAGCGACCGGGGAGCGCCGGTGATGCAACCGGTGGTGACGGAGAGCTGGCTCCCGTTCTCGCGCGGGCGGCGGTGGCAGCGGGTTGCGATGGGATCTTCATTGAGACGCATATTGATCCGGCCAAGGCTCTCTCGGACGGCCCGAATCAAATTCCTTTGAAAGAACTACCGAGTTTATTGTCTCAGCTAAAGCGGATCCATGAAGTCGTGCATTAAGCTCTTCTCGATTCTAGGGCTGATAGGGCTTACGGTCGTTGAACTCTGGGCTGATAAACCCAAGTCGGAGCGTAAAATCGATATCCCGATACCGGTTGGGCACGACGCTAAGGGATTGAGATTACCGATGCGGAATGACCAGGGGAAGCTGCAATTCATCTTGGATGTGGAACACGTGCTGCGGGTGGACCAGGCGAACGTCCAGATGCACAATTCGATCATTCAAACCTACGACGACCAAACCGGAGCACCGAGCGCGAAGATTGAGTTGCTTAACTCGGTCATGAATACCGAGACAAACGTTATCACCACCCAAGATCCGGTCGTAATCACTCGAGACGACTTTAGGCTGACCGGAGACAGCGCAGTGTTCAACACTAAGACTCGGCAAGGGAAAGTGGTTAAGAACGTCCGATTGATTATTTATAATCGGGACGAGCTGAAGAAGAAGGACACGCAACAAGTATCCGCGAATGAGCAGAAGTAGATTCTTTTGGTTCTTGGTTATTGGATTGTTGCCCGGGATTGTTTTGGGGCAGACGGCGGCCTCGCCGAAAGCCGGTCCGCGGTCTTCGGCTCACGCTCAAGGTTCGGCGGCCGGCGCGAATAAAAAGTCCGCCGGGACGGAAAAGGGTACCGGCGCACAAAAGGGTACTGCCGAGAGCAAGAAAACTCCGGGCGCGTTCGGGGATAGTGATTCGTCAAAGGGCCCGACCGAAATCACGGCGAAAGAAGAGGTGGATTTCGATGCCAACGCCCATACGGCGATCTTTGTGGGGAACGTCAAGGTGATCGACCCTCAATTCACAATGACGACGGACAAGCTAACCGTGTGGATGAACAAGCAGGAGGACGGGGGTGGAATTAAGGACGCTCAAGCCGATGGAAATGTCATCATTGTCCACGTGAATCAGAAGGACAAAACCCCGACAGCCGACGGCAGTGCCAGTCCTCGGACAACACCGGTTGCGAACACCCCTGTGACTCCGTCGGCGACGACCTTTGGGAACGCCAGTGTGTTCGGCCCA
This sequence comes from Chthoniobacterales bacterium, assembly GCA_036378375.1. GTDB lineage: Bacteria > Verrucomicrobiota > Verrucomicrobiia > Chthoniobacterales > JAFAMB01 > JAFAVN01. The sequence goes on from DASUWQ010000594.1 coordinate 5,400, forward strand.
AGTCCATCGCCCAGCCCCGGCGCTACGCCGCCGATATTAGACACCGGTCGAGCTCAAAAGGCCCTCTACAATGCGAAGCAGGATGCCGTTACTTTAATGGGTTGGCCGCAAGTGACCCAAGGGGTGAACACCCACATCGCGACCGAAGAAGGTACCCGGATGGTTCTTTACCGAGACGGCCGGTTGCAGACTTTCGGTCCCAGTAGGACTGTTATTGAAGATAAGAAATCGATGGCGTCGCCTTCCCCCTCTCCCGGAGAGCCTCTAGTCGAGCCCAATAACGTGCAGAAGAATAATGCTATCCACTAACTTGACGACCGCCCCAGTCCCGACCCTCTCTACGGAGGATAAGGTCAGCGAGGCTATTCTCAGGACCGAAAAATTGGTCAAGATCTACGGTGGCCGGGCTGTCGTTAACGGGATCGATATTCACGTAAATCGCGGGGAAGTTGTTGGATTGCTGGGGCCAAATGGTGCTGGTAAAACCACAACTTTTTATCTTATTGTAGGCCTTGTGCGGCCAAACGGGGGTCGAGTTTTCTTTGATAATCGCGATGTCACTCGCTACGCGATGCATCGCCGGGCCAGGATGGGGATGGGATATCTACCGCAGGAAGAATCAATCTTTCGAAAATTAACCGTTGAACAGAATATCCTGGCGATTCTGGAGATGCTGCCCGGCAAACGCCGCGAGAAAAAGCAGCGCTGTGAGCAGTTGCTCCGCCAGTTTGGTATCGAAAATTTGGCCAAAAACCAGGCGCTGACCCTGAGCGGCGGTGAAAAACGCCGGCTGACTATCGCGCGTTCCTTGGTGACTAATCCCCAAATGATCATGCTAGACGAGCCGTTTAGCGGGGTTGATCCCATTGCGGTCGCTGAAATCCAGCAGCACATCTCGAATTTGCGCAGCTCCGGCCTGTCCATCCTGATCACCGACCACAACGTCCGGGAGACACTGGAGATCGTCGATCGTGCTTACCTCATTTACGATGGCCGCGTCGAAAGCCAGGGTAGCAGAGAATTTTTGATTAATGACCCGATTAGTCGCCAATTATACTTAGGTGAACGTTTTCGCATGTGACGGAGAGAGAAACGGTTCTCTTTCCGGAAGAACAAGCCAAACCGTTGCCGGTCAGTTCCAAACGCACCAGCGACTGACTTGCGACATCGCGCAAGTGCCGTCGTTGGAACGGCTGATACCGGCAAAACAACAAACCAGAAAGGGTTCCCATGCAGATTAAAAATGCAAACCCACCGATCCAAGTAACCGGAAGACATGTCAGCGTTACCGCGGCCATGAAAGAGTATTGTCGCCGGAAGGTATCAACGCTCCACCTTGATTACCCCAAGATTATTGAGGTGCAGGTTATTCTTGATGTTCAGAAATATCGGCATCAAGCGGAGGTGATTTTGCACTGCAGTAATCACGTCACTCTCGAAGCCAGCGCCACGTCGAATGACATGTACGCGTCAATCGACCAGGTTGTGCTGCGCATTGCCCGCCAAATGCGAAAATGCAAAACCCGCTTGATGCGCAACCACCGCCCAGGACGACGGCAACAACAAGGACGAGTGATCGTCGAGAATTCGGCTAATTGGAAGTGGCTCACCAACAGCGAGACAGTGAACGGCGCTTCGATCGAGGAGGTCGAGAGCGAAGTCGAAACAGAGACTAGTGGGCCCGATTTGATCCAGACGGAAAAATATCCGGTAAAACCGATGTCACCAGAGGAAGCGGTTTTGCAGATGGAGTTCTCGAAGAAGCAATTCCTGGTTTTTCTGAATGCGAAAACGGAAAAAGTGAGTGTGCTCTACCGCCGAAAGCATGGTGACTTCGGTCTGATTGAGCCGACTTTCAACTAACGTTCTCGCACAGTTATTGACATTAAGGGACGAGCGCATGCTCGTCCCTTAATTTAACGACCGCGATCATGCTGAATTATCGGAGGACGAGTCCAAGGGCGAGCAAAAGTTCGTCCCTACCGAGCATCGAGCGAAATGAGATATCCGCCCGATGATCAAAGGCAAAAGACCGTTCATCGAGGTTGGCGAGTTTTACAGCCGGCACGCGGAGGCTCTACAGCTAAAATTGGTTGGGCCGGCCATCGGTTTTGATCGCAAAATACGCGAGCCAACCATCAATCGTCCTGGCCTGGCGCTTTCCGGTTTTTTTGTCTACTTCGCTGGAAAGCGGATCCAGGTCTTAGGGAATGCCGAGTCGAGTTATCTGAAGAGCCTCGATGAGGCCGAAGAGCGCGCCCGCTGTTTCCAGCTGTGCGCTCAACATATCCCCTGCATAGTTATCTCGCGCAGTCTGCCGGTCCCTCGCGGGTTGGTTGAGGCTGCCGCTGAACATCATATCGCCATCTTCCGTTGCCCGCTGGTCACCATGCGGTTCATCAACGCCGCAACCATTGCCCTGGAAATGGATTTTGCCCCGACCTCTACCGAACACGGCAGCATGGTCGATATCATGGGGATTGGGACCCTCATTCGAGGGAGTAGCGGAATTGGCAAAAGTGAATGCGTCCTGGGCTTGATCGAGCGGGGCCATAGTTTGGTGAGCGACGATGTGACCCGGTTTCGGGCCATCGAGGGGAGAGAGCTGGTCGGTACCGCCCCGGACCTGACCCGATACCACATGGAGGTGCGAGGGCTTGGCATCATCAATGTTGCATCCATCTTTGGCGTCGGCAGTATACGGTTGGAGAAGCGCCTTGACTTAGTCGTAACCCTCGTGGATTGGCACGAACTGGAAGAGGTTGATAGGATTGGACTTGAACAAGAATATTATGAGATTCTCGGGATCCGTATCCCGCGTGTGACCATTCCTGTACGTACGGGGCGAGACCTTGCCCGTTTGGTGGAGGTTGGGGCACTCGACCAGAAGCTAAAGAGTTTGGGCCAAAACAGCGCAGTGGAATTTAATCAGCGGCTATTGAGCTTGATGCAAAAGAATAAGGAGAAGTAAATGGGGTTATTGAGCAAACGTTCGGGGCCTGAGAAAGTTAAGCGAGAAGTGACCATCGTTAACAAGCTTGGTCTGCATGCTCGCCCTGCCGCGATGTTTGTCCGAGTGGCGAATAAGCATCGGGCTGAAATCTGGGTCGAGAAAGACGGGGAACAGGTCAACGGCAAAAGCATCATGGGACTAATGATGCTGGCCGCCGGCCAGGGAACGAAGTTATTGATTTCCGCAGAAGGTTCAGACGCTGACAAGGCGGTGCAAGAGCTTGAGACGCTAATTCAAGGCAAGTTTAACGAGGAATGACCATTGCTTCCCCCCGCATCCAATCATTTTACGCAAACCCTTTCTTTTCTAATCGAATCTTCCGTTTCTTTCATTAGGTTCTGATCTCGAATGAGTGATGAGGAAGTACGGCTTCGAGGTGTCGGCGTTTCCGCCGGAATTGGTCGCGGCACTGTCTTCATCCACCATCCGGAGGACGAAGAACCGCCGAAGAAGAAGATAGATAGCAGCGACGTCTCCGAAGAAATTGCGCGGTTTGAGGCTGCTCTTATAGCTACCAGGGCGCAGATCCTGGAGATGCAGCAGAAGATCGCCGAAGCGATCGGCGCCAAGGACGCGAGTATTTTCGATGCTCATCTGCTGGTCGTCGAGGACCACACTTTGATTGACGAGGTATTGCGCACCTTGCGGCGTGACCTGTGGAATGTGGAGTTTGTCTTTTCCGAGGTCGCTAACCGCTATGCGCGCACGTTGAGTGAGATCGATGATCCGTATCTGCGGGAGCGAGCCTTCGATATCCACGATGTCACCAAGAGGATTATACGCAATCTGCTTGGGCGATCCGGACGGCCGTTATCGCAGATGGAAGAACCGCACATCATCGTGGCGCATAATCTTACTCCATCTGACGCCGCCACTTTGAATAGGCAGTATGTCCTGGGTATCGCGACTGATATCGGCAGCCGGACTTCGCACACAGCCATCATGGCTCGTTCGCTCAATATCCCGGCTATCGTTGGCCTCAAAGACGCGAGTACTCGCCTGAAGAATGGCGATCACGTGTTGTTGGACGGAAATACCGGTTTGCTGATTCTCAATCCGGCGGACCAAGCGTTGTGGGAGTACGGAGAGCTGGAGGTACGGCTCGAGCAGGTCGAAGAACAGCTGACCAGCCTGCGGGATACTGCGTGTGTCACCACCGACGGCACGGAGATAATTCTCTCGGCAAACATCGAACTTCCTGAGGACGTTAGCCTCGCCAACCAAGCCGGCGCTCGAGGTGTCGGACTTTACCGGACGGAGTTCTTTTTCCTGAACAAAACGGAACTGCCGAACGAGGAGGAACAGTTTCGGGCATACCAGGCGGTCGCGCAGGCCGTCTATCCGCAAACTGTCATCATTCGGACCTTAGACTTGGGTGGAGATAAGTTTCTGAGCCATTCTCATATCCCGATGGAAATCAATCCGTTTCTGGGTTGCCGAGCGATCCGGTTTTGCCTGGAACGTCCGGATATCTTCAAGGCTCAGCTTCGGGCGATTCTGCGTGCCAGCGTTGCCGGTAATGTGAGGCTCATGTATCCGATGATCTCGGGACTGTCCGAGCTACGCCAAGCCAACGAGGTGTTAGAAAGCTGCCGTGCAGAGCTGCGAGCGGATGGAATCCAATTCAACGAAGAGATGGAGACCGGTATTATGATCGAAATACCGAGTGCCGTTTTGGTGGCAGATGCTCTAGCCAAGGAAGCGGATTTCTTCAGCATCGGCACGAACGACCTGATTCAATACACCGTGGCGGTTGACCGGGTAAACGAACGCATCGCCCATCTTTATGAACCAACCCATCCGGCCATTGTTCGTCTTTTGGAGATGACGGTTACGGCGGCGCACTCGAACGATATTTGGGTGGGGGTTTGCGGGGAGATGGCGGGTGAAGTGGCTTTGACACCGCTATTGGTCGGGCTGGGGGTCGATGAATTGAGCGCTAGTCCAGGACTGGTGCCGCGGGTCAAAAAGGCGGTCCAGACGCTGAACGCGAAACAATGTGCGCAACTCGCCGCCGAGATCCGCACGATGACATCTGCCACCGAGATTCTAGCTAAGTGCGAGGCGGTAGCTAGAAAGCATTATCCTGAGCTGTTGACCTTGTCAGGGGGTGATGGGGGCTAGCGAGGGGTGGCAGGAGGCGATTGGAGGGGAGCCGCTTTGGCACGCACGCACCTCAGGCGACCTCGGGAAGTTCGCCCCGGCGCGCTGCGCGACTGCAAACCTTGGCAACAGGCGGCTCCCGCGAACGGCTCAACGCGTTGTTTGTCTTTTGGTGCGTCAAAGAAATTATTCAAACCACCACTTCGCAAGACATCGCGCTGGGTAGTTTCCGGGAGCCGCCTGTTTAACCTAGCTTTTTGGCCTTCCTCACTCTGGAAAGAATATGCGAGGTCCCTGGCCACGTGCTAAAGCGGCTTCCCTCCAGGCCCTCTCCGCTCACGCTTTAGACCCGGCAACTCTTTTATAATAATTTGTGACCCGACACTCACAGAGCTGGCTCTGCGTTTCTTCGTGGATGATGGCAACGGAGTGAACCGCTAAAGCTTGTGATCGGCGCAAAAGCCGAGCAACGGCAATAACGTGGCCGGATTTTGCTGAGCGGAGATGGGAGCCGTTGATCTCGATCCCGACCGGGATTATTTCTTCCGGGTTAATGTCCCAAGCGGAATGCATGCTGGCGGCGCTTTCGGCCAGTAGCAGGCTGATTCCGCCATGTAATAGACCGAACGGCTGCAGAGCTGCCGTTGTGATGGGTATGCGCAGGGTTAACCCCTTTTCGTCAACTGATACAACCACGGCTCCCAACGGTTCAAGAGCCGTGTTCGGAATGAGCCGTTGAAAGTCAGCCAGCGATTTCAAAACTGAGGCTCGAAATAATCGACTTTTGGAGTTGGGCGGCTATCCGGTCGTGCTGGTCCCGCGGCCGCGAGGAGGCAGCGCTCCGCGGAAATGGCTACAGTTTCATCCTGTTATCGGATGCTGGTTAATCCATGCGAGAGTTTGAGCCGCGCTTTTGTCCGGAGGAAATACCGGGTAAAGAACGTGGGTAATTACGCCGTCATCAACGATCAATGTTAAGCGCTTGATCAACGTTTCCCCGTCGAAATCAAATGTCGGCAGGTTCAGCGCGTAGGTTAGAGCCAGGTTCTCATCGGAAACCAGTGAATAAGGTAGATGCAGGCGTTCCGTGGCCTCCCGTTGATAAGATGTACTCTGGGTGCTTAGCCCGAACAGCTGTTTCACTCCGACCCGTTGCAGATTGGCGTACTCGTCTCGGAAGCCACAATTTTGCGGGGTACATCCTCGTGCCCCGGGAATTTCGTCCCAAGTCGCTGGTATTGGTTTTCCCGGTACGCCGGTTTTCGGGTAGCAAAAAATAACGCTTCGACCGCTCAGGCTCGAAAAGTCGACAGCGGATCCGGCGGTCGTTGCCAGCGCTAATGGCGGCACCTTCAAACCGGGCAGGTGAGCACATCCGCCGTCGTCTTGAGGGACCGGCAGGTTTTCAGGAAGAGAAAGAGACTGAGACATGAGACGGAGAGTTATAGGTTTTTAAGTTCTAAGTTCTAGGTGCTAGGTCGGCCTGGCTCAGAGCAGGTGGTTAGGATTCGCACGAACTCTTCGAGCCCAGTTTTGTCGTTGTCGTCGAAGCGGGCGAACTCGGGGCTATCGATATCGAGGACGCCGACTAACGCGTCGTTTTTGACAATGGGGACGACTATCTCAGAATTAGATGCGCTATCGCAGGCGATGTGCCCTGGAAATTCGTGGACGTTTGGGACCACTAACGTCTGGCGCTGTTCAGCCGCGCTTCCGCAGACACCTTGCCCTAACTTGATCCGGATGCAGGCGATCTTTCCTTGGAACGGTCCAAGGACAAGTTCTCGCTCTTTGAGTAAATAAAACCCAGCCCAGTTAACCGCAGGCAGGCTCCAAAAAAGTAAAGCAGCAGAATTGGCGAGATTAGCGATCAGGTCACTTTCACCGGTCAGTACGACTTGCAACGCGCGGTGGATCTCTGGGTAGAGAGTTTTCTTATCGGTGGTATCGGGTAGTGGGATGATTGCTGATGAGAACATCGTTAGTTAGGAGATCCGGCGAATGTCCTTCTAAGTCTAGCCGGATATCGACGGTAGGCAAAGAATGGCGGAACTCGCCTTAGGCTCGTTCCGCAATAGCCGATAGCCAATAGCCAATAGCCAAGGAGCGACGGGTCACCCTTCTACCTTCATATCGTCCACCTGGTTCACTTGTAGGCTGCTCCGTGCATCGGCTATCGGCTATCCGCTATTGGCTATTGCGGAAGGAGCCTAAGGCGAGTT
>DASUWQ010000595.1:0-5950 GCA_036378375.1 Chthoniobacterales bacterium
GATAGTCTTTTTGAGATCTCCCATCTTGACCCAGCTCCGCGCTATCTGCGTGTATGTGCGTTCATCTGCGGTTCGTTTTTGGTTCGACCGTTACGGTCCTTTGATCCCTCATGAAAAAGTCCCCCTTAGCCACTATTCTGCTGGTTGTATTTGTTGATTTGATCGGGTTCGGCATGATCATCCCGATCCTGCCCCTTTATGCGAAAAGCTTTCAGGCAGCGGAATGGCAGATCGGGCTGTTACTGGCTTGCTACTCTTTCATGCAGTTTTTGGCTTCTCCAGTTCTCGGCTCCATCTCGGATCGCATCGGGCGAAAACCGGTTTTGCTGGTTAGCCTCATCGGTTCGGCAATTGGCTACGCGGTGATGGCCAGCGCTGCGTCGTTAACCATGCTGTTCATCGCTCGCATTATCGCCGGTATCTGCGGAGCTAGCGTAGGTACAGCAGCGGCCTATATCGCGGACATCACTCCACCAGAGAACCGGTCCCGGCGAATGGGGCTGATCGGCGCGGCCTTTGGTGTTGGCTTTGTTCTTGGCCCGGCTATTGGTGGAATTCTAAGTCAATTCTGGACGAAAGGCCCTTTCTGGTTTGGTGCAGGTCTCGCGTTCCTAAACGCGATTGCTGTGCTCTTGATTTTGCCGGAGCCGGAGAAGCACGTGAAACGATCGGAGGCCGCAATTCCAGCCGGTACCGATGTGGTCGATCAGACCGGCCGGGGTGGAATTCCGATACTTGTTGTAACCTACTTTGTGGCGATTGCTGGTTTCGCGATTGTAACCATGATCTATCCGCAGGTTCTCGACCGGCGCTTTAGCTTGACCCCTGCCCAGATCAGTCTGGTATTTGTCTTTTTGGGGTTAGTAGGCGCGTTTATTCAGGGAGGCGCGATTGGCCGGATGGCCAGGAGATTTGGGGATTATAAACTTGCTGCGGCCGGTTTGCTGTTGATGGCGATCAGCATGGTAATTATGCCCTTCGCGCACAACATGCCTCTATTCTTGCTGTTCACCTTCGGTTTAGCTGCGGGGAACAGCTTGGCTCAGCCGACCCTGATGGCAATGGCTTCGCGTTTAGCGGCTAGTACCGCCCAAGGAAGAGTGATTGGTACGGTGCAGTCGGCAGGTAGCCTTGGCCGGGTGGTTGGACCTTCGGCCGGGGGCTTTATGTTAGGCTGGGACCGGCCTCGTCCCGACCTCGCTTATGGTAATACGCCATTCGTAATCGGCGGAATCGTCATGGGCATCGCGTTCTTGATCTCCTTGATGCTCCGCCGGTCTCCGGTTTCGGTGGCCGAAAGTCCAGTCGAAGTGGCGGGAAAATGAGCAAGCGACGGGGCGAACCCGAGCTGCCGACGGGTGTTAGTAAGATCTAACGCTAGGCAGATTGCCTCGCCGTTCCCCGGACGCAGGGACTATCGCCGACGGGTCGCCTCATCTCCCCCTCCGGCAGCCGCCGGACTAGCATAACCGGGTTACGGCTATAGCGTTGCCCACCACCCCGACGGAGGGGAGCCGCATTAGAGATGTGCCGCTGCAGATTCGGAGCCGGTCTATCGCCCATCGCTTGAAAAGACGTGTCCGGCCGCGGCTCCCTTTAGATGTGGCACGGTTTATCGTTCCTTAGATCCCAACGCGTTGAATATTCGTTCCACCCAAGGGGCGTCGCGTCTATCCAAGCGCCATACTTAAAAAGATTCGTCGGCGTCGACACCCGTGCGAGCTCTAACACGGAATGCAACGCCCCTCCGTTCGTTGTCCTTTAACGGCTATCAGGATGCCCGTATCAGGCTGGCTGCCGCCTTCCAGCCCCTTATCTTGACGCGCATGGGCAGCCGCCGGACTACGCCGGCCAAGACCGAAAAGGGAAGGCGGAATCTTTAAAACGGGCGTATCGGCGATCGTCAACCCTTAAACGAATAGGTCTTATGAGTCGTCGATCCAATCCCTGGGTTCGCCGATACGCTATTTAAGCCGGCGGGCGGCTTGAAGAGCGGTCTTCTCTACTTTTTCTTAGCAGAAGGACTCGGTGACGCGGCGGCGGCTTGCTTCGGCTGGAATATCTCTTTCTTCGCGGCAGCCCATTTTTGCTGCTGATCCGGAGTCAAGATTGCGTTGATGTCCGAATTGTATTGTTTCCGCAGAGCGTCTTTCTTCGAGTTTTTGTCCGACTTAGAAGCCGTGGTGTCGCTATTAAGCCCGTTTCGGTCCGAGACATATTTCTCAACGATGGGTTTGGCCTTGGTTTCCTGTGCCTTGGTGAGGTTTACCTGTTTTTTGAGGTCGGCCAAGCGTTGGTCAGCCGATTCCGGCGCCTGTTTACCGGTCGTCGTCGCTACAGATGGCGAAGGAGAAGGCTTGGCTGCTTGGGTAATGGAGGGGTAGGAGGCTACTACCATTGCCACCAAGGCAATGGTAACACTCCTGAGGGGAGTTATTTTCATACAAACATAAAAACCCCAACGGATTGCGGAAGTTGCGGTGATGGGACGGTGGGAGCGTATGGGCGTATCGGCGTGTGGGCGTTATAGGCGCCGTGGCCACTGGAACGGCTGGGACCCTATGAGACTAGTGAGACTTATGGGTCACCTCTCATTAGTCCCATGAGTCACATAGGTCCCATCTGTTAGCAGCGCCGCACGCCCCACTCGAGGACGAGGACGATTACGAGGATTATTTCAGCCACGAGGCCAGATCTTTGGCCCAGTAGGTGATCACCATATCAGCGCCGGCCCTTCGAAAGCCGGTCATTACCTCTAGCACGGCCCGTTTCTCCTCTATCCAGCCGTTGGCGGCGGCAGCTTTCAACATAGCGTACTCACCGCTGATATTGTAAACGGCCGTCGGTAAGCCAAACCGTTCCTTTACGCGCCAGAGAATGTCTAGGTACGGTAACCCCGGCTTTACAATGATAAGGTCTGCCCCTTCCTCAATATCCAGGGCGACTTCCCGGAGCGCTTCGCTGGCATTGGCTGGATCCATTTGATAGCTTTGTCTGTCCCCGAACTGAGGGGCGCTCTCCGCCGCTTCCCGGAACGGTCCGTAGAATGCCGAGCAGAATTTTGCAGCGTAGCTCATGATCGGCAGGCCGCTGAATCCGGCCTGATCGAGCGCTGAACGGATCGCTCCGACTCGTCCGTCCATCATATCGCTGGGAGCAATCACATCTGCGCCGGCTTCAGCTTGACTGACAGCCGTCTGTACTAACACTTCGACCGATCGATCGTTTAGGACTTCAAATTTGCCTCTGCGTTTGTCCACAATCCCGCAATGGCCGTGAGAGGTGTACTCGCAAAGGCAGACATCCGTGATCACCAGGAGCTCCGGAACGCTTTGTTTCAGGCGGCGCAGAGTGGTTTGAATAATGCCGTTTGGGTCGAAGGCTTGCGAACCGAGCTCATCTTTCAGCCTGGGAATGCCGAAGAGAAGGATGGCCGGTATACCGAGATCGAAGACTTGTTTAGCGTTTTCTACCAGCTCGTTTACCGAGTATTGGTAGACCCCAGGCATGCTGGAGATAGCTTCTGCGCGATCAACCTTCTCGGAGACGAACATTGGGTAAATCAATTGACGTGTCTCAAGGCTGTTCTCCTTTACAATCTGCCGCAGCGCTTCGTTAGAGCGAACGCGGCGAGGTCTCCGCAATAGTTGAAGCATGATAGAATCTAGTTCACGGCGGCTGCGTGGCAATCGCCCGGTTAGGAGGCTGCTGATGCTTCTCAATGACGGCCGTTCGTCCTCGTACTCGTCCTCGTCCTCGAGAAACTTTCTTCGGAGCGGCCGTCTTCCAACCGCTGGACTCGCTTCGCTTCCTCTCCAAGCAGTGCAGGAATGCCCTCATGTGATAGACACGCACGGTGCAGAAAAGCAGTTCTCGAGGACGAGGACGACGACGACGATGAGACCGGCATAGCATAGCGCGAGAGGCATAGCTATGATCCATGCCTCAGATGATGAACAACTTTCTCTTAGTTAACCTCAACAATACCTCGACCAAGCTGGCGTTGGCGGAAGCGGACAAGCTGTTAAAGAAGACCGTAATCCCCACTAACAAGCTGACGGTGCCAGGGGTACGCCGAGCGCTGCAGCGTTGGTCCTTTGATTTCGCTCTGATCGGGTCGGTCGTACCGCAAAAAACGGGGGTATTTCGAAAGGCAGTCAAGGTGCCTGTGCTAGAGGTCGGCCCGCGGCTTGATTTAGGGATCGGTATCGATTTCCCGCGACCGGAAACCATTGGAGCCGATCGCATCGCCAACGCGGTAGGGGTTTCGCAACGGCACGGCACACCCGCCGTCGTAGTGGACTTTGGGACCGCCGTCACTTTCGACATTATTTCCCGGAAAGGCCAATATATTGGTGGCGTGATTGCTCCCGGCCTTGGGATGATGACCGATTATCTCTATCAAAAGACTGCTCTTTTGCCGAGGATCGATCTCGAAGAGCCAACCGAGGTCATCGGGAAATCCACCCGGGAAGCAATGCTGGCTGGGGCCATTTTCGGGTATCGGGGTCTGGTCAGACAAATCGTGACTGAAATCGTGGCCAAGCTCGAAGGAAAGGCCCATATCGTGGCAACTGGCAGTTACGCACCCTTGATCGCTGCGAAACTTCCAGAGTTGCAAATCGTAGATCCTGACCTCACTCTGGAAGGGCTACGCATCATCGCAACTCGAAACCTGCCCTCATGAGCTCAGCAACCGCTATCGGATTCGATTTTGGCGCGACTACGATCAAGACCGGAGTCGTTAGAGATGGAGTCATCTTAGAAAAAGGCAACGTAATTGAGACCCGTCAGGACGGGAACACCGATGCTCTGGTGTCCGAAATAATCAAAGAAATCAAAGCGCTAAAGGCTCGTTACCCGGAGGTTGAAGCCGTCGGGTTTGGGGTGCCGGGAATCATTGACCCGATCGAGGGGATGGTCATCCATCTGACAAACGTGCGGGGCTGGGTTCGAATTCCGCTGCGCTCGATTATTCAATCGGCAACTGGCCTCGTAACCAATCTGGAGAATGATGCTAAGGCAATGGCCTATGCAGAATGGAAGCACGGGGCCGGCGCGCAAGTCCCTAACGTGGTCTGTGTCACCCTGGGTACGGCTGTCGGCGGAGCCTTGATCCTGAACGGAAAATTGTATCGAGGAACAAATTATGTGGCTGGCGAAATCGGCCAGATGTCGATTGACTATCAAGGGGTCGACTTTGTTTACGGGAATAAAGGTGCCTTAGAAGCCTATGTCGGCCACTACAAGATCGCCGATCGAGCGAGGGAGATTTATGAAGCAGCCGGCAAACGGATTTCCGATGAAGAGGGTGATCCGAGGAATTTGTCGAAGCTCGCTAACGACGGAGACGGGCTTGCTGAACAAGTGTGGCGAGATATCGGCCTTAAGATCGGTGTGGGCCTCACTAACGTAATCTGGTTGGTCAACCCGGGTCGAATCGTGTTGGGAGGTGGGGTTTCGCAGGCTGGAGAAAGGCTTTTTCAGTATATCCGCGATACAATCCGGAATCGGTGCGAGAAGACGTTTTGGGAAAAACTCGAGATTGTCCCGGCCGCGCTCGGCAATGATGCCGGCATTATCGGGGCGGCTACGCTGGCCCTGGAATCCGAGTTTCTGCCGCACTAGGTTCTAAGTTCTAAGTTCAAGGTTCTAGGTCAAGGCGTTGCTACGCCCGACAGCATAGAACGATTGGACGCACCCTCCGGAGTAACCTGGAACCTGGAACTTAAAACTTAGAACCTAAAACTGTAAGCGGCTTGCCAAGATCGTCCCATTAAGGAACATATATAGGATATGTCTCTTTCGCAGCGAGCAGCAAAGGCGGCAGAAATCGCTCGCGAACCGCACTTATATAAGATCTGCGAGGGATGCGATTCCATCGTGACCCAGCGGGTGGCCACTTGTCCTAGCTGCCATGGGTATCGCTTCAACTCCGATCCTGCCGCGG
>DASUWQ010000596.1:0-11925 GCA_036378375.1 Chthoniobacterales bacterium
AGACAAAGTTATGGTAGAGATGTCTCCCTACGATCTATCGAAAGGCCGAATAACCTTCCGGCAAAGGTAAGGTAGTAGGACGAAAGCGGACGAAGCGAACGCTCCCGAAAGGGTTTTTCGGTGGCGTTTTTTTGTCCTCTATTTGTTTTTAGAGGGTGAAACCCAACGAATTTTAATGAAAGTTAGACCTTCAGTTAAGCGCCTGTGTGAAAGCTGCCGCGTAATTAAGCGGAAGAATGTTATTCGTGTGGTTTGCAAAAACCCGCGCCACAAGCAGCGCCAGGGCTAACGACGTTTGCTGAGCCGCAGTTCAAATTAGATACGTTTATGCCGCGTTTACTTGGAGTCGAAATCCCCGCAGAAAAGAGAATCGAGGCCTCCTTGCCGTATATCTACGGGCTGGGCCCAAAGACATCGAGACGGATCCTTGAACAGGCTAATATCGACCCAAATGTCCGGGCCAAGAATCTCACGCCTGAGCAGCTTGGGCAGATCGTGCATGTCATTAACGCGAGCGGGTTACTGATCGAAGGTGATCTTCGTCGCGAGATCCAATCGAACCTCAAGCGTCTTCAGGCCATCCGCTGTTATCGCGGTATTCGGCATATTCGTGGTCTTCCGGTTCGCGGCCAGCGGACCTCAACCAACGCGCGCACGCGGAAAGGCCCGCGCAAAACCGTCGGCGTTCAACGGAACAAAGACGCTAAGGCCGGTAAAGTTTAAATTGCATTTCTAAGATGGCTGACGACGAACAATCCAAACCCGCTCCCGAGGTGTCCGCAACGCCCGAGGCGTCGACAACACCTCCGGCGCCCACAACACCTCCGGCTCCCACGACCCCTGCGGCATCCACAACCCCTGCGGCGTCCACAACACCGGCAACGCCCGCAGCTCCACCGGAGCCCAAAGCTCCTAAGACAGCAAAGTCCAAGGGTGGTCCGAAGAGGGAGGGAGCGCCCGCTGGCGACGCGGCCAAGACGTCCCTTTCACTTGACGCCGGAGGAGCCGAGCGTCCTAAGATTATTAAGGCAAAGGGGAGCAAGAACGTTGGGTCTGGTATCGCTCATGTCTTAGCGACTTTTAATAATACAATCGTTTCCATCACCGATTTGTCCGGAAATGTGATCGGTTGGTCTAGTGCGGGAAAAGCTGGATTTCGAGGTTCGCGAAAGAGTACCGCTTACGCGGCACAGTTAGTGGCCCAAGATGCTTGCCGGCAAGCGATGGGACACGGACTAAAGGAAGTTGAGGTCTTGGTGAAAGGACCAGGGGCAGGTCGCGAGTCCGCCGTTAGAGCCATGCAAGCCATTGGCCTCGATATCTCGGTGATCCGAGATGTCACCCCGGTTCCTCATAATGGTTGCCGGCCACCGAAACAACGTCGCGTCTGATAAGGAGTTAAAGTGGGTAGATACACTGGTCCGAAAGCAAAAATTAGTCGTCGTTTTGGGGTTGCTCTTTTTGGCCCCAACAAAGCTCTAGAGCGCAAGAATTATCCTCCCGGGATGCATGGGCCTAAAGGCTCCCGGCGTAAACAGTCCGACTACGCTGTCGCTTTGGCAGAGAAGCAGAAATTGCGCTTCATGTATGGGCTCATGGAACGGCAATTCCGTCGTTACTTTGAAAGCGCCCTGCGTAGACGAGGTGTTACCGGTGAAACTCTGTTACAGATGCTCGAGACTCGTCTGGATAACGTTGTCTACCGGTTAGGATTCGCCAATTCCCGGAGCGCGGCTCGGCAGATCGTTTCTCACGGCCACGTGTTAGTGAACAATCGCAAGGTTAATGTTTCGTCGTACAACCTGCGTGCTGGGGACATCATTACCATCAAAGAAAAACCGGCTTCTCGGCGGCTCGTGACCCGGAATCTTGAATTGACCCAGATCCAGCCGATCCCGGACTGGTTGGTAGTAGATAAGGACCAATTCCAGGGCAAGGTCACGCGCGTTCCTTCGCGCGAGGAGATCGCCCCGATCGTGAACGAGCAACTCGTCGTTGAGTTGTATTCGCGATAGAATTGCGGAGCGTGTCGATTCCGCGCCGGTATATTGCGGCGCGCCGGGGCGGGGCAACGGATAGGACTTATGGGACCTATCTGACTTATAGGTCCCTGCCAAGTGTTACTATACGCGGTCGCTCGGCGGTCTGCCTTTCTAATGGCTTTTGGAGCCGGTGGCTGATTGAGAACCTCCGCCTATCTGGTCGCTCGAATACTGCGGCACAAATTCCTTTTGGATCGCTTGGGCCATTAGATTTAGGGGTAGCAGGCCCTGCGACAGGATGAAGTCGTGGTATGCCTTTTCGTCAAACTTCGCACCCAGGGCCAGCTTTGTCCGTTCCCTTAGTTCCCTGAGGGTCATATAGCCATAGAAGTACGCAGCGGCTTGGCCGGGAGCCCGGTAAGTATAGCGTTCAACTTCCTCCTTGGCGTCTGATTCGGAGAGTGCCACTTCGTTGACCAGGAACGCTTTTGCTTCTTCGGGCTTCATCAATCCTAGGTTCAGCATCGGGTCCAGAAACGCTCGAGCAATCCGCAATAACCGGTCATCGAGCGAAAACAGCTGACCATCCAATGGTTCGTATGGCTCCATCACCGCCTCCATGTAGACGGCCCAACCTTCTACGTTGGCACTGTTGTCTGCGAAAATAGATCGCGCCATCGAGACCCCATTATCAACCATGGAAGTAAATTGGAGATCGTGGCCTGGACGAGCTTCGTGCGCGGTCAAAGTCCAGGACTCGCCCTCGTTAATAAAATCCTCATCGAGCCCATTTTTACCGTTCGGAATCACGAACTCACCGTACTCACCGTGATTATCGATCAGCCGAGGTGGATTCATATGGGGAGCGGGCTCCTCCGCCGTCTCAGCTGCCGATCCTAACCGGATCAGGGTTGGTCGCTTTGGCAGGCTGACAATGTTGTTTTCCTCCACCAATTTTTCGATCTGTGCGAGCCGGTCCTGGTAAAAAGAGAGAAGCTTATCAGGCGGAGCCGTTCTGTGCTTCAGCGAGCGGATGACTTCACGATAATCCGAGGAGCTCAGCTTTTCCTGTTGCGCAATCACTTTGGCCAAGGTCCGCATCTCATCCTGGATCTCGATGAATTCGAATCGAGCGCGTTCCATTAAAGTGTGCGGGTCAATGAGCACCCCGTTATTCTTCAGGTTATCCGCGTAAATGGCCTCTGGCAGAAGGTTGGTTTGCCTCGCCTGAGGTAGAATCTGTTTTTGTAGCCAATCTTTGTAATCTAAGAGCTGGCGGGTTAGTGCGGCGTGTGCCTGCTCCCAGCCGGTGAGCTTCGCCGTTCGGAAAAGTTCAGCGATACCATCCAAGTAGGTTTGGGTGTTATTAATGGCATCATTTACCTCGGACAAATAAGGGCGAGTTAGCTTGGCGTTGCCCAGCATCTCTTCGGTTTGGGCCTTGGCCAACTGGGTGATCGGTTCAAAGCCGGTTTCCTGCCCCGCGTACCGGTTCAATCGAACAATCGCTCTGGCTTGCCGGTCGGCAGAATTACGGGGATCCAGCAAAGTCTGGAGACCTTGAAAAACCATCTCGCCGACGTCGTAAAAAGGAAGCATCAGCTCGCGGTTAAGCTTGGCGGTTTCCAGGCGGTTCTTCTGTGCGGTGATTAATATGTCCAAATCCCGGCGGACATTAGGGTCAGACTCTGATGCTTCTTTGACTTGTAACTGCTGGACTATCCTTTCCCCGTCTTCCTTGCTGCGCGCATAGAGATTTCGCTTTAGATCCATAACACTTTCATCCGCTTGATCGATCCCAATCGAAGATCCGTTCTCGGGCGTATACTTGGTCATGTATTCCAGGAGCGGCTTGGCGGCTTGGTTGCTCTTCTGTACCCAGCCAGCTGTCTCGCCGGCGTACCCGGTAATGGCGGAGCAACCGACGGCTGCCAGTAATCCCATCCGTATTGAATGCGTCATTTTAGAGTCCTCAGTTTGAGCGCCAGGTTACGCGAAGAATTGGAGGAGTTCGAGGGGAAGGAGCAGCGGCAAGAATCCGGCAGCCAGTAGGTATACTGCATTCCGCGGGGATTGAGTAGTGGGGATTGTAATTTTTAGAAAAGTAATTGGTGAAGTACTTGCCCTTAGTACTGGTTACTGAACACTGACCTACTGATTACCTTAAGAGATGCGCATCTTCTACATTACGCTCAACACGGATGATGAGGCTCGCCGAATTAGCCGAACCCTGTTAGAGCAGCAACTGGCCGTATGCACAAACTGGTTTCCAATCACGTGCGCGTACCGTTGGGAAGGCAAGATCGTCGAGGAACCGGAGACCGTGCTGCTGGTTAAAACTCAATCCGGGTATCGTCAGGCGATTGAAGAAGTGGTCCGGCAACACATCAGCTATACGAATCTGATGGCCGAGATATCGCCGGAGTCAGTGAATGAGAGCTTTGCGAATTGGTTGAATGCGGAGGTGCCGTTAGCCGCAGGCGCTACTGCAAAGAAGCAATAGCCCCTCCGCCGCCAAGGAGCGCAAGCTGCGAAAAGGCACAAAAAACGCAAAAAGTGCTGGTAGGGCGAGGCTCCCGAAAGACCGTGCGACGTAAGCAGGGACATTGATAAATCACCGGTATTCCGTGTGCTGGCAGGACGGACGTGCCGAGCCGTGGTGTAGCGGTAGTCACGGCTCCGCACGTTTATTGGCCTAACGACGGTGAGAGTCTGGTTGCAGCCCTGACGCAACGCAGGGAACTTTCGGGAGCCTCGCCCCAAAGTTTAGGCACCATTTTTGCGTTTTTGCGCCTTCCGCCTCCGCCAAGCCTATGGTGCGACCAGTTTTTTACGGCTATTCCTTCTTATCCTCCTGGGTTAATACTGCGGACGATGCGTTCGTTTATCCCCATTCTCTTCGCGCTCTTCATTGCTGCCCGAGGCATAGCAGCTTCTCCGGCACCATCCGAATCACCGGCATCCTTACCTGATGGTATTTACGCGAAAATCACAACGCCGCGCGGAATCATCATCGCGCGTTTATTTGACCAAGACGCACCGTTGACGGTCACCAACTTCGTGGGTTTGGCCGAAGGCACCTTAGGACCTAATCCGGGCAAGCCGTTCTACGACGGATTGACCTTCCACCGAGTAGTCCCCGGGTTTGTGATCCAAGGAGGGGATCCACTTGGGACCGGCGACGGAGACCCGGGCTACGAGTTTCCTGACGAATTTTCGCCGAAGCTTCGACATAACTCCATTGGGGTCTTATCAATGGCGAATTCCGGGCCCGATACAAACGGCTGCCAGTTCTTCATCACCTTAGACGCAGAGAATCAATTGAACTATTTGCATAGCGTCTTCGGCAAAGTCGTTAGCGGAATCGAAGTGTTGCCTGAAGTACAGCAGGGCGACAAGATGGAGATTAAGATCTTGCGTCTAGGGGCAGCGGCGAAGGCCTTTCGCGCAGACCAGGCGGCGTTCAACGAACTAATCACCAAAGCTCCTCGAGCCACATTCCCCCATTTCGAAAATGAGGAGGGTGTATTGCCGATGGAGCCGCAGAACCGGGAAAAAGGGTTCAACAATAAACTCTCTAACTTTGAGCGGTTTACGGGAGTTAAGATCTACGCCCAAGCATTTGAGGCATTTCATCCGTCAGGCCCCGGCCAAGCCCGATCAGAACTTGCCCAGATGGTCGCGCATCACTTCGGCGTCGAACGAAATGGAGTCACTGCGTTATACTTTGCTGATACCCATGATTGGGAATTTGTGATTGGCGATGAACCACTCAAAGCCGTTGGCAGACCTACAGAATTGCCGGCTCTCGCGGATTGGAAAAAATCTCTCCAGGCTCGCGCCGCCGAGACGAGCGAGAAGCTGATCGCCCTGGCGGAAAAAAGAGCGGATAAGCCGCTGACGGAGCCTCAAAAGAACTATATTCGAATCGCGGCGATGCTGGAGGAGTTGGTCGAAGAATTTTCGCCAAAAACAAAGTCATGAACTCCCGCCGACCAGTGCACCAAGTCTGAGGCTGGTATAGCAGCGCTGCTGCGAATTTTTGGTTGGGTGCGCGACGCGAGGAAGGAGACCGCTGTGATCTTCTTTATTGGTACTCTTGGGGCGTGGTCAGAATCGACCGGGTTGATTGCGCCAAGAGCATGGCGGAATTGTCCGGTAGTTTAGCGGCGATTTCCCGCAGCTCTTTTAGCGCAGTTTTTGCTTTAGCGAGATCCGATTGAAATTCCTTCTTTAGATCAGCAACATTAACGTCGTCAGTTGCATTCTGGGGAGTGGCTACTAACTCTTTTAATGTGGTTTGACAGGTCGCGAATGCGACCGATACGGCTTTCCGCGCTTGCGGATTCGCAATGGCGCTCTCTGCCAATTGCTTTGCTAACCGACTAATCGTCTCGGCTTGTTTGATATCAACGCTGACACTAGCGAGCACCAGCATAGAAAAGTGACTTCCGCCGTTCTCGTTTACGACCGAGTCAAAACTAACAGTAGCGACATCAGGTAACAGCTGGCGAACGCGCTCGAGCGTCTTCTTATCGTCGGCCTTCAAACCGTTGATCAGCGTTTCGGTCTGCTTATTTAGACAGCCGGTATAAGCGTCGGCAACCGAGCGGACGCCCGCATTGCTGGTATCGTTGATCTTCTGCGATACGTCGTCCACCACCAGGTGATCCTGTCGGAGAAGATCTTGGCAATCTAAAATAAGACTACCCTCTGAATTCGTTTCTGGGTTAACAGGGATGCCGATATCGATATGCAAACTAATGCCATCGACTTTACCGAGAGCGCCTTCGACGCTCTTTTTCGTTGTACGAACAAGAGTCCCTAGGTCGGCTGGCGTGACCGGGATGTTAAAACTGAGCATCCCAAGAGGGCCGACCTCTTGCCGCGTTGGGTATCCGGCCAGCGGTTGGTTCGTCCGAGAATTGACCATGTTGACTTCGATTGTAGGCCTCGGCTGATTTGGTGTCTCTCTGATGTAGATGCGGATCGGTAGGCGGCCCAAATCTCCTTCAACTATCCGCCGTTCCTTCGATGCTAACAGAGCACCTGCCGGCAGTTCGATTTCGTCTGGCACGTTGCCGTAGGAATCCGAGTGAAACCGGACCGTCGCCTTAATTTCAGGGAGCGACGGGTTTTGCATCTCTTCTGCAATTGCCGAGGGCAAGCCGGACGCGATTAGTACCGCACTGAGAAGCGTTATCCGCATAGGCGCTGCGCCATCTAGAGAATCAGGAAACGCCCTTTTTGTCACGCCGACTGTTGGAGTGAGAAGTGAGACGTGAGAAGTGAGAAGTGAGAGGCGGTGCTCGAGAAGCTCTCAAACTTCGGCGATCTGGCCAAAGCGGCTGTCCTCGCCTGATCCGCGGATTGGTCAGCAACCGCAAGTAAAACCCAATCAAACGCGAATGGACACGAATGAACGCGAATGATTGGGAGCGACGGGTGGGGTCACATCGGTAGACGTTTGCTCTGCGATTGATTCAGCCGATGGGATTCCCAGCTCCGTAGGAGCGAAATCTTTATAGCAGCAGTAACGTAAATTGAGACTAGCTCCGTTAGGAGCGACATAGAAGGTTGTTCCCGACTAGATGTCGCTCCTACGGAGCTGTTTTCAATGCCGCGCCGGGACCGGATCGGACTCATGCGACCCATTGGACTAACGAGGTAGATCTGGCTGACTCTTATAAGTCCTATCAGTCGCATAGGTCCCATTTGATCTGTGCCCGCAGCTTCCTGGCGTCTACTCGATACGCAAGATCTTCGGCGCGAGGCGCCTAATAATTGGTATTGTTGACGGTGGCAATATCCGGATCGAGTGGCCTGATTTCTAGGAACAGGCCATAATCCAGGCAAGGATTGCCCGCGGCAATTTCTGCTGCTTCATCGAGACTGTTAGCAACAACAAACCAAAAACCGCCTATCACTTCCTTCGATTCTCCGAAAGGTCCGTCGGTTATCACGTTCCGGCGGCCGACGGTTCTTCCTTCGGACGTTAATCGCTGCCCGTGCTTCATCTTGCCGTCATCAACCAATCGATCGAGCCAGACATAAAATTGGTCGATTACCTTGGCTATTTGATCTCGAGAAGCCGTTTTATCCCATTGCCCCCTACTAAGAACCAGATATTCGGACGGGGAAGATTTGGTGGTCATAAAGGTTTGTCCTCCAAGTTACGGGATCGCCTAACAACCGGCGATTTAGTATCCACTCCAAATCGAGTAACCGCATTCAGTCGTGTACTCAATAAAAACTTAGGTCAGATGCTCTTGGCCACGGGTCTAAGACCTTACCTCACGACCAAATTCCCGGGTCACTGATCAGAGCCGGATTTCACTCTCGCGCGTTTAACTGGGCTAGTTGGCCACCATTTCCAGTCGCTCTTTTTCTGGGATTCGTTGCAATATTCTCTTCCAGAATCCGTTTAATCTCCGCAACTGCCGCAGGATTAGTGAGCAGGGCGGCGTGCCCTGCGGGAACGAATTTCTCTGACTCGGCTCCGTCCAAATGAGAGCTGCTGTAGTCGACAACTCCGTCTGAGCTATCGGGTCCACCTTCATCTCCCAGGTGCCCAATGATGCTGTGAAAAGGAACCCTGATCGGTAACTCTGCGAGCCGGTCCAACAGGGGGTTTGGGGCCAGTGAGATGAGGCTGTTTAGTTCACGATGTGTGCTCACTCGAGCAAAGTAGGGATTCAAGGTTCCAGGGTATTGAGTCTTAAATTCTTTTAGTAGGTTAGCCGGACCGCGCGACTGCCGAATGAGCCGGTCACCGATACTGCCAACGATCCCACCGGCCAGGTAGCTTCCCCGGTGAGGAACGGCCAAAAAAATGACCCGATCGATAGAGGGTTGATGCCGGAAGAAGAAGTACTGCAAAATCAAATCCTTTTCATTAGCTGGCAACGCCAAGCCGTTCAGCGGTTTGTTCGCAAACGCATTCCAAAGCGCATCGCCCGAGTCGGAAACCAGAGTGTGGACTAGCAACCCCCCCATGCTATGAGCAATAACGACGACGTGGCGCGAGGCGACGGCGGTGCCGCTCGGATCGAATAAATGCTGGGTTCGTTCCAGCTCTTTTCGCAATTGCGCTGCGCTCTCCAAAATGGGTTGGCCGGTCGGATAAAGAAAAAACCACGGCTGATAATGCTCGAGAATTTTCGGGTCCGAGCAGAGATCGTTGGTCAGGTTCTGCCATGACAGGGGTGAGGAAAGCAGACCATGAATGAATAGGATGGGAATCTTATTCGGATCGTAAGGATGAATCAGGTAGATGCCGGTCGCGAATCTGGGATTGTCTGGTCTGATGAATGCCTCGAAGGAGCTCCCCGCCACTTTGCGGGCGTGGGAGAAGAGTACAGCTAAAGTGGCGGTGTAGTCGGCTGCAATCGGATCTGGACCCCCGGCGGACTGTACTACGGCCGGATCGAACGAGTCGTAGAGTTTAAGCAAAGGTGGACGTCCTGGCCGGATCTCTTTGACGGCAGTTAAACCAAGTACGATGCCGCTGTTCGGATAGTGTTTTTCTTCCGGTGTGCTTTCGGGATTCTTGTCGTAAATGACCAGTGGCGTACCTTTCCCGGCGACCCTATATTCGTGGCGGAGACCTTTCTCGTGGATTGAGTCTGCCAATAGGATTTGATCGCATTTTGTCAGGTACTTGGCGGATTCCGCTTGTAGAGGAGATGCCCATTGTACCTGTACCGGTTCACCGTCCCAAAGCATCTCCGGTTTCGTGAAATCCGGATCGATCTGGGATTTAGCCAGATAAGAAACCGCGACGGTGTGAGCGCAGCCGGAAACGAGAATGCAAATCAGTAGGCGGCTGAGGTGAATGGCGATGGTCTTGGGGCGGTCCATGCAGGCAATAGGTGAAATCAAGTTTCGTCGCCAGTGTCGGATCTCATTGGATTTGAGATTTAGCGGCGTCCGGCCAAACACCCAGAATAAGTGCCGCAGCAAAATCGACGAAAACGGAGAAATTGAGTGGTGCCTTTACCCCAAACGATAAGGTCATGGCGCCAGCGAAGAGCGCGAAAAGCAGGGCACTGGCGAAGGCGACGGGGCGTCGGAATATACCAAGAATCAACGCGATCCCCAACAGCGCCTCTGCGGCGGTAGCGATGATCGCTAGCGCGGGCGCGAGAGAACTTGGCAAAAAGCTATTTACTTTGGCCGTGTAGGCAACGAAGTGAGTCCAATCTCCCCAGGCCACCGTGGCTCCTCCAGGCGGCCCCCAGATACCAAACCGATCCGCCACGGCGGAAAGTAAGGTTAGACCTAAAGCCAGCCGCAGTAGCAGCGGAGCAACACTGTGAGCGATGGCTGATCTATCAAAAAGACCTGGGTGCGTATTCATGGACGTTAGTCGCACTTCAGTAGTACGTGTGGATTTCATTGCCGGATTTTCTTTGGGTTCTTTGTGCTTCCTCTCCCGTTGCGAGATTTTGCGGTTGCGACTTTCAAGTTGTCGGTCTGATTATTCCGCGGCCACGTGCTGACCTTTCTGAGCGGCGGAGCGTTTCATCAACAGTACCAGGAAGGCGAGCCCGACTGCTATTACGGCGAAAATCAGGAAGGCGTCGAAATAAGAAAAAGCCGAGGCCTGTTGTTCCCGCAGATCCTCCAGCGACTGCAACGCCATCTGGTGAGCTGCGGCCTGGTCTCCGGTCTGTTGCAGGTAAGTTGTGTCCGCCTGAGCGAAAAAAGAGTTCACAGCCGGGTTCAACGGATCGAGATTCTCGTTGAGCCGTAAGGCATGGAATATCTCTCGCCGTTCCGTGATGGTTTGGCCCATCGAAGTTCCAACGCTGCCACCTTCGTTGCGCAATAGAGCAAAAAGACCGACGGCTGCGGCACGCAAGTTGCGCGGGATGTAGAGAAACGCAGCCACGTTTAGCGGCGCGAAGGTCATCCCCAATCCAGTGATCATGACCACCCGTGCCCAGACTACGTCCCACGGGGAAATGTCCAAGTTCATTTGGGACATCCAGTAGCAACCGGCGGCAAGGATTACCAGACCGATGGCAATCAACCAGCGAGCATCGACTCCGCGGCCCAGCAAAACCCCAACCACGATCAGCGCCAGAATCGTAAAGCCGCCTGCCGGCGATAATACCAGCCCGGCATGAAAAGCATCATAACCGAAGAGCGATTCTAAGAACGTAGGCAACAAAGTGCTGCTGCCGTAGAGGATGCCGAACGCGCAGAAGATGATCAGACAAGAGAAAACAAAGTTTCGGTCGCGCATCGGCCGGAAATTGACGATGGGGTTTGCCTGACGCGTTTCCCAAAATACGAGACCGATGCCGCCGACAAAAAAAAGAGTTACCAAAACCTGAATCCGGCCAAAGGAGTCGTTGAGCCAATCCCATTCCTGGCCTTTGCTGAGAACGACTTCCCAGCAGATCAAGGTGAGTGCGAGCAGGCCGAGACCGACGAGGTCGAAATTGAGCGGCTGCTTCTTCAATTCGGCTCGCTGATTACGCAGGTATTCCGGGTCGCGGACCAGGAGCCAGCAGAGCAAGAGCGCCAACGCGCCCACCGGCAAATTGATGTAAAAGATCCAACGCCAGGAATACTCGTCCGTGATATAACCGCCCAGAGTCGGGCCGATCACCGGCGCCAGCAATGCCGCCACGCCGAAGACGGTCTGAGCAGCTCCTTGTTTCTCGGTAGGGAAGCTATCCAATAAGATGGCTTGGCTAGAGGGTTGGAGACCGCCGCCAGCCAGACCTTGCATGACCCGGAACAGGATCAATTGGCTGAGGCTTGTGGCCATACCGCAGAGCAGGGAGCTGAGGGTGAAGATAGCGATGGACAACAGGAAGTAGTTGCGCCGCCCGAGATGCGCTGCCAGCCAACCGGAAATGGGCAGGATAATCGCGTTAGCGGCCAGGTAACTAGTGACCACCCATTCGCTGTCAGTAACGGCCGCAGAAAG
>DASUWQ010000597.1:0-7858 GCA_036378375.1 Chthoniobacterales bacterium
GTGAGAGGTGAAAGGTGAAAGGTGAAAGGTGAAAGGTGATTGGTGATTGGTGGGAAGAGTAGGGAGTGGTGGAGTATTGGTGCGGAGTCTAGTGGAGCCGCGATGTGGTGAAAAGAATATAGTCCGGCGGCTGCCGGATGAGGTTGCGAGCCCCGGGAATAGCTGCAAAAGAGCGCAACCCACTTCGCCAAGGCGCTTCGTAGGTCGAGAAGAAGGCAAAAAAACGCGAAGGGACGCGAACAAAATCTCACACAAAGGTAAGACGGAAGGCAGATATTTCACAGGAGATCGCAAAGGCCGCAGAGGGAAGATTGTGAAGAGAGGAGCCGTGAAGGGTGATCGGTGAAAAGTGAAAGGTGGAAAACCTTAATAGCCGCAAAAATGCACAAAAATAAATCGCGAAGGGACGCGAATTAGTCCACAAAAAGCCACAAATGGGGACGGAACGCAGAATTTTCACAGGAAGGTCATCCAGCCGCGGCCGGACCACAAAGACAGAATTCCGATGATCAGGGTTCTACCTTTGCGGCCTTTGATCTTCTCTGGGATTGGTTTTGTAATTCTGTGCGCATCCGTTGGTGTCGATTGGCGGTCGCTATCTGCGTAAATCTGCGTTCATCTGCGGTTGGCCTGTCTTTCCTTTGCGGCTTTGCGTGTTTAAGGTCTCTTTGTGGAACAGCATAGCCTGAAGGGGCGTACCCTTTTTATTACTGGGGCCAGTCGCGGGATTGGTCTGGCGATTGCGCTACGGGCGGCTAGAGATGGGGCTAATGTTGCGGTGGCGGCTAAGACGGTGGCGTCGCATCCGCGGTTGTCGGGCACTATTTATACGGCTGCGGAGCAGATCGAACAGGCTGGGGGGAAGGCTTTGCCGTTGGCGGTCGATATTCGATCAGAGGAAGAGGTAGAGCGGGCGGTTGCTGAATGCGCCAACACTTTTGGCGGGATCGATATTCTGGTTAATAATGCCAGCGCGATTCAGTTGACCCGGGCAGATGTAACCGAACTCAAACGGTTCGATCTCATGCAGCAGGTTAATGTCCGTGGCACATTTATTTGTTCGAAGCTTTGTTTGCCGCACTTGGTCGGGCGGGATAATCCGCATGTGTTAACGTTAGCACCGCCTATCTCGATGGATCCGCGGTGATTTGGGCGCCATACGGCTTACACGGTTTCTAAGTTTTCTATGGGGATGGTCAGTTTCGGGCTGGCCGCTGAATGGAAGGATGCGGGCGTGGCGTTCAATTGTCTTTGGCCTAGGACGATTATTCGGACGGCGGCGCTTAACCTAATCCCCGGGGTCGATCAGAGCCGGTGTCGGACCCCGGAAATCGTGGCGGATGCCGCGCAGGTAATTCTAACTCGGGACGCGAAAAGTTTTACGGGGCGGTTCTGTATCGATGAAGATGTTTTGCGTGAGACCGGGGTGACAGATTTCAGTGGTTATGCGGTTGATCCAGGGAAGGAATTGTTGACGGACCTGTTCTTGGAGTGAAGACACCAAAAAAAATCTCACGCAAAGCAGACTTCGCCCCATCTCCCCCTTTAGCTACGTCGGCCAAGGACGCAAAGGCGCGAAGGTTAAGAGAACAACCGCAGATGGACGCAGATTTACGCAGATGGGGAACTGACGAGCGAAGCCTGATAAACCGGGTCTTGTCCGACATAGCTAAAGGGGGAGATGGGGCGAAGTCGGAAGCGGTGAAATATTTATAGCCTACGCGGTTTTACTAGGCTACGCTCTGGTTCTTGATTGCCTATCCGCATAAATCTGCGTTCATCTGCGGTTGGTCTTCCTAACCTTTGCGTCTTCGCGGGAGGTTTAATCACCAGCAGGTGTAGCCGCCGTCGATGATCAGGTTGCTTCCGGTAAAGAAGCTGGCGGCATCGGAGGCTAGGAAGAGGACGGCGCCGGCGACTTCGGTCGGTTGGCCGACACGGATCATGGGTGTGAATTGTTGCCAGACGGCGACCCAATCTTGGCGTTTTTCCAGGGCGCCACGGGTCATATCGGTTTCGATGTAGCCGGGGGATACGGCGTTTACTCTGACGCCGCGTTTCGCCCATTCTGCGGCTAACGATTTGGTGAGTTGGATTGCTGCGGCTTTGGATGTGTTATAGGCGGACTGCGGCTGGGGTACGTTTGATATTAGCCCGGAAACAGAAGTGATATTCACGATGCTGCCTTTGCCTTGGCGCAACATGGCGCGACCGAACTCGCGGCAGCAATAGAATAGACCATTCAGGTTGATGTCCACCATCTTCTGCCATTGGTCGTCCGAACATTTCTCGGCGGCGACACAGAGTGATTGCCCGGCATTATTTACGGCGATATCGAGTTGGCCGTAGCGTTCAACAATTGTGTTCGTTACCTGTTTCACTTGTTCGGCATTGGCGACATCGAGCGGGAGAAATTGAGCCTCTAAACGCCGGGCAGATTCTACGCCTTGCACCGGGTCGCGACCGGCAATGATAACGCTGGCGCCGTTCTCGCGTAGCGCGGTCGCGCATTCGAAGCCGATGCCGCGAGAGCCTCCGGTTACGATGGCAACCTTGTTGGTTAGGTCGGTTAGCGTTGTGTACATGGGGTCAGCATTTGTGTCGGCGTTTTTGGAGCTTCAATTCCGCGGCGGTTGCAATTCGGACATAGCGCAATTTGCCGATCCCCCCGTCACCCCCTTTTCGAGGACGAGGACGACGACGAGTACGAGGACGATTTGGAGCGCCGAGAATCGGTCATACGGTTTCCTTGAGCTCGATATCGAAAGTCTGGATCGATTTACGGGCGGCTTTTGGGAGGGCGTTGTCGGTGATTAAGACATCGATCTCGGTTAGGGGAGCGACCTTGGCAAACATGGATAGGCCCCATTTACTGGAATCGGCCAGCAGAAAGGTCCGGCGAGCGGAACGGATCATGGCGGCTTTGACTCTGGCTACATCTAAGGAGACATCGGTCAGGCCTGACTCCGCATTGAATGCTTGTGTGCTTAAGAAAAGTTTATCGACAATCAAGTTTTCCAGGTCGCGTTCGGCAATTGCGCCGACCGTGCTCACGGTTTCGGGGCTGAGGAAACCACCCGCCACCAGGACGTGTACGCCGGGCACAGCGCCCACCTGCGCGGCGATATTTAGACCGGTCGTCACGACGGTAAGCGATTTTTGAGCGGCCATATTCCGCGCCATTTCCATCACGGTAGAGCCGGCATCTAGAATCACCGTTTCTCCATCTTCAACTAAAGCGGCAGCCGCCCGACCGATTCGCCGCTTTTGTTCTGCATGTTCGAGTGCTCGTTTTTCGAACGCGGTCGACAAGCTCGTTGAGGTATGAGCAATCGCGCCTCCGCGGTCGCGCACGAGCAGACCGCCCCGGGCCATGGCATCCAGGTCACTGCGAACGGTGACTTCGGTGACTCGGAAAAGGCGGCTGAGCTCATTCACCCGGACACTACCGTTGCGCGCAAGGAGTTCCCCGATGCGGACCCGCCGTTCGGCGGTTAATAGGGAGGGCGTAGGAGCTCGGCTCGGCATTCGTGGTGCCTTTCGCAAGAATTAATAAGCGAAACGAAAACGAACACAACACAAATAGGCCATTTATCCTTTCGGAGCGTTTTGTTTCGCTTTACAAAGCTGCCGGTCTGAGTTTGTTGGTTTTGACGCTCCCGGGAACCGAATTTGGACATGCGGGAGGTCGAACGGAACCGGACGAGCGGGAGCTCGTCCCTATCGGTGCCCCCAGATGAAAACACGAGCGTTCGTCTTCACCCTCCTGGCGATAGGATTGCTATCGGCTGTTCCAGCTGATGCTCAACAGAAAGAGATCACGGTCTGGTCCTGGTTCGTTGCCAGTACCATGCAAAAATCGATCAAAGCGTTTGAAGCGAAAAATCCGGATCTGAAGGTCAATTACACCTATTACAATTATTCTCCTCAATATCTGACGGCGCTGAAGGCCGCCGCGGCTTCCAATAGCCTACCGGATATTATCGGCTTACAACCCGGCTCATTTACCCAGCAGTATCGTGAACAGTTAGCGCCGCTCAATTCGTATGCGGCTAAGGAATGGGGCGACAAGTGGACTTCGCAGGTTTTTCCGGTGGCGTTGAAACAGCTGACTATGGGGAATCCGCCGAACGACACGAACTATTATCTGCTCCCGCAGGAATGTCAGGTCCTATGCATCTGGTATAACAAACCGGTTTTTCAAAAGCTCGGGTTATCTGTTCCCAAGACCTATGCAGAGCTGGTGGAGGTGGCAAAGAAACTGACCAGCGGCGGTTATATCCCATTGTATCAAGGGGCGGCGGACGGTTGGCAAAATGAGAATGTGTTTTTGATGATCGCCAACCAACTGGCTCCAGGCCTGGCAGAGAAAGCGCAGGCCGGCCAGGCGCCATGGACATCGCCGGAGTTGGTTTCGGCTTTGGAAGCGTGGAGCGCGCTGTTTAAAGATCACGTTTTCCAAGAAGGCGCTCTCGGTGCGCGCGCTTATCCTACCGGCGCACAGTTATTTGCCCAGGGGCGTATCGGGATGATGGCGCTGGGTTCCTGGTGGATGCAAGAGAGTAAGTTTCCCCCGCCTTTGTCGCAGTTCGTTCAAAATATGAATGGGTTCGATTTCTTTTATTTCCCAGCTCTGAAAGAGGGAGGACAAGTCAGTCCGCCAGTCGGTGGTGTCGATATCGGCTATGGCCTGACTAAGAACGGAGAAAAGAATCCTGAAGCCTGGAAGTTTCTGGCTTCTCTGGTGAAAGGAGAGGGACTGCAGGAAGCGTTGAACGATCTTAATGATCTCCCATCGTTTACCGGGTTTGAGCCGCAGGGCGATATCACGCCTAACATTAAAGAGATGTATAACCGGTTCATTGCGGATCTGCCGCACGCCGAGAACCAACGAATTGCGCATCCGGAAATCGGGCAAGAACTCGATAATGTGCTAGCGGGGGTGGCATCGGGGACAGTGACACCGGCAGATGGTTTGAAACGGGTGCAAGATGTGACCGATAAAACGTTGAAGTGAAAAAAGATCACAAAAGGACACAAAGACGGAAAAAATCTCACGCAAAGACGCAAAGGCGCAAAGGTTTAAGACAAAGCGGATTAAATGAGGCTGCCTGCTTACGTTTATGTGTTGCCGGCAGTCCTGCTTTTTGTGCTCTTCGTCGCGTACCCGATTCTCTGGGTCGTCTGTGAAAGTCTATACGGTGCCGGTGCCTCGCATCCGGGCGGCTTTGTTGGCTTAAATCATTATTGGCAAGCGTTTCAGGACCCGGTCTTCTGGCGGGTGCTGTTAAACATGTTTCTTTGGGGAGCAATCACGATCCCGGTCCAGATGGTGCTTGGAGGCACGATCGCTTATTTGATCGAGCGGCATACACACCGATCCAAGACGTTCTTTCGAGTGATGTTTTTTCTGCCGGTTATCACCAGTGTATCGGTGGTCAGTATCGTGTGGTCGCAGATGTATGCTCCCTACTACGGGATTATCCAGGAATACGCGAAATTGATCGGTTTGCAGCTGAGCGTATCGCCGCTGGGTGAACCCACTCTTGTGATTTATGCGTTGATCCTGGTGAACGTCTGGCAGTGGACCGGTTTTTCAATGCTCATGTATGTAGCGGGCTTAAATAATATTCCGGGCGAGCTCTGGGATGCGGCGCGAATCGATGGGGCCCATGGTTTACAGCTGGCCACTCGGGTGATTGTTCCTTTAGTTTCTCCGGTTACCCGGTCGTTATTGTTGTTGGGTGTGATCGGGACGTTGCAGACGTTCCCGATTGTTCATCTCATGACGGATGGCGGTCCGGATCATGCCAGCGAAATTTTCGGGACCTATATTTTTAAACAAGGATTCGTGATTGGCGATACCGGGTACGCGTCGGCGTTGTCGACGCTGGTGCTGGTGCTCGCGTTAGGGTTATCGGTTATTCAGATTGTGTTTCTGGGGGCGCGGTTAACGCCAGCGGGGAGCGCTTCGCGCGTGAGAGGTTAGACGTGAAAACAACCGCGAATGGACACGAATAGCAAACGCGAATGTACACGAAGAAAACGCAGACGAACCGCAGATTTACGCAGATGGGAGGCAGGCGCGGCGATAGGTGGAAGGGCGCGGCGATATCCGTCGAGCGCTGCAAACCGAGCAAAGCCTGGGTCAGCGCCGAGAACGACCAATCGGATCTCTAGTAGGCTTCACCTTTCCCATGATTGTACCTTTGCGACTTTGCGACTTTGCGTGAGATTTTATTGGCTTCATTCGTGTTTCCTATTCGTGTCCATTCGCGGTTTGTTTGCGTTTTCTAACTTATGCGGTTTTGGGCGAAAATGATTTTGGTTCCGGTGTTGATGCTATGGATGGTGCCGGAGATTTATATGGTTAGTGTGGCGTTGCGGTCGCCGGATACTGCGTTTAATCCGCAGTTGTTTAGTTTTCCGATCACGATTGATAATTTCGTGACGGTTATTCGGGAGAATCCGTTACTAACCTTTTTCTGGAACAGCTTGGTAGTGACTGGTGGAACCGTGGCCATTGTCTTGGTTGCGGCTGCGTTGTTTGCGTTTGCGGCGTCGGTTTTGAGGTTGAGAGGGACGACGTTTTTGTACACCAGCCTGTTAACTACGCTCATGATTCCGATCGCTTCGATCGTTCTTCCGATCGCAATTATGTTGCGGACGGTTGGTTGGATTAATACTTACCAGGGGTTGATTCTGCCTTATGCGGCTTTGGGTGCGCCGTACGCGATCGTGATCATCAAGACGTTTATGGACGATTCGCCGAAAGACCTGTTTGAAGCCGGTCGTATCGATGGATGTACCGCTTGGCAATTGTTTCGACATGTAGCGCTACCGCTAGTTCGACCGGCGCTTATTTTCGTTGCGGTCTGGCAGTTTATCGTCACCTGGAACGAGTTTTTTTTGGCCCTGGTCGTGATGACCGATAGCAGTCATAAGACGGTTACACTCGTACCGATGCAATATTCCGGGATGTATATGGCAAATCCTGGAGCGTTATTTGCTATCCTGGTGATCATTGCGGTGCCATTGTTGGTGCTCTATGTGTTCGTGCAGAAATATTTCATCGCCGGGCTGCTCTCGGGCGCGGTGAAAGGGTAGCACGAAAGCAACCGCGAATGGACGCGAAAGAGAAGGCAGATCAGCCGCAGATGGACGCAGATTTACGCAGATAGGGACGGAAGTGAAAGGTGATAGATCGTCCCGGAGGGACAGTGTGGTCGTAGCTTGGCAATTTATTGCCTGGAATTGGTCTACCATCGTTCAGTCCCTCCGGGACGGCTTCGCAAACGAAGCAAATCAGTTTAGCCTGGGCTGGAGGGACGCGGGGGCCTAGGATTGGGGCGATGCTCAATTTGATTAGGCGGAGAAGGCCACAGTGGGCGTGTTTCGGTTACCTCGGCAAAAGTTGCGCGGTAGGCGCTCTGTTAACGATTGTTTCGGTAGGGGCGGTTGCCAACCAGCGACTGGCGACTCTGGCGTCGGGGACGCTGCGGATCGGGACGTATTTTGTGAATCCACCGTTCGAATACGTTTCGAAAGGCGCAAGAGTCGGGTTTGAGGTCGATCTCATGAATGAGATTGCGCATCGGCTGGGGTTAGCGCCCGTGTTCGTTAATACTCAGTGGGAGACAATTCTTCGGGAGATGGAGCAGGGGCGTTATGATTGTATCGTTGGTGGGATTACGATAACCCCGAACCGGGAACGGATGTTGGCGTGGTCTACCCCCTATATGACAACCACACTTAGCTTGGTGGTTAATCGGTCAAAATCGCCGGGAATTCGAGGTATTGCCGGCCTAAGAGATGCGTCGGTCGGGGTACAGGCGGCGACCACCGATTATGATGCGGC
>DASUWQ010000598.1:0-6480 GCA_036378375.1 Chthoniobacterales bacterium
GAATTTGCTGTTGGTAACTGGAAACTATATGCGCCCCGGCACTGGCGCTTATCCATTACGCGGACACAACAACGTCCAAGGTGCCTCGGACATGGGAGCGATGCCGGACCGATACCCGGGTTACCAAGCTGTTACCGATCCGGAGATTCGTGCCCGTTTTGAGAAGGTTTGGAATACGCAGTTACCGCCGGAACGTGGTCTTGATAATCACGAAATGGTGGACGCGATTCTCGAGGGCAAACTTCGAGCGATGTATCTTTATGGCGAAGAAATGAGTTTGGTTGATTCCAACTCAAATCTGGTCGGCAGCGCTTTCGAGAAATTAGAGTTCTTTGTGATGCAGGACATTTTTTTCACGGATACCTGCCGCTTTGCCGATGTCGTTTTGCCGGCTTCACCGAGCCTGGAAAAGGAAGGGACCTTCACCAGCACCGAGCGGCGAATTCAACGGCTCTATCAAGTGTTGGAGCCGATGGTCGGAACCAAACCGGATTGGCAAATCATTCAGGAAGTAGCGAATCGTTTAGGCGCGAGCTGGAAGTACCAACATCCGTCAGAAATCATGGATGAAATTGCTTCGCTGACCCCGCTGGTCGCGGGTGTGACTTACGAAAGGCTAGAAGGATATAAATCGCTGCAATGGCCGGTGCACCCGGATGGTTCTGATGAACCACTCCTATATACCGAACGCTTCAATTTCCCCGATGGTAAGGCTCGATTCTATCCGTTGAAGTGGGTTGAAGCTTCGGAGCAAGTCGATGAGGAATACGATCTGCACCTGAACAATGGGCGTCTGCTAGAGCATTTCCACGAAGGGAACATGACCTATCGGGTGACTGGAATTAAAGAGAAGACCCCTGACAACTGGATAGAAATTTCTCCGGAATTGGCGGCTGAACGGAAGATCGATACCGGAAGCTGGGTTAGGCTAACCTCTCGGCGTGGCCAGGTAAAAATACGTGCTTTGGTGACTAACCGAGTGCAGGGACGCGAATTGTATATGCCGATGAATTCGAGTGAACATCCCGTGAACCGGCTAACCAGCAGTGTGACAGATAGTGTCACTCACACGCCGGCTTACAAAGAAACGGCGGTGAAGCTACAGGTTCTCGGTGAGCATGATGAATCGCCGCTTCCACGGAGCAACTTTCGGTTTGGCCATCCGACCCCGCAGAACGGGGTAGAAGTGGAACGGAAATGGAAGCGGCCGGATTACTCACTGCCTGGAACCCGGAACGGCGGAACGCCTAAGAACGGGTCAAAACACTAACCACCGGAGAAAACAATGGGTGTGCCTATCAAATTCGAATCGCCGCGTCGAGATGCTCGCGAAGAACTGTTGGAGCGGCTCGACCAGGCTCCGGCTGCACACGCGGAAGCTTTGTTGGCAGTCTATGATCTCTTGCAAGGCTTACATGATCGAGGAGTTCTGGATGCGTTGAACGGTGCTTTAAGCTCCGGTAACTTCATTCTCGACACCGTTGTCGAAACTGCCAACAGGCCCGAAAACATCCGCGCGATCCGCAACCTATTAATATTGAGTAAAGTCCTGAGTGACATCGACCCTGATGTGCTGGGCAGTTTGGCGGGCGCCGTCCCGGAAGCATTGCAGCGGGTGTCGTCTGAGAAAACCAGCGCACCCGGCATGTTGCCTCTTCTACAGAAATTTAACAGCCGGGACTCTCGCCGCGGGATGGCCTTTGCGGCCAGCTTACTCGAAAGCTTGGGGAAAAGGTTAGGAGAGAAAAAGGAATAGATCAGCTTAGGAGGGTTGCGGCGAAACGCCGCGTAGGACTCTCGGACTGCTGGGGACTAAGGACGGGTGCCGACCGCGGAGGTGTTCCGGCACCTGTCGGATTTTGTCGCGAAGCGGCTATACAGAACAGCCCAGGGCTTTAGCCCTGGGTTACGCGTAGTGCGAGATCCGCCCTGAAAGTGGCGGCCGAGGCGCGTCTTAGTCTATTGGCCGAGTTATTCCACCAGCGCACCGAACATCGGGTGCCACCTTCAGGGCACCTTTCACAAACGGCTGACCCAGGGTTAAAACCCTGGGCTGTTCTGTATAGCCGCTTCGCGGCGAACATCAAAAAGTGTCAAAGATTCAGGAGAAAGTGAAAAACTACGCGGTTTCACCTCCCGAGCGAGGACCGGATTCTACGTATGATTCTTAAAGGAGATACCGGTCCTGGATGCGCTTAAAACCCCTGACTTCGCCGACGCACGAATTCCCGGGTGGATTTATCAAGGTCGTTTCGTCCAAAGAGTTCCCGATTCAGAGCACGCTGACGGCAGCCCGGATGGATATCGAACCGGGTGGGTTCCGAGAAATGCATTGGCATCCGAGTGCAGATGAATGGCAATTCGTGATGTGCGGCGAAGGCAAAGTCACGATATTCGGCTCGCATGGGCGGGTTAAGACGATGGCTTACGGCCCCGGGATGATTTCTTTCGTTAAACAGGGTTACGGCCATTTCGTAGAAAACACCGGTACCGAAAGATTACGTTTGTTGATCCTGTTCAATGCGCCGACCTACGAGGAAATCTTGTTAACCTCGTGGCTGGCCGCGAACCCGGCACAGCTAGTGGCAGATCATTTCGGGTTGACCCTGGATCAGGTAAACAAATTTCCCAAGGATTCGGACGGAATCATCGCTGCCAGGATTTAGGGGCGAAACGGCGAAATAGCGAAGGGGCGAAAGGGCGAAACAAGGCCCTACCGATCTTGGGCTTGCATCGCCCTTTCGCCCTTTCGCCGTATCGCCCTTTCGGTCTGTTTACTGCCAAATACCTTGATCTTCTCCACAAGTCGGTCAATTGATCAGCGGTACCGCAATGGAACTTCTCGCCCTAGACTTAAACCTACCGGAAATGAGGCTAGGGGAAGTGCTCATTCCATGGGTAGCAGTAGTGGGCATACTTGGGTTCCTTGCTGGCTGGCTAATTATCGCCGTCATGGAGCGCACTGGCCTGTCTCGATATGTCTGGCATCTTCCTCTTTTCTTCCTCGCGTTGGTCGTGCTATTGAGCTCATTGATCGGAATGGTCTTTCAACCATGAAGGTTAGGCTCCTTAATTACCTCATCACATTCGTTATCATCGCGTTGGCGATCTGGGCCGGCCTTTCGCTCTATTCTAAATATATACAAAATCCTTGGACTAGAGATGGGCAGGTCCGTGCGAACGTCGTGGGTATCGCTCCCCGGGTTTCAGGCCCGATCATTCACGTCGCGGTCAACGACAATCAACAGGTGAAAATCGGTGATCCGCTGTTCGAGATCGATCCTTCCGATTTCAAGGCGCAGGTCGATGTGTCCGTTGGTCAGGTGCAAAATGCCGAGGCGAATTTCAAACAGCGCCAACAAGATCTCGAACGGCAAACCGACCTTTACCAAAAGCACGTTTCGGCGCAGCAGGACTTCCAGAATGCGCAAGATGCTTATTATGCCGCCCAGGCCCAAGTCGTGTCCGCCAAAGCGAATCTCGAGCTCGCCCAGCTTAACCTGAGCTACACCAAAGTGGTCGCGCCAGTCGACGGGTATGTGACGAACTGGAACACGAGTGTCGGTACCTATGTGACGGCCGGAAAAGAATTGTTAGCTCTAGTCGACACTGATTCCTTCTGGGTGGCCGCCTACTTCAAAGAAACCCAACTTCCACACATTCAGATTAGGCAAAAAGCTAAGATCACAAGCATCGGTTACGAAAATAAACCGTACGAGGGCGTGGTTCGCAGCATCGGATGGGGGATTTATGTGCAGGATGGTTCGGGTAGCGATTCTACCGGCCTCTTGCCCTCGGTTAGCCAGACGATTGATTGGGTTCGTCTTCCGCAGCGATTCCCGGTGCGGTTGCACGTAACGGGAAAACCGCCGGTTCCCTTGAGGATCGGCCAAACCGTTTCGGTCGCGATGCTCCCAGAGGTTGTGCCCGCGGAAGGCGAGAAAGAGAAAACGGCACCCTAGCAGAGAAGGAGCTAGGAGCCGGGAGGAGAGGTGAAAACTGACAGGTGAAAGGTCTGCTATCCGCTATTTCCCGAAGAAGCCAATCGGTTCTTCGTGAGCCACGAATATCAGACCTTTCACTTTTCACCTCTCACGCGTCCGTCTAGCTCTACCTCCTTCTTTTATGTCCACAAAGACCGATGCGATCCCTTTAGAGCGGAAATGGCATTGGCCGCTGCAAGATTTTTTTGGCGATCGTGCGGTAAGGAACGGGATAAAGACTGGGCTAGCTGGGCTATCAGCATTGCTCGTCACCCAGCTTTTGCGTTTGCCGCACGATAGCTGGGCGATACTGACCGTGCTGGTGATGACCACCTCCCCATTCGTCGGCTCGATGGCGTTGAAGGCGGTGATGCGGATTACCGGAACCATCGGTGGAGCGATCATCGGTGTTTGGCTTGTGGGCGACTACGCTTCGACGCCGGCGATCTTCTTGCCTCTGCTGTTCGTAGTGATGGTCATTAGCAGCTATAAGTTTGGCCAAGTCGGCGCCCGCCAAGTTCCCTATGCCTATTTCTTAGTTGGTCTGACCACGCTTACGGTGGTTACAAATGGGCTACCGGTTCCAGACCAGGCTTGGTATATCGGCCTGACCCGCACAGAAGAGATCTTAACGGGAGCCATGTGCGCGCTCCTGGTAATGACGATCATTTGGCCTCGTTATGCTCGGGAAGAATTTTTGGATGCGGGGCGTGCCGCTCTAGCAACCATCAGTGATTTTGTCTCGCTCGAGACGGCAGCGTATGTCGAAGGACAAAAAGGCCCGGAGAAAATCGGAGAAATCCGAGCCGAGTTCTCGCACCGGATGGCGGTTCTCAAGGACCTGTTAAATAACGGCAACCGGGAGAGTGTATTTTTCTCATCTCGGGTTTCCAATTACAATGCGTTCCTCGTCTCGCTGATCAGCCTATTTCATGGTGCCCTTTTTCTCGCCCAAAGACGTCTCGTCGATATGCCGATCGTCGAGCGGCTGCGAGACGAGCTTGCCAAGGTGAGCGCCGCGATTAGCGAGGAAGGTGCGATCTTGAAAGCTTTTACTCGCCCCGGCCAAAAACTGCGCTCGAGTTCTTTGAACGAAGCCTTCGATGATCTCGAGCGCAAAGTGCTGCAGATTCGTACCGAGGGTTTCCTGAGGGCTCAACCACTAGAAACGACCATGGCGTTCGCCGGCCATTTTGCCGCACTCCGGTCCCTCCGCGACGAGTTCAGTAATATCCGTGCCAATCTTGAGGGTCTGCCGCGGAAGGGCCAACCTCTACCGGAGCCGAAACCGCAATGGGATCTTTTACCTAGAATCGACTGGTTTTGGGTCAAGGTCGGGATTAAAGGAGGGCTCGCCGCAATCATTTCAGTCCTTTTGCTGATGTGGATCAATCCGCCTGGTCCGGCCGCGCTAACCCTAATGGCTTGGATAATGACATTGTTCGGCCGGCCGTATATTCGATCCGGTGGCACGGGAGATCTTCGAGCTTTTCAGTACGGCTTTAAAGGTTCGTTAGTGTTAATCGGGTGCGCGATTGTACTCCTTCTCACCACGCCGTTCTTGTCGAGTTACCTCGTAATGAATCTGGTGTTGTTCGCGATTCTATTCGCGTTCGGCTTCTTCTTGGTCAAAGTCGGCGGAATCACGTTTTGGATCCAGATCGCCTTACTAACGATCAGCACTTTTGTAGGGCTGGATCCGCAACATCCGGTACCCGCTCTCACGATTATCGAGACGTTTCTCGGAATGATTGCCGGGTTAGCGATCGCGATTGTCGTCGGCAGGTTGCTTTGGCCCACGCTACCTCAGAAGTTGCTCAGAGACGATCTGCTTGCTCTCTTCAAAGATACGAACGCTTTACTCCGGCAAGAACCTGATCAGGAGAGGATTCGAACTCGGTTGGTGATTCTATCGGTAGAAGCGCTGCAAGCGGTTCGCCAGATTCGTAGTCAGCGTTTCTCGGACGAGGAAAGGGCGAGAGTTGTTGCGTTGGTTCATCTGTTGCAGGCCGTACCGAATCGGATCTGCCATCTTCTTTCGCACCGTCATCTTTTACCGGAGGTAACGGAAGAATTTTTGGGGCCGCCATTTCAACAAATAGAGACTGAGTTCAGCCAGATGCTGGACGCATTTTCGGAAGCCTTTCATAAACAAGAATTCCAGCGCGACTTCCCGGTGCTGGATGGCGCATTAGCGAAGATTGATCATACTGTCGAACAGATCCGCGACCGACGGATCCTGGATGAACAGAGCCTGGAAGCGCCTTTGCAAATGCTGGATCTTGTCGGCCGTTACCACGGAATTGCCGACGGGCTGCAGGAATGTGCCACTTTGATCCGCGGCCTCCGGATGAACGAGTATTCCGGCGATTACGGGCTGTAGCGTGCTCGTGCTCGTGCTCGTGCTCGTGCTCGTGCTCGTGCTCGTGCTCGTGCTCGTGCTCGTGCTCGTGCTCGTGCTCGTGCTCGTGCTCGTGCTCGTGCTCGTGCTCGTGCT
>DASUWQ010000599.1:0-22372 GCA_036378375.1 Chthoniobacterales bacterium
CTGTCGTTTTCAATGGAAATCAGTACGGGCAACAACTCCATGAATACGTTCGGATGCAAATGCGTCCAGCCAATGCCGCTTGCCTCAATGTATTTTTCGATTAGTTGGTGCCACGCGAAATGTGGGTCGGTGGTGTCCCAATTACCAAAAATTCCAAGGTGCACGATGTGCTTTATCCCGGCTTTTTTCGCCGCGTCGACCAGCGTTTTTCCTTGGGTTAACATGGCAACGGTATAGCCAGTGACCAAAAAAAGGCGATCTACCCCAGCCAAAGCAGCCCCCAAGGAGCGGGGATCATCTAAGTCTAATAGAACGGCATCTCTGTTTTCGGAGTTAAATTTATCCACTTGCTCCTGCCTGCGAGCCGCCAGTCTGACGTGCACGCCAGAACTATCGCGATCAAATTCCTTGATCAAGAATGAACCGGTTAGACCGGTTGCGCCAATAACGAGAACCACTGGTTTTTTCGTTTGCTCCATGTTTTGAGAGGATTGGTTAAAAAACAATTCGGCTTCGGTGAATTCGCTCGAATGTCCTACCCCCGGAGAAACCAGCCAATGCTATGTTTTTTGGCCGGCGGATACTTTTGGTAATATGCGAGACCTAGGTGAGAGCGAAGCTTTCGAGTCCTATCCCTAGAAGATCTTTATGAGCCAGCATTCTGACTCAGCCGGTCTGTCGACGCGGCCGGAGCTGTGCAGCCACTTCGTGGAGGATCTTAACGAAAGCTTCCGCTTGCTCGTTCCGAGGACTTTGGGCCATTCCTATTCCAACCGTGAGCGGCGGTAATGGCGGGGAAAATGGGCGGACGGTTAGCGAGCCTGGCAACATGTTAGCGACTCCTTCGACTAGAACTGCAAGACCCA
This sequence comes from Chthoniobacterales bacterium, assembly GCA_036378375.1. Classification (GTDB taxonomy): domain Bacteria; phylum Verrucomicrobiota; class Verrucomicrobiia; order Chthoniobacterales; family JAFAMB01; genus JAFAVN01. Next base: position 867 of record DASUWQ010000599.1, read on the forward strand.
TGTGCGCCTCGATGGCATGAAACAGAGCCTGTGCTCCATCTGCGGTCTGATCTTCAAAAACCGGTTTCACCCCGAATGGTCGGAGCATGGCCCTCAATCGGGGCGCATATTCGGGGAAGGTTAGATGACTCAGCCCGTGGACCGGATAGTCCTCAAGTGCCTTTGGCGAGATCTTCCGAATCTTGGCGAGAGGATGCTGTTTTGGCAGGACGACGACTGGCAAAAGTTGACGGAAGGTCGTCCATTGAAAATGAGGGACATTTCCTTCTAGCTCCTTTGGAAGGATGGCGATGTCCAGCTCCGACGTATTTGCTCTTGCGACGATTTCTTGAGCGGTGCAATCAAAAAGCTCTGGGGCCGGGGCTACCACCGTCGTTCTAAACCGAGCGAGCGCATGGGGCATGATTCCGGCTACGAACGAGGGCAGGTACCCGACACGTAAGGGTTTTTCACAGTTCTTCTTGCGAATGCGTCTGACAGCTTGATCAGTTCTGGCGAGAATTTCACGAGCTTCCTCCAAGAACGTTTTTCCCGCAGCGGTTAAGCTGACCCCGTTATCTCCACGCTTTAAGAGCGTCAAACCGAGTTCATCTTCCAGGTTCTTGACCTGTCGGCTAAGCGCGGGCTGTGTCAGATTTAGCTGTTTGGCTGCCCGGCTGAAGTTCCCATACAGCGCCACCGCTGCGAAATGGCGTAATTGCCTGAGCTCCATGAGAAAGTTTACTACTCTCTCATATCGGTGCGAATTAATTCCCGCGCTTAGGCCATGACAGAAAGTATGACCCGCTCAAAAAACATTGCATTGGCCGTTTCTTGGTTGGGAAGCAGAATCTAACGCCAAGACTAGCACCGAGTCGTCGGCTCGACTGTAACCGCCGATTCACGGATTGCGTTCCTGAACAGAATTTATGAATAACGCCGACAAAACAGATTTAGGAATGAGGCTGGAGAACATTGGACACATTATTATCCGATATGGTGTTGCTATCGTAGTGGTTTGGATTGGAGCTCTAAAGTACACGGAATATGAGGACAAAGGCATTGAAGGACTGCTTGCGAATAGTCCTCTCATGTCCTGGGCTTATCATCTAATGGGTTTGCGGCCGCTTTGCGCGGTTATTGGCACTAGCGAGATTCTCATTGCCTTTCTCCTCGCTCTTCGATACGCGGCGCCAAAGGTTTCAGTTTTTGGAGGCTTAGGGGCGATTGGGATGTTTCTAACGACCCTAAGTTTCATGTTTACGACGCCCGGAGTTCTGCAACCAGAAGGCTTGCCTTATCTATCGGGGGCGATTGGTGAGTTTCTCATCAAAGATATTGTTCTACTCGGAGCTGCGATCTGGATGACGGGTGATTCACTTCGTGCCTCTACTTTGAGAGCAGACCGCCACCACGCAACCTATGCGCAACATCTTTCCTCATGAGTATAAAGAAATCTTCCTCAACGTCGGTCTCTGCCGATGACGATCGTAATCAAGAGCCAAGCCGCGCAAACCACGACCGTGAGCGTTTGAGCCCAAGAACTGAGATCTCAGACCTAGGAGCGGGGGACATCGGAGGGGCTCTGAATGGAATCTTAGCCGACGTTTTTGCGCTGTATCTCAAGACCAAAAATTTCCATTGGCACATGAGTGGGCCCCATTTCCGAGACTATCATCTGCTCCTGGATGAGCAGGGGGATCAACTCTTCGAAATGACCGATGTGCTTGCTGAGCGAGTGCGGAAGCTCGGCCGCCGTACGCTACGCTCCATTGGCGAAATCAAGAGCAATCAGACGCTGCTCGACAATGAAGCGGATTATGTAGAACCGAGCACAATGTTGGCGGAGTTGCGCGAGGACAATCGGCAACTGACTCGCAGGATGCGCGAAGCTCACGACGTCTGCGATGAATACCGTGATGTAGCGAGTGCCAGTCTGCTCGAAAACTGGATTGATGAAGCCGAAGGGCGAGTCTGGTTCCTGTTCGAAGCTAGCCGTCGCGGAAGCCCAGACGGACACTAGGCTTTCAAGCAGTGAGCCAGACCCAGGTTAAATGCAACATGAAAACTAATACTGTTTCTTACCGCAAAAAAAACGTCGACGGTCTGAACCTCTTTTATCGTGAGGCAGGGAGCCCCGATGCTCCATCCATTGTGCTCCTCCATGGGTTTCCGACGTCGAGCCACATGTTTCGCAACCTCATCCCTATCCTCGCTCCTGACTATCACGTGATCGCTCCGGATTTGCCTGGTTTTGGATTCTCAGACGCCCCCGATCATAAAAAGTTCAGCTATACCTTCGAAAATATTGCACGAATCGTCGGAGACTTTGTTGATGAGCTGGGGGTCAAGACATTTGCAGTTTACGTGTTCGACTATGGCGCTCCGACAGGACTTCGGATCGCTCTTCGCTATCCGCATCGCGTATTCGCCATCATTTCCCAAAACGGCAACGCTTACACGGAGGGGCTTGGAAAGGATGCCTGGGCTCCTATGAGGAAATATTGGGAAAATCCCACGAAGGAAAATCGCGAAGCCCTGAAATCACTCTTCACGTTTGAAGCGACGAAATACCAATACCATCACGGAGTAACGAACCCTGACGAGACTGTCGCGCCGGAAGCCGTTTTCTTGGATACCGCTTTGCTGGAGCGTCCGGAAAGCGCGGAGATTCAATTGGATCTAATCGGTGACTACAAAAGTAACGTAGAATTGTACCCGCAATTCCAAGCGTACTTCCGAAAAGAAAAGCCGCCTATTCTGTGCGTGTGGGGAAAAAACGACCCTTTCTTTATACCGGCCGGGGCGGAAGCCTACAAGCGTGACAACCCGAATGCCAAGATCGTGTTCTACGACACGGGGCATTTCGCTCTGGAAACGCATTTCGTTGAAATAGGAACCGAAATTCGGTCCTTTCTGCGAGGCGCCGAACCCACAGTTAAAAGGGTTTAACACACTGACACAGCATTATTCAGAATTATTGAGCACGTCAGCCGTGCTGGCTTTCGCCGATTTTAAAGGTAATCGCCAGCTAATCACGGTCGGCAATCTGTCAGTGAGTGACCGGGTTGCTCTTTTTCTAATGGACTATCCGCAGGGCACTCGCCTGAAAATTCTCGGGCATGCGCGGGTGGTTGACGCACGCGAACATCCCGAGATGGCTAACTCGCTCGCACCGCCATCGGAGCGAGATAAGGTCGAGCGAGTTTTCCTTATCCAGGTGGTTTCCTATGATTGGAATTGCCCGCAGCACATCACGCCTCGTTTTACACGCGAACAGGTTGAAGCTGCCATCAAACCGCTACAAGTGCGCATCCGTGAACTCGAAGCCAGACTAGGCGAAGCCTCGACCCTCGACTAGTAAATGCCGCCAGAAAATACACACTCCGACTATCGTTATGTCTCGTATCAAGATTCCCACCCGCGACGAAGCTCCAGTTGAAACGCATCCTGCGCTGGATGGATTTCTCAAGCAACTTGGCTTCATTCCCAACCTCTTTCTTGTCATCGCGCAAAGCCCAAACACTCTTAACGGTATACTCGAACTGCGAAAATCATTGAGCAAGACGCTAGACTCAAAATTGCGCGCTCGGATCGCTCTCGCTGTCTCGCAAGTGAACGAGTGCGAGTATTGCTTGGCCGCCCATACGTATGTGAGCAAGCACTTCCAGAAATTGCCGGCCGAGGAAGTGGCGCTGAATCGGGCGGGGCATTCGAGCGATCCGAAGGCCGACGCTGCCGTTCACTTCGCGAAGAGCGTAACCGAAACAAGAGGAAAGGTTACCGACGAAGAGCTAGCCGCGATACGTCGAGCTGGGTTTACAGATGCTCAGATCATCGAGATTGTTGCTTCTGCGGTGCAATTTTTGTTCACCAATTTTATCAATAACGTGGCTGAGACCGACGTTGATTTTGCAGTCGCAAAGTGACGCAACTGTCTTAGCTCCATTTACAAATCCCGGTTTCTTTTAGTTTACCGCATCTCGGATTTCCCGACCTTATTCTACCAGGCTATCCGAGAAGGGCGCGATTGGCGCATACCTTCCAGTATGAGATAGCCCAAAAAGATTGCATGAGACGTAACGCTCCCGGCACTGCATATTCAAAGAAAGCAGTAAAACCTTTGAGACCCTCCGCCCCAAAAGTCTGCCGTTCGGCATAGGAGTTTGTCCTCCGTTGGAAAAGAACGAATGAAAAGAGAGATCATCCGTGTTGAGCCATTGAGTTCGTACCTGGAACGATGGAAAGCCCCGACCTCCGCTGTTACTCGTCATGGAGATACCATCTATGTCTCGGGATTTCCGCCGTTCGACCCGAATACCGGAGAGATAGTCGATGGGCCGCTAGAACGGCAAACCCAGATTGTTCTCGAGCAATTAAAACTCTGCGTTGAAACAGCTGGCTCATCCTTGGAAAAAGTTCTTAAGTGCAATGTTTACTGCACCAAGGTCGAGAAGTTTTCAGAGGTGAACGCGATCTACGCTCGGTTTTTCTCGAACAATCCACCGGCGCGAATCTTCGTTAACGTGCCGGCATGGCCTGGCCATTTCGATATCGAAATAGACTGCATCGCTGCGCTTTAACCCGGCTAACCAATCGTTTGCACCATGTTTTCTGTTATATTTGAGGTTCACCCGAGGTCCGACAAATGGGATACCTACCTTGGTCTTGCTAAGATGCTCCGGCCGGAGCTCGAGCAGATCGAGGGGTTTATTGACAACATTCGTTATGGCAGCCTCACGCGTCACGGCTGGATTCTTTCGTTATCTAGCTGGAGAGACGAGAAGGCGCTCGTCCGGTGGCGCACCAAACAACACCATCATGAGATACAGGAGAGGGGACGCAACGAAGTATTGGCTGACTACCATCTTAGGGTTGGTCAGCTGACCAAGGACACCAAGATTCCCGCGGGATACGAATTGCGCGAACAAAGACTCGATGAAACGGAGACCGGGGCAGGAACCGTCGTTACTCTTATCAACGGGCGCCGTCCGACCGAGTGGGTTAAGGCTGCCGGCCCGAACGGCGTGGCCAGATGGCTGGGACTCAACGCCAGCGCAAAGGGTCTGATCGAATGGGATGTTTTCGACGCGGTGCTGGCACCTGGTGACGTTATCTTGCTTATGTCCTGGAAAAACCAGAAGGCCGCAGAAGCTTTTGAAGAAAAGGTTTCGCTTCCTGATGATGCCAGATTACGGCGTGTTCGCCTGGTGCGTGATTACGGAATGTTTGACCGCCGTGAGGCGCCCCAGTATTACCCCGAAATCAAACGTCCAAATTCATGAGTCCTGAGGAGACCAGTTCAGCCAAAAGGACGGACGGCAATTTTGGAATTCTCCTGACGACGTCTCTCGTGTCGTCCTTAATCATGCTGGATTCCAACATTGTAGCGGTTTCGTTACCCGCCATTGCCCGCAGCTTCAATGCGGCTTTCACTGATATTGAATGGGTAGTTAGTGCCTACCTTTTGAGCTACGCCGCGTTATTGTTGGCTGGAGGTGCCTTTGCGGATCTCTGGGGTCGGAAGAAGGCGATGATTCTCGGCCTGATTATTTTCGGTTTTTCGTCAGGGGTTTGTGGGTTGGCCGATTCGCCCTTAATGCTCAACTTGGCGCGTGCGGCGCAGGGTGTCGGTGGAAGTCTGCTGCTGACAGCGGCCCTCGCGATCATCTCTAAGACGTTCACCGGTCCGGCAAGAGCGCGCGCCTTTGCGGTTTGGGGTGCCTGCTTGGGAATTGCTCTGACTGCCGGCCCCTTGATTGGTGGCCTCATTACAAACTATTTTGGCTGGCCTTGGATTTTTTTGATCAACATTCCGATCTGCTTGGCCCTGGTTATCGCGACGGTAAGAGTAATACCTGAATCACGTGATTTACAGGCCAGGAAGCTCGATTCTTTAGGGATTGTAACGTTCAGTCCCGGTTTGTTCCTGCTCATTTGGGCGCTGACTGACGGAAATGATGCGGGCTGGTTATCGCCGTCCATTCTTCTTCGGTTAGGGGGCTCGCTGGCGTGTTTGGCGGGATTCGTCCTTGTCGAACTCCGCCAAGGCAGGCCGATGATTGATTTCGCTCTATTTAAGCACTCCGCCTTCGTTGGTGCTGTTATTGCGATGATGGGATACGGCTTGACGGCTCAAGTCATGGTCTTCTACTTGCCCCTTTTCCTGCAGAATGCTTACGGTTTTACTCCGGCTGTGGCTGGGCTGGCGATGTTGCCCTTCGCACTCCCAATGGCGTTGGTACCTTCAGTGGCCGCCAATCTGATGAAGGGCTTTTCGGGACGGGCGCTGCTGACGCTTGGATTATTAACTATTCTGCTCGGTAATCTCCTTTTCTGGATGTTAGCTCGCGCCGACATGCCATATCCGATTTTTTTAGTTGGGATGCTTATAGCGGGTACAGGTACAGGCATTCTTAATGGAGAGACCGTCAAGGTCCTCGCGGCTGCGGTTCCCGCCAACCGGGCAGGTATGGCGTCCGGAATCGCCAGCACGACCCGCTTCATGGCGTTTTGGTTGGAGTTGCGGGGCTCGGAGCTGTCATTTCAAATGTGGCGAAAGGCTATTTTGTTCCTGCAGCGATCGCCGCCGGGCTGGACGACTCCATGACTAACGCCGCAGCTAAGCAAGTGACTTCTGGAAATCTGATGGCAACGCTCATTGATGTCCCGGATGCACTTCAGGCTCGTCTGCACCTCGCAGGGTTCGCTGCGTTTGCAAATGGATTTGCGGCGGCCGCACTGTTCGCCGCTCTTATGGCGGCTATCGCCTGTGGCTTAACTTTTGAGTTGGTCCCCAGGACAAATCCAACTCCGGTCGAATCTTTCGCCGATGGGCCGGTCCGACCGTGACAGCGGAGTGAGAGATTATCAAGCGGAGTCGCACTAGCCGACGATACTATGAGGTCAAAGGCGAATCGACGCCGCAGCTGGTTATCGAAATCAGTCGCCTATAATATCAGTCAGGGGTTCCTTGCTGACCACTCCATGGGCGATCTGGCCAAAAAGCTAGGTACATCCGAACAGCAACTGCAGAAATCCTATTTCCATGATTTTGGTGTTACCCCTGTCCAGTTTTGGGAGACCCAACGCCTCCTCCTGGCTAAACAACTCTTAACAAATACGTCTATGCCGATCAGAGACGTCGCCAAAGCGAGTGGATTTTGCAGCGTCCAAGAGTTCAATTCCGCATTGGCTGAACACTATCAGTTGGCTTCTGGTGATTTCAGGAAAAGGCAGCCAAAGGGAGTTCCTAGACGCCTGTCCGAGTTTTGGTTTCGTTTGAACTATCATCCACCGTTTGATTGGGAACATTTGCTAAATTTTCTTTCGAAGCGGGCCGTGCCGGAGGTTGAGGCTGTAGAAAAATCTGTCTATTCTCGCACCGTCCACATTGAGCGCGGACATGACATCTATTTGGGCGTGGTGGAGGTTCGGAACGACGCTGCAGAGCGCGCGCTTTTTGTCCGCCTATCAGAAACCCTTTTACCCGTTTCAGTACTGGTTCTCGAGCGGATCAAATTACTCTTTGATCTTGAAGCGGACCCCGCGCCCATCAGGCGAGCGTTGGGCGTGCTTGCCGCTAAGCGTCCCGGTTTAAGGCTGCCCGGCAGCTTCGACTGCTTCGAAATGGCAGTCCGCGCGGTCCTAGGGCAACAAATCTCAGTTGCCGGAGGTCGGACGTTCATCGGGCGTTTGGCAGTTCGATTCGGAACGCCCATCACGACGTCGTGCCCACTTTTGATCCGGCTCTTTCCGACTCCGCGACGAGTCGCAAGTGCCTCGATCGCGCAAATCAGACAGATTGGCATTCCAGAAGAGCGCGCAAAAACCCTTAGAGCTCTGGCACGGGCCATTTTTAAGGGCTTGCTATTGTTAGAGCCAGGACTGAATCCCGAGGAGGTGATCGGACGGCTCTGTAAAATTCGCGGCATCGGCGAATGGACCGCCCAATACATCGCCATGCGAGCTCTCTCCTCGCCGGACATTTTTTTACACGGTGATTTAGTTGTGCGCAAAGTCCTCGGAGAGGAAAAGCGGAAGAAACTTCTGGCAAAGGCTGAAAAATGGCGACCTTATCGTGCTTACGCGGTTCTCCAGCTCTGGGACCAGGCAGGAGAGGGATGATGACTTTCTTCTCCGAACTGAAACATAATCTCATCGGCGAATTGGTGTTAGTAGCCGATAATGACGGTCTCCTTCGGTCGAGTTATCTCGACGCGAAGAACGCGCCAATAATGCAACAGGATTGGGTTCATGATTCGAACCATTCAATCCTCGCCCAGGCTATCTGTCAGCTGAACGAATATCTTAGAGGTGATCGACGGAATTTCTCGGTACCGCTTCAGCCGAGAGGTACTCCTTTCCAGCTAAAGGTCTGGAACGAGATTCAGAACATACCGATTGGTAGCACTATCTCTTATACCGATCTCGCAGCTAAGCTACGAATGCCAAGAGCCGCCCGCTCAATTGCTTCCGCCATCGCGCAAAATCCGCTCTTGATATTCATCCCGGATCACCGCGTCGTTAATCAAGACGGGACGTTTGGTGGCTTCGCCGGCAGTTGGAGCAGGAAGCCAGGGCTCCTGGAGCTCGAAGGTCGACCAGCAAAGAAAGGTGGAGCACCCTGAACCTGCGCCAGCCAAGAAATCCGGGTGAACCTAGCATTTTTGCGACAAGCGGTATGTCAAAAAGTATGAGCCGCTAAGACAAGATGGCATTGGCTATTGAGCCCTCGACCTCGTTATCTTCTACCAAAAGGAACCGATCGCGTTGGTGAGAAACCCGCGAGTGCGCCCCGACGATTCAAAAATGTCCGGCGCTAGCCCGTTCATACAAAACCCGGTCAATAACGAATATTGTTATGTGGATTGTTCAGCTTGCCTTGCGGCGCCCGTACACGTTCATCGTTGCCGCAGTACTCTTGCTAATTGCCAGTCCATTGGTGATTCTCCGGACTCCAGTTGACATATTTCCGAACATCGACATTCCAGTCGTGTCGATTGTCTTTCAGTATGCCGGGATGCCCGCATCTCAGTTCGCAGACCGAATAACGAGCCCATTCGAGCGATTGCTGACGACCACGGTTAACAACATTGAACATATTGAGAGCACGTCTCTAAACGGGATCAGCGTCACAAGAGTTTTTTTTCAGTCGAACACGAGTTTGTCGACGGCGATTGCACAGGTAACCGCTATTTCTCAGACGGTGCTTAAACAACTTCCGACCGGGATAACGCCGCCGATTATTATTACCTACAACGCAAGCAGTGTACCCATTCTTCAACTGGGTCTTAGCAGTGACAAGCTAAGCGAGCAGCGAATGTACGACCTGGGCATCAACTATGTTCGGACCGCCTACGCTGACGTCCCAGGAGCCGCTATTCCGTATCCTTTCGGCGGGAAGCAGCGGCAGATCATGATTGACATCGATCCGTCAAAGCTGACAGCGAGAGGGCTCTCGCCGGCCGACGTCGTGAACGCCATCAGTTCGCAGAACTTGGTTCTACCAAGTGGGACGGTGAAACTTGGATCGCTCGAAAGCGATGTCGAGGTTAATGCCAGCCCAGATACAGTGAACGAGATCGCGAACCTGCCTATTGAGAGCAGCAAGGGGGCGATTGTCTATGTGCGGGATATCGGAAGCGTACGTGACGGTTTCACCCCCCAGACGAATATTGTGCGTCAAAACGGACAACGAGGCGTTTTGCTTTCCGTATACAAATCGGGGACTGCTTCGACCGTTTCGATCGTTGACACCATTCGGCAGCGCCTTCCTCAGATCCTCACGACATTGCCGCCAGAGTTAAACATTAGAGCGCTATTCGACCAGTCAATTTTTGTAAGGGCTTCGATAAAAGGGGTCCTGACGGAGGCGATTATCGCCGCCTTGCTGACTGCTGTCATGATCCTCCTTTTCTTGGGTAATTGGCGGCATACGATGGTAGTCGCAATTTCGATTCCGCTTTCTGTCCTTGCCAGTATCTGCGCCTTATCGTTCCTCGGCGAGTCACTCAACATCATGACCTTGGGCGGTCTCGCCTTGGCGGTGGGAATTCTGGTTGATGACGCGACGGTGACGATCGAGAACATCGACCGTTATCTCGAGAAGGGAGGAGAGTTAAATGGCAGTATCCTTCAGGGAGCAGCACAAATCGCAGTGCCAGCGCTGGTTTCGACGATGTGCATTTGCATCGTCTTTTTACCCATGTTTTTTCTGGCCGGTGTTGCCCGATACCTCTTTGTGCCGTTGGCAGAAGCAGTGGTCTTTGCGATGCTCGCTTCCTATATTATCTCTCGAACGCTGGTCCCGACTTTGATGACGTACTTCTTGCGGCGAAAGCATCGGGCGAACAACGATCAACCAAAGGGATTCTTTGCCCGGTTTCATGCCAGTTTCGAACATAGCTTCGCTGGATTTAGAGAGTGGTACACCAAGCGTTTGGAAGTGGTTTTGGGAATGCGCTGGCGATTTGTCATCCCGTTTCTCTGTGTTTGTCTGCTGTCAGTCGGACTACTCGCTACCGTGGGACACGATTTCTTCCCTACGGTAGACGCTGGGCAGTTTAGACTGCATATGCGTGCGCGCACTGCAACGCGCATTGAAGAAACGGCGAATTACGCTGATCAAGTCGAGAATTTTATTCGCTCAGAGATTCCAAAGTCAGAATTAGAGAACATTCTGGACAATATTGGACTGCCCTACAGCGGAATAAACACTTCCTACTCAAACAATGGGACCATTGGTACCGCGGACGTGGAAATGCTTTGTTCTTTGAACGAAGGGCGCCACGGTCCGACGTCTAAATACGTGGCCCGATTGCGACATGATCTTCCAAAAAGATTCCCGCAAATCGAATTCTTCTTCCAATCCGCTGACATCATTAGTCAGATCCTCAATTTTGGAGTGAGCGCACCGATCGATATTCAGTTTGTTGGTCGAGACACGGAAGGCAATCTGGCCGTGGCCAGAGATGTCGCGGAAAGAGTCAAACGAGTGGCGGGCGCGGTCGATACGCATATTTACCAACTGTTCAATCAGCCGAAATTTGACGTTAACGTCAATCGTTCAAAAGCAAATGAGCTGGGACTCACCGAGCATGATGTGAGCAACAGCCTGCTCGTCTCGCTTAGCAACAGTTTTCAGGTGTCACCTTCATTCTACTTAAACTCGGCGAATCATATCGTGTACAATCTTTCGGTAGCGGCGCCCCAATATCGGGTTCAAACGCTAGATGATCTCTTGGATTTGCCCATTACCAGCGCCAATGGAAAGACCAACCAGCTTTTAGTCAATCTGGCGTCGTTCGAGAGGAAATCAGGACCGGCTCTGGTGACTACTTATAATCTGAGACCAGTCGTTGACATTCTTTGCGCCGTCCAAGGTCGGGATTTAGGTGGGGTTGCAAGAGATATCGGTAGCATCGTCGATGATGCCCGCAAGCACCTGCCGCGGGGCAGTGAAGTCGTTATCCGGGGACAGGTGCAGACGATGAACGCCTCCTTTGCTGGCTTGGCAGCTGGCCTGATCGGCGCCGTGATATTGGTCTACCTTTTGATCGTCGTTAATTTTCAATCCTGGTTAGATCCCTTTATCATTCTCACGAGTTTGCCGGGCGCGTTAGCGGGGATCTCGTGGATTCTGTTTTTGACCGGTACCACCTTAAGTGTTCCTGCCTTGATGGGGGCTATTATGTGTGTCGGGGTAGCGACTGCCAATTCGATTCTGGTGGTGACTTTTGCTCGTGACCAATTCGCACAACATCATGACGCTTTTCGAGCGGCTCTCGATGCCGGCCGCACCCGGCTGCGTCCTGTCCTTATGACAGCCGCGGCGATGATTATAGGTATGATTCCGATGAGCTTGGGCCTAGGTGAGGGCGGAGAACAGAATGCGCCTTTGGGCCGCGCGGTAATTGGGGGACTACTTTGTTCAACTATTGCCACGCTCTTTTTTGTACCAACCATCTTTGCTCTGTTTCGTTCGCGCCGAAGCACACCAGCCAACGCATCAGAACAACCAAAACCGGCGACCAGCGCGTAGTGCCAGAGATCCGGCCGATCACTAACCAGCTTACCAACGCAATTCTGAGTTTCCGAGTATGAAAAGTAGTCAGAACATTTCCGAAAAGGAGCCAGTCGATCCAGGGATCCGCGGCACCCGATTCTCGGCTTAACGGTCGGAGCTCAATCCTCTCATCGCGCTCGACCACATTGGCCATTCTGGTTCTATTGCTGGCCGGGTCAGTCGTTGCGGTCATTCTTTGGCAAAGATCAAACAAAGAGCGGGGACTATGGGCGTCGACGCAGGACCTCGCGGTTAGGCGAGTGACCGTGATTCATCCTACGTCGGGCGAGGCGGATAACGAAATTGTGCTGCCGGGAAATCTAATGGCCTACACCGAGGCTCCTATTTTCAGCCGTACGAACGGCTACCTCAAATCATGGTCCACCGATATCGGAGCGAAAGTCAAAGAAGGACAAGTGCTGGGGGTCATCGAAGCACCCGATGTCGACGCTCAACTTCGCCAGGCAAGCGCTGCGCTAGCCCAAGCGCAGTCAAATCAGGAGATCGCAGATCTAGACTTCGCTCGTCAACAAGAGCTTCTATCAAAGAGGGTGGTGAGCCAGCAGGAGTTTGATCAAGCTCGCACCAATATGGACGCGGCGAAAGCGGCCGTACGAGCGGCAGAAGCGAATGTAGAGAATTTGAAAGTACAGCAAGGGTTTCAGATGTTGGTAGCGCCCTTTGATGGAATAGTAACGCGCCGGAACACAGATGTCGGCGCGCTCATCAGTGCCTCGAATGGCGGCCAGGAACTATTTCGCGTGGCAAGGACAGACATATTGCGAGTTTACGTCTATGTCCCCCAAGCATACGCGGATTTCGTTAAGGAAGGGGCAAGAGCCTATCTTTCTTTCGACGAACTCCCCGGAAGGAAATTTGAGGGGACGGTAGCACATATATCGGGTTCGCTGGATCCAAGCACAAGGACATTGGAAACGCAGATTCAGGTCGACAATCGAAGCGGCGAATTATTCCCCGGCGCTTTTTCAAACGTGCATCTTCTTTTAGTGCGCAAGCCAGCGCCGATTATCATTCCGATCAATTTGCTAATTTTTCGGAGTGAAGGTTCCGAGGTTGCGACGGTGACCGATCAAAGCACGGTTCATTTAAGAAAGGTGAGCATCGGTCACGATTACGGCACCACTCTCGAGGTCATCGACGGGCTATCCAAAGACGATCGGATTGTTATGAATCCACCAGATTCGCTAGCAGAAGGGGACACCGTTCAAATTCAAGGAGAATCTGCATCACAGCAACCCAAACGGGCGACAGGAAATTGAAGGGTTCAACCTCGCAACAATCGGGCAGAACCGGCTAGTCCTGATGGAACCGTGCGATCGGCGCGGGCACTTAGATTCCGGGTGCTTGTTCGTTCTTACCGGCCCACTCGAATGCTGGATGTGTGACTCGGCGCTTCGAGCAACATCCTAACGAATGCTCAGCTTGCCAATTTTTGGCGTTGGATGACAACCAACGCTCGACATCAACCGCGGGAGAGCAGGATAAAAATGTTTCGCCGTAAGAGAACCGAGGCGGATGTCGGCAACTCCTTCGCAGAGGATTGCGATCGACGCATTAGCTTCTAGCGCATGAAAAAGCGGAAGCTTAAACGTTCCACCTGAGAAAACGGAGTGTGCGGCTGAGCCACGCCCTACATTACCCCTTTTATGAGTCACTTCTTAATGACGAAACTGCTAAACGATGAAGGGGCATGCTTTCGCGCACCGAAAAGATCAGCGGATTTCATTTGAAGGTGAGTCGACAGGAGAGAGACCTCTACGAGGAGATTCGAAAATTCGAGCCCCATTCTGGTTTGCGAGGAAATGGGAATCTCGCCAGATTGTGGTGGATTCCAGCTTGAACGAGAGGTCGTTGGCAACACCGATCCTCTCGGGTTGACTCTCAAGGGACCGATAAGATTCATGAATTCAGAAACTTTCTCCGAGCGAGAAAATGACGCCTCTTGAGGATGCGCCCGTTGTTCCGCACGAAACCGCCAGTGACCAAAGAAGCCTTCGCCCGAGAGGTCCTGGACCGCTACTTTTCAGGCACTAGAGAGCTTGTTAAACAAGCTTTGGACGACAAGTCCTTAAGTCCTCGGCAGCGTCTTCGACGGTACCCGGACATCATCACTGGAAACGCGGCAGATCGTAACTGGAATCTCGGTTGCCTGATCGGCGATTTCAGTCTTGAGACCGCCTCGCACAGCGAACTCCGACGGCTGAGATTGGAAGCAATCTTCCAGGAGTGGCGCACTCCATTTGCCGCGTGCATCGCCGAAGCTCCATACACCGGTGAATTGAATCTACCTTTGATCCGGTTGAACTCGCCGAATCCTCCCGGCTTCCTGGGAGGGAACTATCCTCCGGACGACGGTCGAACGCAGCCCCGCTGCGCTCGATCGTTTTAAAACAATTGCCTTCCAAACCGTATTCAAGGAACTGAAATGACTATTCTCAATGATGTTGCATTAGCCCAAGTGAATGTTCTCGGGTCCACCATGGCTTACCGAGAAGCAGGAGATCACGACGCGCCGGTTGCACTTTTTCTGCACGGGAATCCGACCTCGTCGTATCTCTGGCGAAACGTCCTCTCACATATTGCGTCGGTGGCACACTGCATTGCACCGGATTTGATCGGGTTTGGCCAATCAGGAAAACCCGACATTCAATACCGGGTAGCCGATCATGCCCGATACCTCGATGAGTTCCTTGATCAGGCTAAGGTCGACTCGGCGTTCGTGGTAGCGCAAGACTGGGGCACCGCGCTGGCATTTCTTTTGGCCGCCCGCAGGCCTGAGTTTGTTCGCGGGCTCGCTTTTATGGAGTTTATCAAGCCGCTTCCTTCGTGGGATGGCTTCGCCGGCAGCGCCGAGATTTTCCAGAAGTTCAGAACACCCGGAGTGGGCGAAGAGTTGATCCTTCAAGACAACTTTTTCGTAGAGCAGATCCTTCCGATGACAACTGTCAGAAAACTGACTGATGAGGAGATGTCAGTTTACAGAGCGCCTTTTCCGACGCCCGAGTCACGGAAACCTGTCTGGCGATTTCCGAATGAGATCCCGATCGCGGGAGAACCGGCGGATGTGTATTCAAGTCTTGAAAAAGCACACGAAGTTCTGGCGCAATCGACCTATCCAAAGCTGCTATTCGCCGGAGACCCAGGCGCGATTGTATCGCCGGCTATGGCTCAAAGTGTCGTCAAAGAACTGAAGAACTGCAGACTAGTGCAACTTAGTTCTGGTCTTCACTGCCTTCAGGAAGACCACCCTGATGTGATCGGCGCCAACATCAAAGAATGGCTCCTTGAATTGGGAGTTGCTTCTCTTCCAAAGCAGAAGCTGGCACTCTAGCCATTCCTTGCATTGCGCGCGCCTTGACAGGCTCTCTAGATCTCTAGACTCTCGGGCTGAGTTCATTAGAAAGCTTCAAGCCTACTAGGCGACGAGTTTTATGAAGAGCTTTCCGTACGGCCTTATGCTGTTCTAATTCCACGCCGTGCGGAATATTATCGGACATAAAAGGGGTTAGTTTCACTGAAGGCGAGACTGAGGCGAAGTTCCCCTTCGGTCCTATGGATCAAACGAAGAACAAGTGGCTGCGACCCGAACAAAATTATTTAACGGGCTTGCCTCGAATCGAACGACCGTGGTGAAAATAACAACATGCTGGCAAAGCGAGAATTGCGAAAAGAGGTAGGCGCTCGGCAGCTGATTGCGTCTGGGGCTGGAGGTCCATGGGTGGATCTGCAAGGGGAGATTTGGAACCTTCCGCTGGACGAAAAGGGGCGCGTCTTTCCAGAGAATAAGACCCCCGAAATTGTGTGGCTCCTTTCTGAAGGCCCGGTTCTTGTCGAAGAGCGTGAGTTGGGTGGACATTGGCTCAAGACTCGCGCCCAAAGAGGGGATTTCTATCTGACCGCACCGGGTCCGCCTTTTGAAATCAAGACCACGGGGGACGGAACGCAGCAGTACGCGATAATATGGATCGCGGTCGGGAATGATCTCATGCAGCAGGCCATGGTCGACGTGTTTGGTGAGGATGCGAATTCCGTGCATCTCCGAGATGTGTCCGGGTTTCAGGATCCTTTCATGGCGGCATTGATGGAGAAACTCCAGCCGGAGCTTTATTTGGGCCGTAGGGCCAGCCGATTGCTTGTGCTGGGAATAGCCGAAAGTTTGGCTGTTCATTTAGCACGGAAATATTCTGTGGTGCCGGAATCTGTCCGTGAAGCCAAGCGGGGACGGGGTCTTCCTGGTTTCAAGCTGCGGAAGATCGCCGAATTTATGGTCGCACATCTGGAGGATGGATTCAGCTTGTCCAGATTGGCCGCAGAAGCGGACATGAGTGAATTCCACTTTAGTCGTATGTTCAAACGAACGACCGGGAAATCGCCTTCGCAGTATTTCATCAGCCTAAAAATGGAGAAGGCGCAAAGATTGCTGCGAGAGACGCGCAACGGGATCATGGAGATCGCGTTGGATCTTGGCTACACGAGTCCAAGTCGTTTTGCCCAAGTTTTCCGCCGGGAAACCGGTTCATCGCCCGCTGAGTACAGACGGACACTGTAAAGATAGGTCCGGAGCGCGATTTGAGCGGTCTATCCTCTCTGGTTAGAGGGAAAAGTGCATTTCCTCGCAAGATCCAGACAGGCTAAGCAAAATCGGGAGCGCGTTGCTCTCACGATTCTGCTATCCAAAATTTGCATGGAACATCGGCAACTTAGAAAATTAGGATTCATCGCACGTGTATCGACTCTTGGCGGGGGAAAGTTCGCCAGGAGATGCGGCCTTTTTATAGGGTTCTTTGTCCTATTGGCTTTAGTCGTCCTATCATTATGCACGCCGTTAAAAGCGGCAAATGAAGTCGAGTCGTTGGTCGGAACATGGCGGGTTGAGCGCATTACGGACACCGACGTCGCGGGCAAGGTTTCATATCCTTACGGAGAGTATCCGAGGGGGTATGTCGTATATGACTCGACCGGCCACGTGCATGTGCAAGTCATGCGCACACCAGCTGTAGCCCCATTTGCATCTGGCGATGATGCGAAGGGCACCAATGATGAAGTCCGCGCCGCGTACCAGGGCTACGCTGCCTACTTTGGCACTAATCGTGTCGATCCCAAAAAGGGTGTTGTGGTGCATCAAGTAGAAGGCAGCTTGATGCCGAGCTACACCGGCACAGATCAGCCGCGCCCGTTCCGAATCGATCATGATGTACTTACGATAGAGGGTAATGACAGCTCCGGCGTGCATTTCTTACGCCAGCTACGCCGCGTACACTAGGTGAGTAGGGATGTCGTCCTGCCGCCACACCCTGAAAGATATCGCTCAGATTGACGTGCGTTCTTCATGCTTGAGCCGTGTAGGGGTCAGCTCACGAAACGGAAAAAATCGTACGCTTAGGCCTTCCAAGGACCGTTCGACTAAAAGAAAACGCTCCATAACTCGATTACAGCTCGTTGTACGCAAAGACTGGTGCTGGAGACCCGCTGCTTTGTGGGTGGAGGTTTAGCGTTCCTCATGACGTGCCTTCGCACTACAGAACAGTGAGACAAAAGTTCTCAATGCCGAAACGATCAAGACTTATGGGTACAAGATAGTCTCCCTGCAATCCCGCAGGATAACTTACCCTCACCGGGTATTCGCCATTCAATGCTCCGTGTCCTTCGCAGCGAGGGCACTCGTAGGATCCAATACTGCCATGGCCACGGAAAGCGGGGCAGACTACTCTTGCGGGGAAACTAAATAGGGACAGGTCAACTGTCGGCTGTTCCAAGGTCGTCGCTATGTCCCGACACTATTTGACCTGTCCCGCTGCGATAGATAAATATTGGCGTGTGTTCTTTGAGCACGTATGACAATTTTATTTTAAAATAACTTCACGAATCAATTCACCGCCCAGAAGCCTTCTGTATTCATTGCGCCCCACTCTGGCCTTGTTCTGAACCTCGGTGCTGCCGATTACTTCCTTAGCCACTGCCTCTAGCTCGGTACGTTTATCTAAAGCGGCCATGTTTTTAAAAGTGATCATGATAATTACATTGGGCTGATCCGGTGATTTTGGAGTGGCCCTGAAGACCTTGTAATCGATGATTAGCCCAGCATTCTTCGTGGCTTCTAGGGTCGGCTTCCATGTCGAATTTAGCCAATCGACGTACTCTGCAAATCGCCCGTACTCAACCTTTATGTAGCTCACCTGAGTGACCGGGCCGTCAGTGTACGCGCCCTCAGTGTCCTGAGCACGTGCCTCAAGCGAAAATAGGGAAGCTGCGAGACACATAGATAAGATAATAGTCTTAATCATCATCTGTTCTACTATTGTGATATTGCTCTACTCGGCTAACATCCGGATTAACCGGACCTGTCCCGAGTGTTTCGAGGTCGATGTTAGGGTGGAGATCACATTTACACAAATTCATTATTATCACGATTATAGTACCATCGGAGCACGATTCTGTTATCCTTCGGAAGAACGCTTCAGGAGACCACCTTGCTCGAAGATTTACGCGCCCTCGTAGAGTTTGCCCAGGCTGGGTCCATAGCCGGTGCAGCCGATCGTCTGTTCCGCACGCCCTCCGCTATTACCCGGCAAGTGCAAAGGCTGGAGGCTGCATTGGGTGCCGAGTTGCTCGACCGCTCGGTAAAGCCGCCGCGCCTGAACTCGCTTGGCTCCAGGGTGCTCGAACAAGCGCGAGATCTGCTGCAGCGGACGGAGGCACTGAAATCTCTTACATCGAGCGACACCGAACCTCAGGGCCTCTTGCGCATCGGCCTCGCGCATCCCCTGGCCGAGAGGACGCTTATCGAACCTATTCTGGCGCTGACTGAAAAATACCCCAGGGTCCGACTGCGGCTGTTGAGCGAGCTCACGGGCGAATTATTTAACCGGCTGCTTGCGGGGGAGCTGGACGTTGCCGCCGTGCTTTTGCCTGAAGGTAAAACCGCGCCTCCACCTCTCCTGACGGATATCATCGCTAGCGACCGGATGGAGATCGTTCAAGGCGCCGCCGGCAACTTTGACGGTGATTGGAAAAGTTTGGGCAGAGCGCCCTGGGTGCTCAATCCGCCGGGGTGCCCGCTTCGGGCAAGACTCCTCGATCGGATGGAGCATGACGGCTTCACCCCAATGATTGCGGCTGAAGTCCACAACATGCATTTGCAGCTGGCGTTCGTTCAGTCCGGTTATGGTGTCGGGCTGCTGCCTGCTCGCTTTATTGCTAGGAGTCATTCTATCGACACCGTGAAAGTGTTGCGTCCCCCATCGTTTGACCTGCATCCGACCGTCGCGATAGTCCGGGCTGGGCAACTTGGCGCCTTGGGGAAGGCCGTCGAACTGTTAGAACACGGGTTTCGGCAATTGCTTGAGGCAGCCGACACCACGAAGCCCGTGACAAGGCACCGCAGAGGTGTGCCCGCGAATCGGCGGGCGGCGCGACCGCGCAAGTAGTCGCCGAGCATCGCCTGGTGGATCGAGAGATCAACTACTTCGGCCACAAAGATCCCTCGGAAGTGTTCATTCGAAAGGATATGGAACAAGACGCCAGAAAATCGGTTCGGATGATTCCCGATCTATCGACGCGGAGAGTTCATCGGGTCACGAATCCGTGGAGTACGGACGACAGCTGACCTACAACTGCGAACGGTGAACCGCTAACGGCAAACAGTGAACTCAGTGTGCACCCGGCAGGGCTCGAACCTGCAACCCTATGATCCGAAGTCATATACTCTATCCAATTGAGCTACGGGTGCTTCGAAGCCGGGAAAGCTAGCCACGAGAGGAGCGAAGTCAAGAATGCGCTGCGCATGACAGATGGCAGATGACAAATGACAAATTGGGGAAGGAGTCGCGGGGGATCCATTACCAGCGGCGGTTCAACGTCCCTATCGAAGACGAGGACGATGGGCGAAATCGGGAAGACGACGCGACCACTCGGCGATCACGGCTCCCAGGGCGTCGCGTCTATCGGGAACGCAATATCTACAACGGTTACCGGCGTCGCCATCCGCCACAGCTGCCACACGGAATGCAACGCCCCTCCGGTGCCTTTCATTTCCCAATGCAATCATGCCGGGAATGGCGAGGGTTTTAGAACAGGCTCGGAGAGAGCCTTCTTCAAAATGCGTCTCACCTGGGTCCGTTCGTCTTCGGTAAGAGCCAAGCGAGGAGGACGGGTTAGGGCGAAACCGGCGCCGGCTTCTTCTTGAACGAACTTAATCGCTTGAACGAATTTAACGATGGTATCCAGGCGCAATAGCGGCAGAAACCATCGGTACAATTTCCAGAGCTCTTCGTCGTGGTCAGTCGAAGCCAGGCGGAAAAGTTCTACGGATTCCTTTGGGAACGCATTAGCCAATCCTGCGATCCAGCCGACCGCCCCGGCTTTTATCCCCTCCACGATAAGGTCATCAACACCCACTAACAGATGTAGCCTGTCGTCTAGCAGTTCTTTAAGCGCAGCGATCCGCCTAACATCGCTGGAAGATTCTTTTACTGCTTGGAGGGCCGGGCATTCCTGCGCGAGTTCTGCAATCTGCACAGGCAAGAAATCGGTCTTATAAGCGATGGGGTTATTATACAACATGCAAGGCAGAGCGGTTGACTCGATTACTGCGCGCACATGGCTCTTCATTTCGAACCAATCGGAAGAATAGGCATAGGGAGGAAGGACCATCAGACCATGGCAACCGATTTTCTCCGCTTCCTTTGCCAATTTCACGGCTTCGCGAGTTGAGAGTGCGGCAATTCCGGCTACCACAACGCCGTCCGTTCCCACGGCTTCACAACTGAGACTTAAGACGGTCCGTTTCTCGTCGAAGGTCAAAGTGGCGCCTTCGCCCAGAGAACCAAGCGGGACGATACCATGGCAACCGGCACCGATTAACCATCGTAAATGCCTCTTCATCCAGTCCTGTTTTATTTCTCCATTTGGATCGAATGGGGTCGTGACCGCAGGGATAACGCCGTTCCAGTTCATAGTTTTTCTTTAGTTATCAGATTTCGTAAGTGAGTTGCGAAGACAGGCGGTCTAATCGATAGCCTCTCGAGGCCTGAAGCTCCGTTGCCGCAGACAAATGAGAACGCCGGGCCACAGACTCTGCCTTGACAGGCGCCCATCCCGATTCGGCACTGCAACTTCGCCAGACGCCAGTTTTGGAACCGCTTGATCTCGCCGAAGCTAACATCTTCGCACCGACACAGGATAGTATCGTCAGTTGCCAACTTCTTAAGAGCGGGAGAAAGACGAAAACTTTTTTCTAAAATTTTAGCAAATTGCCAGCTGCGATTGCGGTGTCGCCAACAATGATCTGCAGGCTGGCCGGTGGAGCGCAGCCCCGCGATCTCGCCTTCAATCATTGATTTTTCAGCGCCACCAATCCCGGTGATTTCGCCGGCTGCAAATAGGTTAGCAACGGTGCTGCGTTGATCATTGTCTACGACGACATATCCATCGCGAGTCT
>DASUWQ010000600.1:0-8724 GCA_036378375.1 Chthoniobacterales bacterium
TAAGGCTTTGGGATGGCCGAGCGCCCGGGGCGTCCGGTGACGATCCTGGTCGTGATATTCCGTTTCTGCGCGTTTATCGAGCGGCAGCGGCGCAAGACCAGGCGCTGGGAAGTGCCGTGCTGTTGATTCCTGGCGGAGGCTACGATCACTTGTCCGACGAAAAAGAACAGGCGCCTGTTGCAGAATATTTTTCGCAAAGGTTAAAGCTCACAACCTTCATCTTGTACTACCGTTTAGTTCAGCCTGATGGCACCTATCGTTATCCGATTCCGATGTGGGACGGCCAACGCGCATTGAAGCTAATCCGTTACCTGGGGTCAAAATATGGAATCAACCCCAGACAGGTTGGAGTATTTGGGTTCTCTGCCGGCGGACACCTGGCCACGATGCTGACAGTTCACTCCGGGACCGATTTTGGTCTACCGCAACACGACGCTGCTGATTTGCAGAACGGTCGTCCAGATTTTCTTGGTCTTGGTTATCCCGTGATCTCGATGGACCCGGCACAGTTTGCGGCACGAAGCTCACGGTCACACTTACTTTACGGCTTTCGCGGTAGAGCTCTCGAGCATCTCCAGCACTATCTATCTGGACAAGAGAATGTTCCTTCGGATATGCCTCCGGTCTTTCTTTTTGAAAGTATAGACGATCGCCGGATCAGTCCGCAAAACAGCGTCCTATTCGCCCAGGCACTCCAGGCTGCAAAAGTTCCCGTCCAGATCCATCTCTTTACCCATGGGATCCACGGCGCTGGTTTAGCCGGCGGCGTTCCAGACGAACAAACGTGGCCGGAACTCTTTCACCAGTGGTTAATTGGCCTCGGTTTTCTGCAATAGCAGAACTCCGTCAAGCAAGCGCAGTTGACCTTTTCAGCTGGTAGCGTTATGCAAATGCAAGCTTGCGCAATCGTTTGCGCAAGCTTTGCTCATTATCACCGAAGTGCCACCTAACCGTATCAAGTCTTCACGGACGCCAACCATGAAAGATGTCGCTCAGTTGGCTGATGTATCGGTAACCACCGTCTCGCATGTGTTGAACAAAACCCGGTACGTCGACCGGAGTTTGGTTCGTCGAGTTGAAACGGCGGTTAAGAGGTTGAGGTATCAGCCGAATGCCTTGGCGCGCGGGTTGCGCCGAAAAGAAACCCGGATGCTCGGCATGGTGGTGCCGGATAATTCCAATCCTTATTTTGCGGAACTGGCGCGGATTATCGAAGATGTTTGTTTCGAATCCGATTATAACGTCATCCTCTGCAATTCCGACGAAGACCCCACAAAAGAACGCGCTTATTTATCGCTGTTAGCAGAGAAGCGGGTTGACGGAATTGTTTTTGTGGCCTCAGGGAATGATCGGTCCGGGGTAGAGGCGGTTCTGCAACAGAAAATTCCGATGGTGGTTTTGGACCGGGAACTCAAAGGGATGAAATGTGATGCCATCGTAGTAGACAATCGTGCCGGCGCCTGTCGGGCAACGCAACATTTGCTAGACGGAAACCACCGGCGGATTGGGTGTGTCTGCGGGCCGACAAATCTTGCATCGGCTAGAGACCGCCTGCAAGGCTACCAGGATGCGTTTACCAAGGCACGGCTCCGGGCTGATCCAAAATGGATTCAGCCGGGAGACTTCCACATCGAAGGCGGCTATACCGCCATACAAACGCTATTGGACCCGCCCAACCCAATCACGGCTGTCTTTGTGGCCAATGATTTGATGGCGATCGGTGTCTTACGCGGAATCGCGGCCCGCGGCCTGCGCGTCCCCGAAGACATTGCCGTCGTGGGTTTCGATGGGATTGCCCTGGGAAGATACACCCAGCCGCCCCTAACGACGATGGCGCAACCGATTCGTGAAATCGGAAAGCTAGCGACTGAGTTGGTGTTGTCGCGAGTGAACGGAGAACGCAAAGAACCGAGGATCCATCGGTTGGAGACAAGCCTGGTTGTCCGCGCGTCGTGCGGGATTGCAACGCCAAAACGAGCTGGTGCTAAAAAATAGGCCTGACCGTTGCTGTGATCGCCCGAATCTGGACAATTTGCTGTCAGATTGAATAAACGCGATCGAGCGCCCGTCTCTACCGAAGCGGTTTCGTGTTTAATCAGATGCTGCCCCTACACCCGTTAGAAGGGAGCAGCGTAGCTTACAAAGGCATCATGAAAACACTATGGATATTCCCGTTTAGTCTCGCAATGTGCGTTGCCGTTGCGAATCTGGGATGGGCCCACGGCGGGGGAAGTGGGGGGAGTGCAGGTAGCGGGGCAAGTAGTTCTGGCCATGGTGGGACCAGCAGTCACGGCGGCCTGAGCAGTCACGGCAGCCACGGCTCTACTCACGGCATCGGCTTTGGACATCATGGCGGCGCTTTCGCTAGCTCACATTCACATTTCGGTTTGAGCCGAGGCACGAGTCACGCCTCTCGGTCCTCGCACCATGCGAGTCGCTCGGTCGCTGCCGACCAGCGTGAGGCAAAAGCCGATAAAGAGGCGAAGGCCGACCAGAAGGAAAAAGCCGATCTGGATAAAATCTCTGATCGTGAACAGAAGGCGGACCAGCGCGAAGTTGTCGCTAAAGACAAAGTCACCGATCGCGAGCAAAAGGCCGACCAGAAGGAAAAAGCCGATCTAGATAAAGTCTCGGATCGCGAACAGAAAGCGGACCAGCGCGAGGTTGTTGCTAAAGACAAAGTCACCGATCGCGAGCAAAAGGCCGACCAGAAGGAAAAAGCTGATCTAGATAAAATCTCGGATCGTGAACAGAAGGCGGACCAGCGCGAAGCTGTCGCTAAAGACAAAGTCACCGATCGCGAGCAAAAGGCCGATCTGGCGCAGGGACCCGACAAGGATTAGAAAGCGGATCTTAACAAGGGCCCTTTCGGCGTGTAAACTCCGAAAGGCTCTGGTCCCAAAGCGACCTACGACCGTAGTCGGGCAGCCCGCAGCCACGGGATGCCCGCAAAGACGCAAAGACGCAAAGGAAAGAGCCAGGCAAAGGTGAACAGTGAAAGGTGAAATGTGATAAGAAACAAACAGGCTAAACAGAAGATCACAAAGGTCACGAAGACAGACATTCTTACAGAAGAAAACGAAGGCAGCGAAGGAAAGCTCGCCTTTACCCTGACGAAAACCGGTTACCTGTACTTCTCTGTTGCCTCTGTTACCTCCTGTTCAAAATCAGTCTTAGTGGCCTTTGTGATCTTCTGTGCAAATCCGTTTTTTCGTTTTCTCTTTCCTTTGCGCTTTGCGGCTTTGCGTGAGATTCTGTTTTTGTGTTCTTCTGCGGCTATGGCAATCTTCACGGCGCCTTGGAACCGGTGCTTTCCTGTTTGATCCGTTCCAGCTCTTCCCAGCGATGATATAACTCGGTGACTCGTTCCCTGGCAGTTTTAAGGTCCGTTTCCAAGGCCGCGGAGTTCTTCCCGTGTTTTTTATAAAAGTCCGGGTCAGCAAATGTTTTTTCCAGGTCCGCCACCTTATCCTCGGCTTCCAAGATCGTTGCTTCGATCGTCTCCAACTCGCGTTCTTCTTTCCACTTGAGCTTCCGTGGCCGGTTGGTTACCGAAGCCACAGGCTTAGCATTCGAGCTGGGTGCGGCTAGCTGTGCTTTTAGTATCGCTTGTTCTTCGGCGCGTTTCTCCAGGTAGTAATCGTAGTTGCCCACGGCATATCGAACGATAGCATCACCTTCAAAGGCGAGTATCGCCGTTGCTACCCGGTTCAGAAAATAGCGGTCGTGACTGACGACGATCGCGGTGCCGGAAAAATCGATCAGTGCCTCTTCCAACAAACGTAATGTACCTAGATCGAGATCGTTAGTCGGTTCATCCAGAATCAGAACGTTGCCGCCTTGTTTCAACGTTTTCGCGAGGACCACGCGGTTGCGTTCACCACCGCTGAGAAGTTCTATCTTGGTGTTGATGCGATCTTCCGTGAAAAGGAACCGGCGCAGGTACGATCGCAAGGAAAGAGTCTCTTCCCCGAGGCGGACAGATTCATTCCCGCCGCCGATCTCTTGCCAGATCGTTTTTTGATCATCAAGCAATGTACGGTTTTGATCGATATAGTTAATTTGTACACGTGGGCCGAGAATTACCTCGCCTTGACTAGGCGCCAACTGACCTAGAATCACTTTGAGGAGACTGGACTTACCCAAACCGTTTGCGCCAATCACTCCGAGTTTCTCCCCGGGCCTAAGATCCAGGTTGAGCCGATCGATTAATTTGCGGCCGCCGACGTCTAACGTGACCTCTTTCAGCTCGATCACGCGTTCGCCCAATTTCGGGGGCGGCGGAATAATCAGATCTGCTTCTAACTCGGGAGCCGGCTCTTCCTGAGCAGCCATCTCAAAGTATTTTTCTACCCTGTCGATCGATTTCGTCCGGCGCGCACTCGGACTACGTCTGACCCATTCCAATTCTCGCTTCAGAAATTTTTGGCGTTTACGCTCTTGTTGTTCCAAGGCGGCTTGTTTGGCGGCGCGCGCCAGTAAGAAATCCGTGTAATTACCGGCGTATCGGAGGAATTTACCGCGATCCAATTCGACGATACCCGTGGCAATTTTGTCCAAGAAATAGCGATCGTGGGTGACGAAGAGACACATACCAGGATAATGAATCAGAAAATCTTCCAGCCATTCGATCGCCCCAGTATCGAGGTGGTTGGTCGGTTCATCCAATAGCAACAGGTCTGGCTGTGAAACCAACGCCCGGCAAAGAGCAACCCGCCGTTTTTCGCCGCCCGATAAATCTCCGACCGTTCGTTCGAGGGATGGAGCGTGTAGATGCTCGACTAACGATTTGATTCGATGTTCAAGGGTCCAGCCGCCCAGATGTTCAATCCTCTCCAGTAAATGAGCGCTTTCCTGGGAATCGGCTGGGGTCCGCTCGTACCGGTCAATCAATTCGAGCGTGCGGCGGGCTCCGGCGATAATATTGGCGTGCACGCTGGCCGTTTCTTCAAGCCGAAATTGCTGGGGCATATAGCCCACAATCAGCTCCCGCCGCCGCACAACTTCTCCGGCGTCTGGAACTTCATGCCCCGCCAGGATTTGTAGAAAGGTTGATTTACCCGATCCGTTACGTCCGACCAGGCCTAGACGTTCGCCTTCGTCGATGTTCAGGCTGGTCTCATCCAGCACCGTTTGCGGTCCATATCTTACCGTCAATTCCTTTGCGCTTATCACCGAGACTGGGTCCGCCATGGGCAGACTTTTGCACGAGGCAGCTCAACTGACCTCAAAGAAATTAGGAAAAACCGCGCAAAGATTTTTGCTCCCGGCGCTCGACTTTTTCATGGTCTCTGCTGGGAGACGTCTGCCGTCAGAGAAACCGGGTTCGGTAACTTGCATTATGATAGTCACTGCGCTACTATCATCACGCTAGAGACCAAAAAGAGGGTTAAAATATGAAGGCTACATCCGTTCGTTCTATTCTTTTGGGTTCCTGCGCTGTGCTCTGTGGATTCGCTCTGCCTACGTTCTCTGTCCAGGCGGCAGAATCACCAGATGCGAAGACACTAAAGGAATCCGATGTCTGGTTTGACGACTACCGTTTTCGCGACGGCGAAATGCTCAACCGGCTGCATATCCATTACGCAACCCTGGGAAGCCCGCACTACAACAACTCTGGCGACATCGATAACGCCATTTTGCTTCTTCACTGGACAGGAAATTCCGGTGCTTCCTTGACTACGCCAACCTATATGCGGTCACTTTATAGTTCGGGCGCACCATTGGATAGCAGTCGCTATTTCCTGATTATTCCAGACAATGTTGGCCATGGCCACTCCAGTAAACCAAGTGACGGCCTTAAAGCCAAATTCCCTCAATACGGGTATGGCGATATCGTCGACATTCAGCACAAGCTGATAACCGAGACGCTGGGCATAAAACATCTTCACGCCATTTTAGGTATGTCGATGGGAGGCATGAATGCTTGGCAATGGGCAGAGGCCTATCCAGACCAGATGGATGGCGTGATGTCGGTGGTCGCTTTGCCGGTCAAGGTCTCCGGACGGAACAAGTTATGGCGACAAATCGCCATAAACGATATTCAGTCCGACCCTGAATGGGCAGATGGGAACTATACCAGTCCGCCAGTCGGATTGAAGCGAGCAACGGAAGTGATTGCCATGATGATTGACGGTGTCCCTCATCTTCAAAAAACGATTCCTAATCAAGAGGCAGCCCAAATATTTATTGAGGCCAACGACAAGAGGGGCGGGTCCATTGACGCTAACGATCTTCTATATTCGCTTAGATCGTCAGGAGATTACGATCCTGAGCCGAACCTTTCCTCGATAACCACAAAAGTCTTTGTACTCGACTTCGATGATGATGAATTCAATCCAGTGTCATTACATGTTCTGGAGCGGCTCATGCCAAGGGTTCAGCACGGTAGCTTCGTCATTCAGGCCGGCACAGAGAATTCGTTTGGTCATTTGACCATGGCACACCCGGAATTGTGGGTAAGCCACGTCGCCACATTTATGCGGGAAATCGACAACCACGAAAGGTAAGGCCGTATGGAACACAAGAGCTTTGGAGGCATGATATGCCCGATCGCCCTTAGCCTCGACCGAGTGGGCGAATGGTGGAGCATTCTTATTATTCGGGAAGCGTTCTACGGCGCGAAGAAGTTCGATGAGTTTCAGAAAGGCCTCCCGGACATAGCTCCCAACACGCTGACTCGTCGTCTGAAACGATTGGTGGATGCCGATATATTCGAACGGCATCGCTACAGCGACCGGCCTGCTCGATACGAGTACGTCCTGACGCAATGTGGGCGGGACTTTTATCCAGTCCTATGGTCGCTCGCAATATGGGGTAACAAACACTTCTCCCCGAATGGCGACATCATTTGGTTGGAGAATCTTAAAACTAAGAAAAAGGCGGTTCCGTTCCTGGCTGACAAAGTTACCGGCAAGGAAATGCTGCCCAGTGACTACAAAGTCGTCGCGGGACCGGCCGCCGATAACGAATTGCGCCGGAAGGTTGCCGCTCGAGATGCCATCGCGGGATAGCGTCAGTTATTTTTTCGTAACGACGAATTAAAGCGTCGGCAGTGCTATCGACATTCAACGCATTAGCCAACAGAGAGCTCACTCAGCTTCTATCGTTCCTTTAACGGGTACAAAGAAGCCATCCCCTGGTCTCGCTTTTTGCGCGAGCTTCAGGATTTCGGGGAAACGATGGAATAGCTT
Organism: Chthoniobacterales bacterium; assembly: GCA_036378375.1. GTDB lineage: Bacteria > Verrucomicrobiota > Verrucomicrobiia > Chthoniobacterales > JAFAMB01 > JAFAVN01. The sequence goes on from DASUWQ010000600.1 coordinate 7,194, forward strand.
TGAGGCCGATTCCCAGCGCGGCAAATGCACCCAGGCAGGCTTCAGGAAGAAGACAGGATGCCCGGCTTCTTTCCAGGCTTGTACCTCATGAGGGTTCCTGCTGATTGCGGAGTCGCCGGACAGAATCACCCAGCCGCTCTGGTTGCCTAGGTCCGTCATCCACACCTCGTCCAGTGTGGCCGCCGGGTATAGGTCTTTGAGGTGATGGGCTGAGTGCTCCGGTTCGAGAAGCGCGTTAAGCGCTCGAGCAACCTTTGGTGAAAGGTTGTTGTCCAAGAAAAATCTCACGCGGCCGCGAGCCACTCTTCAAAGTCAACGGCATCGCGTACATCGGACTCCTTAACCTCATACCAGTTGGCAACATCCCGTTCAGATTCGCCGACTTTGACGGCGAGAAATAGTACCTCAGTGGCGACTCCGGCTCCGGAAACTATGGGTTGCCCAAACTGTCGATGTGGATCCAATACGACGCTTCGCTCTTTACTTAGTGGCCACCAACGAAGCAGCCGTTTGTCGGCGCCAAAATCCAGATCCTTAATGAATGGCTGTACCACATTAGGGAATACCTTCTGCGTTTTTGCGATCTCTTCATACTCGATTTCATCTGAGGTATTTTTAAGCGCCTCGATAATGTGTTTCCCATCCGTGGCAAAAGTCCGCGTGCAAAAGGGATGCTCGGTTTCGTAACGGGTTCGCGCCACTTCGTGTGCTGCCCGAAGGATTTTCCAGGAGACACCCAGTTCTAGGAATCTTTCGACGAACCGGACCTCTTGTAGATCCAAGAAACTCAGGACGATTTTGTGGTCTATTGGCCGGTGCTCGCCCTTCCAAAGCCGGTTGGCTTCGCGCGTGTCCTCGGATTCGAGCCGCTTCAGCCAATAGCGGATTCTTCGCTCCGAGACCTTGCTCAAACGAGCAGCCACCGGAATCGGATAAATTCCTTTTCCGACCAAAGTCGCGGCTTCAGTATAAGGGTGGGCACACATCGTCCCAGTATACTCTTTGGCATGAGAAATGACAAAGTGGGCGTCCCCGGGACACTTATGTTTTGCGTTCTTTGTGCTCTTTGGCGGCTATTCCTGCCTTTTACGCTCCAGTGACCGATACCTCGTCGGCCATTATCAAGCCCTCCTCGCACACGAGGGCGATACCGCCATCGAGCAGCGTTTTCTCGGGGTCGTGGTAACGGATGAGCTCGACCCCATTGATCGATCCGGCGATCTCGGATCCGCTCACCTCGAGATTGAACCGGTAACGCTCAGACCAATTCCAGCTGTAAGACGTCTCGGCTAAGACCTGGCTTCCGTCGTAGTTACGGACCAAGCGGACCGCCTGATTGGGTCCAAGCAACAGGGCGTAATATCGAGTCAGGCCTTGCACTCGGGCGGCCAATCCAAAAGATTTCGCCGGGTCGGACATGATCGCGGATTGGACCGCGTAATTTTGCCAGTCACGCGAGCCTTGGATAAAAAGGCCGGTGCCACGGTTTTGCGAGAGATGAAAAGGAGACGCCCAACGAGTTCCGACATGA
>DASUWQ010000601.1:0-4770 GCA_036378375.1 Chthoniobacterales bacterium
CGGCTCGGCGGTTCTTTGGGCCAACGTCAAACAGCGGTGGCAGGGGCTTTATCTCCCTGGATAAGTCAGGCTACGTTCGGGAGCCTCGCCCCACCAAACGCAGAACCCCACACGCCGAACGCCGAACGTGAACGCACTTGCTATCTGCTATCTGCTATTCTCTTATTCCCTAGCATGGCTCGGCATTTAACTGGCATTCAACCATCAGGGACTCTGCACATTGGTAATTACTTCGGCGCACTCCGGCCAGCCGTAGAACTGCAAGAGCAAGGCGAAGCGTTCTATTTTATCGCGGATTATCATGCTCTAACGACCTTGCAGAATCCGGAAGAACTTCGCCGGAATGTCATCGGCGTTGCACTCGATTTTCTGGCCTGCGGTTTAGACCCGGATAAAGTTTGCTTCTTTCGCCAATCAGATATTCCGATCGTGACCGAGCTGACTTGGATACTGAGCACGGTGACTCCTATGGGTTTGTTGGAGCGAGCCCATTCCTACAAAGATAAGATTGCCCGCGGACTTTCAGCCTCTCACGGGCTTTTTGCTTATCCGGTCTTAATGGCCGCCGATATTTTGCTGTACGAGAGCGATGTGGTCCCAGTTGGACAGGATCAAAAGCAGCACCTCGAGATTACCCGCGATATCGCAGCAAAATTCAATGAGACCTATGGACCGGTCTTGAAGCTGCCGGAGCCGAGAATCCGTGAAGAAGTAGCGACTGTACCCGGGTTGGACGGCCAAAAAATGAGTAAGAGCTACGGGAACACGCTTGAGATTTTTGCTCCGGAAAAAGCGCTGAGAAAAAAGGTGATGGGCATCGTGACCGATTCGACGCCAGTCGAGGCGTCCAAGGACCCATCGAACTCGATCATCGTGCAGCTATATCGACTGTTTGCCAGCTCGGAAGAAGTCGAGGCGATGAGTCAAAGTTTTCGCGCGGGTGGAACCGGGTACGGAGAGTACAAAAAACAGCTTTTTGAGGTCCTTTGGAACGCTTTCGAGCCAATGCGCAAGAAGCGAGCCGAATTGGAAGCAGACCCGGGTTACGTGGAATCGGTCCTCCAACACGGAGCCGAACGCGCGCTAGCAACTGCTCATCAAACCATGGCAAAAGTCCGCGCCGCTGTTGGACTTCAGAATTTTCATCGTTAAATTCTCTTTTTTTCCTACACTAAATTCCTATCTTCCACCGAATGACCGGTTACAGGGCTGCTTTCCCTCCGAAAGCAAAGGGCGGTCGCGGTGCCCTAACTTTGGCAAGGAACGTGAGGTTATGATTAATAGCAATACAGCACACGGATCGAGCGATCCCCTCGCTTCGGAGAAGATCCAGGTCGATCGAAAAGTATTTTTTCTAGACCTGAAAGAGAATCAACGCGGACGCTTCTTGAAGATTACCGAAGACGTAAGTGGTCGGCGCGACACCATTATGCTCCCCGCGAGCGCCCTTAAAGATTTCGTCAGTGCACTTACCCGGCTAGTTGATTTGGAAGAACGGTTGTAACCAACCATTCATTTCTCGCACTCTCGAGGCTGCGACGGTTCGGTGGATAGAGCAGATCAAGTGATCTATCGCTTCGTCTAAGGTCCGCTCCCTGTCCACGTCCACTCTGTCAACTAAGTCCACTCCGTCCACTTTTGGAGTGTATTGCCCAGTAACAGGCCGCTAGTCGCAGGCTTTTCCGTTGAGTTTTGTCGTTCCACCGTTAACCTGCCATCGCTCATGCCGCGCGATACTTCTATCCGAAAAATACTCTTAATTGGCTCCGGCCCAATCGTCATCGGGCAAGGTTGCGAATTTGACTATTCCGGGGTCCAGGCTTGCAAGGCACTCTCGGAAGAAGGTTACCTGGTAGTCCTCATCAACTCGAATCCTGCTACGATCATGACGGATCCCGAGTTCGCGCATCGCACCTACATCGAACCGATTACCCCAGAGGTGGTCGAACTAATTATTGCCAAAGAGAGGCCCGATGCTCTCCTTCCTACCCTTGGTGGACAGACCGCTCTGAACACTGCGATGGCGCTCTATCGCAACGGCGTACTCGACCGGTACAACGTCCGTCTAATCGGGGCGAACGCCGACGCGATTTCCAAGGGAGAAGACCGTCAGCTATTTAAGGATGTGATGCTCCAGATCGGGTTAGACGTTCCCCAGTCTGGTGTCGCCCATAACCTGACCGAAGCCCAACAAGTATCGGTCACCATCGGCAGATTCCCCCTCATCATCCGTCCGGCGTTTACGCTCGGCGGCGCCGGAGGTGGCATCGCTTACAACCGGGAAGAGTTTGAAGAAATCGTCCTTCGCGGCCTGGACCAATCCCCGGTCAAAGAAGTGTTGATCGAGGAATCGCTCCTTGGTTGGAAAGAATTTGAAATGGAGGTTATGCGTGATCGCGCGGATAACTGCGTAGTTATCTGCTCGATCGAGAACCTCGACCCGATGGGGATCCATACTGGCGATTCCATCACCGTCGCTCCTGCCCAGACACTGACCGACAAAGAGTACCAGCTGATGCGCGACGCTTCTTTCGCCGTCATTCGCGCGATCGGTGTGGAAACCGGCGGCTCGAATATCCAATTCGCGGTCGATCCAAAAACCGGTCGCATGGTAGTGATCGAGATGAATCCGCGCGTGTCCCGATCGTCCGCGCTCGCTTCGAAAGCCACCGGTTTTCCGATCGCAAAAATCGCGGCTAAATTAGCCGTCGGTTACACCCTGGACGAAATTCGCAACGATATTACGCGAGAAACGCCGGCCAGCTTCGAACCGGTCATCGACTACTGCGTTGTTAAGGTGCCCCGGTTCACGTTCGAAAAATTTCCGCAGGCCGATCCTATTCTGACCACCCAGATGAAGAGCGTCGGCGAAGCGATGGCCATCGGGCGCACCTTTAAAGAGGCTCTCCAAAAAGCGCTCCGGTCGCTGGAGATTGGCCGCTTCGGTTTGGGAGCAGATGGCAAAGATGCCGAGCCGCGAACTGAAAATGGTGATTGGGACCTGACCGAAATCCAACGCAAATTGGTGAGCGCATCTTGGGACCGGATCTTTTATGTCCGTTACGCTTTCTTGGCCGGGCTCGATACGGCTAAGATCAATAGCCTGACCGGTATCGACCCTTGGTTCCTAGAAAACATCTCGCAGCTTATTACCGCTGAAGACCAGATCAGATCGGGCAAGTTAGACCTCCACAAAGCCAAACGTCTCGGGTTTTCAGATCGGCAGATCGCCTTCCTTACGAATCGCACTGAGACTGACGTCCGCCAGGCACGGATCAAGCAAGGGCTCACTCCCACCTATCGATTGGTGGACACCTGTGCTGCCGAGTTCGAGGCCTATACTCCCTACTACTATTCCAGCTACGGGGAAGAGGGCGAGCTCCGGCCCACCGATAGTCGCCGAATCTTGATTCTTGGTGGCGGCCCTAATCGTATCGGCCAGGGAATCGAGTTTGACTATTGCTGTGTTCACGCCGCCTTCGCTTTAAAAGAAGAAGGATACGAGACGGTCATGGCCAACTCGAATCCGGAGACGGTTTCGACCGACTACGACACCAGCGACATGCTTTTCTTTGAGCCGCTCACTCTAGAAGACGTCCTGGCCATTTATCGCGCCTTAGACTGTTGGGGCGCCATCGTTCAATTCGGAGGACAAACCCCGCTGAATCTTGCCGCCGCCTTACAAGCTAACGGCGTTAACATCATCGGGACCCAACCCCAGAGCATCGAAGTCGCGGAAGATCGAAAGCATTTCTCCGCGATGCTCCGGCGACTCGGTCTTAACCAACCGCCTAGTGGAACGGCCACCAATGAGATCGAGGCGGTCAAGGTCGCCCGCATGATCGGATATCCCGTTCTGGTTCGTCCTTCTTTTGTGTTAGGCGGACGAGCGATGGAGATCGTGTACACCGAAGAGGACCTGCGCCGATATATTCGCAACGCAGTTGAGGCGAGCCCTGAGAGACCTGTACTCGTAGATCGATTCTTGGAGGACGCGATTGAGGTCGATGTCGACTGCATCGCCGACGGTGAGACCGTGGTCATCGGGGCGATCATGCAACACATCGAACAAGCCGGGATTCATAGCGGAGACAGTGCCTGCGTTATTCCGGCGTTTTCCCTCTCTTCTCACGTGTTAAGTGTGATTGAGAGCGCCACTAAATCCATGGCCAAGGAGCTGGAAGTCCGCGGCTTGATGAATGTGCAGTTCGCGGTCAAAGCAGCAGAGGTTTATGTATTGGAAGTTAATCCCAGAGCTTCCCGGACTGTACCGTTTGTCAGCAAAGCGATCGGTGTACCGCTCGCCAAGTTGGCGGCCAAAGTAATGGCCGGAAAAACGTTGGCGGAGCTGGGGTTCACCAAAGAGATCATTCCTCAACATTTCTCGGTAAAAGAAGCGGTGTTTCCGTTTATCCGTTTCCCTGGCATCGATATTATCCTCGGCCCAGAAATGAAGGCGACCGGTGAAGTGATGGGAATCGCTGACGATCTCGGAGTAGCTTACGCCAAGTCGCAAATGGCAGCTCAGCCTCCACTCCCGGAGAAAGGCAACCTCTTCGTGAGTGTAAAAGATAACGATAAATCGGAGATTGTTCCGCTGGCGAAAGAACTAGTGGAGCTTGGATTCCAGATTTATGCCACGGCCGGAACCGCACTTGCCATCCAGAAAGCAGGCCTTCCGGTTCGTCACCTGTTCAAGATTTCTGAAGGCCGCCCCAACGTGCTCGACCTGATGAAAAACGGAGACATCGATCTGATCATCAATACGCC
>DASUWQ010000602.1:0-5517 GCA_036378375.1 Chthoniobacterales bacterium
CCGTTCACCGTTGGTTTCGCGCCAGCCCCTGACTGCTTCTTCAAACTCGAATTCAGTTCCTGACTGGTAGGCGGTGCCATCGTGGCGCCGATGTTTCGAATGCAGCCTCGAGCCGAGTCTCGACCAAAGGATACAGACCACAATGTCGAACTCTGCCGGAGACGGAATATTTTCCTGAAAATCCTTAGTCGCCAACATCGGTTCGTGCTCCCAAAAGTACGGCATCAGCTTGGCGTGTGCGGATACTTCGCCCTGGATCCGTTCTACGACCTCGGCCGCTTTTAGGCGTTCCAGTTGAACATCCCCGGGACTGCTAACGAAGATTCGGATAGTGCGCACGCTGGTTGGCTGTTTACTTAAAAACCGAAGCGGTTGGAAGTCGAAGCCGTAACGGAAGAAATTTCACCACAGAGAGACGGAAAATTTAACAGGAAGGTCACAAAGGCCACAAAGAAGAGCCGGTTTACGTCCCGTAGGACTAAGATATTCATCGCTATTCGTTCCATAGTGGCCACCCTTTCCATAAAAGCGGCCTCTTGGTGAGTAGGAAGAAAGGAAGAAGTGATTAGCCATTTCTTCCCTAGTACCCAAAACCGCTCCTCCTATGTTTTAGATGTTAACCGCTGCCAGATATACCGCTCCTACCCGGCGTCGGCGCGGCCTTGGACATCTCATCTAATATCGCCCGTACGCGTCCGATTTGGGCCGCGGCAAAAATCCGGCAAGTCCCCACGGGACAAAGCGTCTCTTAACGGACAGCACCTAACGCATCGACATTTAACGAATTGTTGGTACACTCGACGCCGATTTTACTCTCTAGGGTATGGAGTAACTCCGGGAGGCCGAAGCTAACGACACCAAGACTTATTATGGACCCCGTACCACAGAGATCCGGTCCCGCCGTACGAAGACCGACCGCCCCTGGATCGGATTCGACGCAGGGCGATCAAAAAGCTGTAAAACGCATAGCCCCAAAAGTCGGCCAAGATCAATCCGACCGGCGCGGTTCGCGCTCGGGACGAGCTTACGTCCCTATGGAAACAGCCGCATCTGGAACTACAGATCAGCCGCAAAACGGTCATCCCGTGCGAAAGGATTGGCGAAAATCCGCGCTTATCTACTTACTGGTTGCGATGGCCATCGCCGGCATAGGTGGAGGCGGCTATTACGCGTGGCAACACCTGGGAGGCACAACGTCATCGCAAGTTTTAATGTTGTCGGATAGCGATATTGATCAACAGCTCACCCAACAGGCACGAGAGTCACTTCAACGGGGCGAAGTTCCTCCTTATCTCCGGAATACCAGCCAACAGATATTGGATAAAATAAAGAATGGTGAGGCGGATCTTGCCCGGAAACAACTTTTCGATCCGACCAAAGCCAGTGGCGTGATGATCCACGTCTCCGCAACCATTGATGGCCAACTGGCCCTCAGCGATGTGCTAACCGAGGAACACCGGCAGACCTCGGTTATTCCGGTCAGCCGGAAGTCGATTACCCACTTTCATTTCTTAGTCGATTCGGCCGGCGCCAATGGAACGGTGACCTGCTCCGTTCCATCAAGCGACGGCATCGTTCTTCATACGCCTCCCCTGGCCTCGGGTGCCCAAGCTGATTTAGAGATGCAACGCCGGTAGGTTTCAGGGCCAAATACAAATGAGTTCCCGCATGCATTCCTGGTTTGATCGCAGCTCAGAGCAGCCTCTGGCGCCCGCGATGCTGGTTGGTTTAATCGTCACGTTGGCCGGCGCGGTAATTGCCCTCAACCAAGTCAGCCCGTGGTTCTCGCCGGTGCTACTCCTAATATCAATCGGCGGCATGGTGTACGTCGCAATTCAGCAGACAGGCGCCGTTCCTGCTAGTTCATCTCGAGCGCGAGAAGAGAACTTCTCTAAGCTTGGCGCAATCGATTTTGCACAAACCGAACAATGGTTGAAAGCCAACGTTCGTGGCCAGGACGAAGCGATCGAGATCGTAATCTCGAGTTTACGCAGCCAGGTGGCAATTGCCCAGCGCGGACAGCTCTTAGGGTCTTTCTTGTTAGTTGGGCCCACTGGGACCGGCAAAACCTTTCTCCCCCAATTGCTCGCCCAAGCCTTGTACCCCGACAGCGAGCCGGTGCTTCTGCGGATGAATCAATATAAGACTAATAACGATGTTCAGACGCTGCTCGGCCCGCCGCCGGGTATGGCGGGATATGAAGTGGGAGGCTCGCTTACTCGGCCGGTCTTGGTTAATCCAAAGCGGGTAGTCATTCTGGATGAGCTGGAGAAAGCCCACCCTGACTTGCATCATTGCTTATTCGACATCCTGGACTCCGCCACCTGCCGCGAGAAAAGCAGCGGGAAAGAAGTGGATTTCAGCCAGTGTGTCTTCTTTGGGACTAGTAACGCCGGCGTGGAAACCCTGCGAACACTCCGCCAGCAGATCGATCCCACGAAAGACCAAGCGTTGTGGCTTGGACAGAGCCGCGATGCGCTGGTCGATAATGCCGGATTCGACCGGGCCTTTCTCGCCCGATGGTCCCATATCATTCTAATGGACGAGCTTTCTCCCTACCATGTCGCGGAAGTCGCTTGCCTGCAGTTGGCTCGCTACTGGCGGGATTACGGGATTGAGTTGACCTACACTTCTCCCGAGATTCTGCTGGATACAGTGGTGAAGAACGTCGAATTCAAACAGTACGGTGTTCGCCAGCTGGAAAATTACCTAAAACAAACAACCAACTCCGCCATCGTACAGGCCCGTACCTCCGGTTTTAGAAAAGTCCGGCTCGAGTCTGGGCCGAATAACGAGCTATTAATCCAACCCGTTCTCGAAGAAGAATTGGGTGCATCGGGAGCATCATTCCAGTGAGCGGATTTGATTTTAGAGGGTTAATCAAAAATCAGTGGGTCATTGTTTGCTCACTGGTCGGGTTGGTCGCGCTGTGCACCACGCTGGTGGATGTCTTCACCGGCAAATTCGGTTCGAGTACCAGCACTCAGACAGCCAACAATAACCAGACTACGAATAACAACCAGACCGGCAATCAAGTAAACCCGCAACCGCAAACCGTGAGTAAGCCAAAGCATGGAAGGCAGTGGGTGCTCGACTCCACCGGGGCAGGCGATGCCGACGCTAAGGATTTTGCCTCAATCGTAAACAGCCTACAGGACGGTGACACCGTGCAGGTAAAAGCCGGGAGTTATAACGGACCGCTGGCGCTAGCCAAGTCGGTGGTTATCACCGGCGATACCGATCAAAAGACCGGGGCCCGCGCTTCCATCCGCTACTCCGGTACCGGTTGTGTAATTACCGGCGGCCAAGTGACGCTTCAGAATCTCGATATTAGTGAAACGTCCGAAGGAGGGGCCGCTCTCATCTCGGCCGTTTCTCAATCCGTTGTGCAGATCAAAAACTGCAATCTCCTCTCGTTGGGAAGCAATGGCGTTGCGCTGTCAGAAAATGGGCAATTGACCTTGCAGGACAGCTCTCTGCGCACGGGAAACAAGGGGACCGCCTGTATCGTTAAGGGATATGCTAAGGCCACTATCGAACGGTCTAGTTTCGAAGAGAACCTAAGGTGCGTCGACTGCGTTGAACAGGGTTCCGTGGCTATAAACGACTGTAAGTTCCAAAATAATACCAGCGACTCCGATAAAGCCTCATTGGTCTATTTCGGCAGTACCGGATCTGCCCAGCTCAGTCGCTGCACCTTTACGGAAAACACGGTAACAATTACAGATGCTCAAGGGATAATGACCCTAACCAGCTGCCGTTTTGAAAAGAACCGCGAGGGCCGCTACAAGTATACAGTGGGAGCAGGCGCCTCTGGGCAAAATGCTTATGGAAAGCTCACCTTAAGCGCCTGCGAGTTCGTTTCGAATCCAACCGCGGTGTGGGTTTCGAACGGAGGTCAGCTTACAATGGACGGCTGTAAATTCCAAAGCTGCGGCCAAATCCCAAAAGCAGGGGCTGTGGTACCAAATTGCGCGAATCTCCTGATTATGGGTCAGGGTTCGTTCGCCACGGTCACAAACACGACTTTCACTGATGTTCAATTCGCCGGTGTCTTAGTCGCCGATCAGGCCCATGCTACTTTGAAGGATATCACCATCCAGGGAGGCCAATACGGCATCGATTTGGGTGTAACTGCAACAAACCTCTCGAAGGGCGGATCTGCCGACCTGGAGAATGTCACTTTATCGGGCCAAACCGCGCAGGCGGCGCGTCTAACCCGGGCCAGCTTTTTGAAGCTGTTTAAGTGCCACGTCGATGGCGAAGCTTGGGACAGCTCGATCTATGCCGATACCGATTCGATCCTCGAAATGGCCGGTTGCGATGTAAAAGGTGGAAAAGGAAACGGTCTGGAAGTCGCTGGTTCGAATTCACAAGCGCGCGCCCAAGAATGTCAGTTCCTGAGCTTCCAGGGTACTGGAGTAGTCGGGAGAAATGCAGCCAAAATTGCCCTCACCAGCTGCACATTGGAACAGAACGATATTGGCGCCCAGGCCATCGAAAGCGCCATGGTCACCGTGGAAAACTCCACCATTGGATCTAACCGGACCTACGGAGTTTCGGCGCTTAATGCCGGTTATGTTAGCCTGGCAAACACTAACTTCACGGATCAACCGAACCAAAGCAATAAGGACAGTTCTTCGACAGTCCGGGTCTCCGACAAGCGCGCCATGACGGCAAATCAATGAAATGAAAAGCATTTTAACCGGAGATGCACGCAAATTGACGCAGATACATAGTTCCAAAAACCGACCCGTAAACGGTATGCACCGTAACCCCACGTTATTCGCGTCCATTCGTCTTCATCCACGGTTAACCTTTGTGTTCTCTGTGTGTCTGTGGTGAAATAGAAGTACTAACAATGGCTGACATCCGCGGCATGACAGATTGGGAGCAACTCAAGCGGCTGCTCGAAAATCAGGATGATGACGGCAAGACCATGAGGATCGACGAACCGGCGTTACTGGAGCATCTCCAAGCCCGGGTGAAAGGTCAGGACGCGATTCTGAAAGATGTCGCCAGATTGATTCGCCTACAGGCGGCCAAGCAACAAAAGACTCGCCCAATTGCTAATCTCCTCTTTCTCGGGCCGACCGGCACCGGCAAGACCGAGCTAGCCAAAGCGATCGCCACCTTTCTTTTCAAAGAAGAAAAGGCCATGTTACGCTTCGATTGCTCCGAGCTAAACGGAGCTCACTCCAAGGATCGGCTGATTGGAGTACCCGCGGGTTACATCTCTTCGGAACAAGGCGGGCAGCTTACCCGTCCGGTCATGGCAAGCCCACGGCGATTGATTCTTTTCGACGAAATCGAAAAAGCTTACCCGCCCGTGTTCGATCTATTTCTTCAGCTCATGGGGGAGGCCCGTCTCACCGAACAAGGGAGCGGCAAGGCCGTTGATTACTCGCAAACCATCATTGTTTTAACTAGTAACGCTCACGCAGAGCAGATTGGGCAGATCCAGCGAGACGTCACGGATTACCATGACATGGTAAACTCGATTAAGACCTATCTGGC
>DASUWQ010000603.1:0-4134 GCA_036378375.1 Chthoniobacterales bacterium
GGCAAGGTATTGCTGCGCCTCACGCCGTTGACCTAGAGAAGTATTTCAAAAACGACGAACTCAACCAGTTCTTTCCACAAATTATAAAGAATAACATGCTCAACCAAAAACTGGTGAGTATTCCGTGGTTTACGGACGCTGGTGTTCTTTATTATCGAACGGATCTACTCGAAAAATACGGGTATAGAGAACCGCCAAAGAGCTGGCAAGAATTGGCTCAAATGGCTGAGAAAATCCAGAGTGGTGAGCGCCGGGAAGGGAAGTCGGATTTCCAGGGATTTGTGTTTGAAGGCAAGGCTAGCGAAAGCGTCACCTGCAACGCGCTCGAATGGATTTATAGCTTCGGCGGTGGCACGATCATCGACCCGAACAGAAACGTTACCATCAATAACCCGAATGCCATTAAAGCACTTGAGACCGCGAAAAGCTGGATAGGGACCATCTCGCCTCACGGCGTCGTGTCGTACGGCGAAGAAGAAGCTCGCCACGTCTGGCAGTCCGGGAATGCTGCCTTTATGCGTAACTGGCCATACGCCTATTGGCTCGGGCAAGATCCAAAAAGCCCCATATCCGGTAAATTCGCTGTCACGGTTCTACCAAAGGGAGGTCTGGACGGGAGAAATGCTGCATGCCTAGGCGGATGGTCACTAATGGTCTCTACCTATTCAAAGTCACCGCGGGTGGCGGCTGACTTGGCCCGTTTCCTTGTTTCAGAGAACGCTCAGAAAGAACGTGCGATGGAGTTAGGCCAGTGTCCGACATTAGTCGCACTGTATTCCGATCAGGATGTCCTTGCGAAGAATGCGTGGTTCAAGAATCTGCTGGATGTCTACCAAAATGCCGTTGCCCGCCCCTCGACCGTAACACGCGCGGATTACAATCAAATCTCAATCGCATTTTTCCAGAATGTAAACAAGGTGCTTTCGGGCGAAGAATCTGCTCACGAAGCAGTTCAGCAAGTTGAGAAAGTTGCGAAACGTGTGATTCGTCTGCAACCCTAAAGGCTTGGCATGAAAGACAGCGAGACCGAGGAACACCAGCTTGGAACAACATCGTCCGGTACTGCTTCCGCGGAATCAGTTCCGTACTATCGTCAGCAGCAGAGATTCCGATCGCTAGAATTTGAAAACCTGGCCAATCGAGGTGTGGACCCGGAAGCGACGGTACAACAGAAGTCCAACGGCGCTAAACGCTATCATCCCCAAAAAAAGCACCCGTTTTGTTATTCGCTGAGCGTTTGGGGCAGCCCATTTCGTCACCGGATCGGGTAAGGCTCGCAACGTTTCTGCTCGCAAAAGGAACTCAGATCGGTCGTCTAGGCGAACATCTGGACGTAATAATGCCAGGGCGGGATCGGCGACACGTAAGCCAAAACCAATGGCACGAGCAGCTGGACTATCCGCGAACATACGTCTTTTACCAAAAGCGCGTTCTACCAATTTGGTACAATCTTCGTCGAAAAAGGGTCGAACCGAAATCACGTTAAGAAAATTGATCGTTTCCTTCACAATCTCATTGTCGATCCCACGAAAGGCGGTCGGTGGAACTGTAACATCCCATCCTCCGCGATCCCGAGCACGAAACGTTTCCAACGGCGTCCAATTCAACCCGTCAATGAAATCCTCGAACGGACTTCCAACCAGCTGCTCGACCACAAATTCCCGGCCGTCCTCGATTACCACGTGGATCCCAGCATGCATCGCTAAGGAAGGTTTATCGGGGGTGCGACCCAAGCCTGCGAGCCGGCGATCAAGCATCTCCACCGGCCGGATGATCCAGGAGCCTAGGACGCTTTTCTGGTCGCTTTGAAAAATAACTCCCTTTAACTCTCGAACTCGTCCTGGCCGTTTCGGACTCGGAGCTGGCAGCTCTTTCTGTCTAATAATCTGTTCCGTCACAACAGATTTTTATCACCAGGGATTTCGAAACGCCAGTAGGACGACCAAATCAAAGTCAGGATCAAAGCGGACAATTCGAAATACGCTCATGGACATGTTTCGCCGGAGATTTGGGTTTACTAACCCATCGTGCATCTGATAAAAATAATCTGAAAGGTACCGATTCGTTTCCAGACGCCATATCGAGGCAAGCGCCCAGGACCGTTCGTACGGAAAACTGAGATTATGCCTCATCGCTTTGTTAGACTCTTACTGAGCATCTATGCCTTCATCGGCTGGCAAATTCCGGCGATGGCCCAAAGCGGAAGTTGGACATCGCAACAGTATTTCGACCAGAGAACCCAAGCGTGGTGGGTTCAAGTAAGCAGTACCATTCCCCGATCATTTTTCCTTACTGTTAATTGGCACGGTAGCAGAGGGGGAGGCCTACGTGTAAGAGGAAGATTTGTGCTGTTGGTTCCCGCCTATCCCGGCTTTGGAGCTCCAGTCACTGCACAACAAGGTGTGCCGGGAATCAAGCATTTCGGTTACACGATTGTGTCCAATTGAATGATTCTTTCCGTCATGGTGAAGGCCTCCCGATGGAATTTATAACCTTCACGAATCCGCAGGATTTCAGGGCTTGGCTGGTAGCGAACTGCAATCATTCGGATGGTATTTGGCTTCGGATCTACAAAACGCAGTCGGGCGTGGCGTCCGTGACTTATGCGGAAGCTCTTGATCAGGCGCTTTGCTTCGGGTGGATCGATGGACAAAAAAACCGTATGACAAACAATCATGGCTTCAGAGGTTCACACCAAGGCGATCGAAGAGTGGGTGGTCTAAGATCAATACTCAGCACGCTGCACGCTTAATTGAATCCGGAGAAATGACGTCGGCCGGATTGAAAGAAGTGAATGCCGCAAAAGCGGACGGCAGGTGGGCGGCCGCGTATGATTCGTTCGGCAGCGCCGCTATTCCGGAAGATTTCTTAAAGAAGCTTGCGCAAGACAAAGCAGCTTCCGTTTTCTTCAAAACCCTCAATAAAACGAATCTCTACTCCATCGCGTACCGGTTACAGACCGCGAAGAAGCCGGAAACCAGAGAGAAGCGGATACAGGCTATCATCGGAAAATTATCGCGAGGGGAAAAATTTCATTGAGGCAATCAGTCACAAAGCGGCCCTCGCCGCTTACCGGAGGCGATCTTCTCGAGATAGCTGCTAGTCAGCCGCTCAATTCGCTCGCAGGTCGCATTAGGCCAAACGCGGTCCTCCACGATCTCCCATTTTCCGATCAGCTCAGTCTCGGTCGAACTGAGCTTCCTAGCCGAACTCGATTGAGTACTGCGTGTGCCCGATTAAACCAATCACAAATTACCTTGCCTTTTAGATGCCAGCGCAGGGCAACGGATCGAAGCCTACGATTTAGTCTTCGGCCCATCCGAAGGCGCTCCGGCGGAACTCTCGCAGTAAGGGCCAATTTGAGCCCGACCCCCATCACCGCTTCTTCTTTCTTTGCGGCTCTCGCTTGAGAGGCGGGCTGTCGACGGAGGCTCGCTCGATCAGTGGGCATTCTAACTTGGTCAGGCCTGCACCGGTCTTATCTTCGTCTTCGTTCGCGTCGATCAATTGTTTCACTGCCCAAAAACCCATCTCAAAATACGGGATCTGCATTGTCGTCAACGGTGGCCGGGCATGCGCTGCAAGCAATTCCTGATTGTCAAACCCGACGATCGAAATGTCCTCCGGAATCCTGAAACCTTTCTCTTTCAGGGCGTCATAAGCACCCAGAGCAATTCGGTCACTGGCGCAAAAAATTGCAGTAGGAACCTGCTGCATCTTTAGCAGGGCCAGCGCGTGCTCATAACCGTCATCCTGCCACCACCCACCGGTTCGAACGAGTTCCGGCTCCAACGGAACCCGGAATTGCCTAAGGGCCCTTTGATATCCTTGATATCTGCCGGCAGCAGCGGGGTATTTTTTATCGGCATTGATCATGGCGATCCGGCGGTGTCCCTTTTCGAGCAGCAGTCTAGTGGCTGCAAATCCTCCGTTGCTTTCATCAGGGACGACGCCCTTGACCGCCCCATCGCGGGTAAAACAATCTACCAACACCAACGGCAATCGTAGGGCATTCTTAGGCAGCTTGACTGCGCGATGGTACATGGTGGCAAAAATGATGCCTTCCACCCCGCGCTCCAGTGCTGACTTAACACAATCCTCTTCTACGGCCGGATCACCGCCAGTGTTAAACAT
>DASUWQ010000604.1:0-10934 GCA_036378375.1 Chthoniobacterales bacterium
TGCGTTAATCTGCGGTTAGTTCTCCTGGTCTTCTTCGCGTCCATTCGCGGTTAAGTTCGTGTCCATTCGCGGTTGAGAAAAAATGGGCAACCAAATTCAGCAAACTATGGAGAAATCCTGGGCAACGCGACGCGAGGAAAAGCGTCGCCGGATCGAGAGCGTTCAGCCCTGGATGCAGGGACCGATCCTGTCGCCCGAGAAAATCGTCGATGCGCTCGAATTACTGATTAAGAGCGATGATCGGGTCGTCCTCGAAGGCGACAATCAGAAGCAGGCAGATTTCCTTTCCCGATCTCTGGTGAAAGTCGACCCGAAGAAGCTGCAGGACTTGCATCTGATCATCTCGAGTATCAGCCGGCCGGAACACCTGACGCTTTTTGAGCTCGGGATCGCAAAGAAAGTCGATTTCTCTTTTGCCGGCCCGCAAAGCCTGCGCCTCGCCCAATTGCTGGAAGACGGCAAAATCGAGATAGGAGCGATCCATACTTACGTTGAGCTCTACGCCAGATTATTAATCGATCTCATCCCGGATGTCGTGCTGGTGTGCGCAGAACAAGCGGACGAACACGGCAACCTCTACACCGGTCCAAACACAGAAGACACGCCGGTTATCATCGAAGCAGCCGCTTTCCATGACGGCATCGTGATCGCTCAGGTCAACCAGATGACCGACTCATTGCCGCGCGTCGATATTCCGGGTTCATGGGTGGACGTAGTGGTCCAGGCTGACCGCCCTTTCGCGCTGGAGCCGTTGTTTACTCGGGATCCGCGCAAGATCGATGACCTGCAAATTCTGATGGGCATGATGGTCATCCGCGGAATCTACGAACGGCATAATGTTCAATCGCTCAATCACGGTATCGGGTTCGGCACCGCCGCCATCGAACTCCTTCTTCCGACCTACGGCGAGTCGCTGGGATTAAAGGGAAAGATTTGCCAACATTGGGCATTGAACCCGCATCCAACACTAATTCCCGCTATTGAAACCGGGTGGGTAAAGAGTGTGCACTGTTTTGGGAGCGAGATCGGCATGGACGATTATATCGCTGCGCGGCCGGATATCTTCTTTACCGGTCGCGATGGCAGACTTCGCTCCAATCGCGTTCTCTGTCAGTTAGCCGGCCAATACGCCGTCGATGCCTTTATCGGATCGACCTTACAAATGGACGGAGACGCGAATTCGTCAACGGTCACCAAAGGCCGGTTAGCCGGTTTTGGCGGAGCGCCCAACATGGGGCACGATCCTCACGGGAGACGTCACACTTCACCCGCCTGGCTAGATCTAATCTCATCACCGAGCGCCGTTGCGCGCGGACGCAAGCTCGTGGTCCAAGTGGTTGAAACTTTTCATAGCGGCGCTTCTCCCGCATTCGTTGAGACATTAGATGCGGTTGAAGTCGGCCAGAAAGCCGGGATGCCGATCGCGCCAGTTATGATCTATGGCGATGACGTCAGCCATGTTGTGACCGAGGAAGGAATCGCTTACCTCTACAAAGCAGAAGGGCAAGAAGAACGTCGCCGCGCTCTCGCTGCCGTAGCCGGTGTCAGTCCGATCGGCCTAAAAGCGAAACCCAAAGAAACCGCGGCGCTTCGCAAAAGAGGAATTGTCGCCTATCCGGAAGACATCGGAGTACATCGTCTCCAAGCCAATCGATCATTGCTGGCCGCGCGCAGCATGGAAGACCTGGTAGCCTGGTCCGGCGGCCTTTATAGTCCTCCACCCCGATTCAAGAGCTGGTAAAAATGGACCGCGAATGGAAACGAATGAAGACGGACTGCGAATGGATCCGCCGTCGCTGAACATAACGATGCAACGAATAATAAACAAAGCGATGGCGGACAAGCTACGAATGGACGCGAAGACGTCGCCACCTGGAGACCGTTGCGCGTTACTCGGCGCTCTCGCCAGGCAAGCCATGATCGCCGAAGCAGAGCTCACCCCGAAGCCAGGACTAGTCGACCGGCGCGGACCGGGAGCACACACCGATTTGTCGCTGGATCTGATGAGAAGGTCTGCGTTCGCGATCGAACCATTCATCCGTCTCATGGCCTTCCAATCCATGAACGAACAACCGAATCGCCGTCTCCGGGCAACTCTAGCAACAACCGGCAGAGCCGCAGAACGCGCCATGCTGCAGATTACCAACGGCAGCAACACGCACAAAGGCGCCATTTGGACGCTGGGTTTATTAACAGCCGCAGCCGCCGGTAGGGACGAGCCTCCGCTCGTCCGAGGACGTGACATCGCTAACCAATTTAACTCACCGCCCAATTCTATGGCTCGAATCGCAGGCCTAATCGCTTCCTTCGAAGACCCGGACGAATCCGTTCCAAACGCTCCCGCGTCCACTGGACGAACGCCAAACGCCAAACGCCGACTTGTCCTCCGTAGCCTTGGCGGAGGAGGAACGCCAAGCGCACAGCTCTCGCACGGTCAGATCGTTGGTCAAAAATTCGGCGCCGGAGGTGCACGTGACGAAGCCATCCACGGCTTCCCGCACATCATCCAAGTCGGACTACCCATGTTGCGCGCCCGACGAAGCGCACATATCCCTGAACCAATCGCCCGTCTCGACGCGTTGCTAGCCATCATGGCCAAACTCGAAGACACCTGTTTGCTCTATCGCGGAGGCAAGGCCGCGCTTTTAGCTGCCCAACAAGGCGCAGCCGCGGTGCTCGCCGCCGGCGGCGCCGGCACACCGCACGGCCAGGAACTTTTGTACGCCTTGGACAGCAAAATGCTCGAGCTACGCGTCTCCCCCGGCGGAAGCGCCGACTTGTTAGCAGGCACTCTCTTTGTGGACGCTGTCGAACAGCAGCAAACCGAGGTCTGGTCAGAGACGGCTGAGCGCGAGCTCAAACCCATCACCAATCACCTTTCACCAATCACGTCTGTCCCGGCCTAGCTCCGTAGGAGCGAAATCTTTATAGATATAATGACAAACAAAACACGCCCAGCTCCGTTAGGAGCGACATATAAACGAGGCGTTCCTGTGCGGCGGTTGAACCCAAACCCAGATGCCGCTCCTACCGGAGCTAAACCCGTTTTGTTTGATCGCCGCTATAAAGATTTCGCTCCTACGGAGCTGACTCGGAGCGCCGCGAGAGACGGTCCGTGGATAACAGGCGTTTCGAACCCGCCAATCCTAATCAAACCTCTGTGCCCTCTGTGTCTCTGTGGTGAAATTCTCTGTGGTGAAATTTCTTATGGAACAATTTGAATTTAACTACCCGGCTAAACGCAAGGTCCCGAAACGCGCGCATGTCGGTGTTGTCGGTTCCGGTGACCTGGAAGTATTACTCGAGCCAACAGAAAACGGCACTGCCTCGGTGCTAGTTCGAACCAGCGTCGACGGCTTCAAAGCCAACTGGAAAGCGGTACTAGACCGCTTTTTTGGCCAGTACGACGGAGCCGTCCACATCGAAATCAATGACGCAGGAGCCACTCCCGGAGCGGTGTATTTGCGGCTCCAACAAGCCGTAGAAGCGAGCGAATCATGAGTGGCCCGGCCGACATAGCTAAAGGAGGAGACGGGGCGAAGTCTGCTTTAGTCTTTTCGCCAAAATATCTCCAGCGCCGCAGCTTCATCGAGCTAAACGCGCGGGAACGAGCCAAGGCTCTCTTCGATTCAGGGACAGCCCGCGAGTTAGTCGGTCCGTTCGACCGGATCGAATCGCCCTGGCTCGCCATACAAGGGGTAACCCCGCAGGCAGATGACGGTTGTATCGTCGTGCGAGGTACAATCGGTGGGAATCAAGCCGTGGTCATCGCTTTCAATGGCGCTTTTCAAGGAGGCGGCATCGGCGAAGTTTCTGGCGCTAAACTTACCGCGGCTCTCGATCTCGCTTGTCGCGATAGCGAAAACGTCCAGCCCACCAGCGCCGTGTTGCTCCTCGAAACCGGCGGCGTTCGTCTCCAAGAAGCGAACCTCGGTTTAGCCGCCGTCGCAGAAATTATTTCGTCAATCATTGCACTCCGCGCGCACGCACCGGTCATCTCGGTGATCGCCGGCCCGGTCGGTTGTTTCGGAGGAATGTCGTTAGCCGCGGGTGTCTCCAGTTACATCGTTATGACCCGCGAAGGCCGCCTCGGATTAAACGGTCCCGAAGTAATCGAAGAAGAATCCGGAGTCGAAGAATTCGATGCGAGCGATCGCGCCTTGATCTGGTCGATCTACGGCGGCCAACAACGTTATAGCCAAGGTCTCATCGATGTTCTGGTCGACGATGATGCCGACCAGATGATCAAAACGGTTCACGAACTGATCGCCAAAGGAGTTCCTCCGATTAATCGGAGTGAACAGGTCGATGTGTATAGATCCCGCATCGCCGCACTTGATCCGTCCACGCAGTGGGATCCGGAATCAGTTCGCTCGTTCACCTCACACCACAACTAAACCGTCTCAAAGACTTCAGAAAATAGCCGCGAAAAGGCGCAAAAAGCACAAAAAGGGAAGGAGAGAAACCTGAATGAGCAAATTCACCGGAATCCGGGGACGAGTCTGGTTCAAAGCACTTACCGGCCAGGAAAAACCGATGCCCGGAGATCCACCGTCGGTGCTGGTTGCCGACGCAGCAATCGGTAATGAAAACGCCCGATTTTTGTGCGTCGTACCTGATGCTAATGGCCGGTTTCCCTGCGCGTGTCACGGCGAGGTCGGCCTCGAACAGGCATACTCCTTGGCCTCCCGAATCCGCGAAGTCGTTAACGATGAACCGAAACGGACGAGCGGGAGCTCATCCCTACCGCGTCCCATCATCGCGATCGTTGACGTAAAAAGCCAGGCCTACGGCCGGCGCGAAGAAATCGCCGGGATCCATCTAGCTGCGGCTGCAGCCGCAGACGCTTACGCCACCGCTCGATTCACCGGTCACCCGGTGATCACGCTTATCGTAGGCCAGGCAATCTCCGGTGGATTCCTCACTCATGGCTACCAAGCCAACCGGCTTCTAGCCTTTGCCGACGACGATGTCCTTATCCACGCGATGCACAAAGAACCGGCAGCCCGCGTCACCCGGCGCACCGTCGCTCAATTGGAGTCGCTCGCAAAAACTGTAACCCCGCTTTCCTACGACGTGCGCGATTACGCCAAACTCGGCCTGCTCAACAAACTGCTGCCCGTATCAAACCCAGAAGCTCCATCCGCGGACGAAGTTTCGCTAGTGCACAACGCCCTAGTTGAAGCGATTGCAGACGCGCGCAAAGGACCAACCGATCTTCGAAACCGCTTAGAGTCCGAAGCCGCAAAGACCGCACGAAAAGCTTCCCGCCTGATTCGAGCCCGCCTGGAAGAAGAGTGGAGCCAATAATCCGTACCTAAAATCTGAAGATTCTGAGGGCCACTGCGACCAACATATATGTCCCATGAGTCCTATAAGTCCCATCCGGTTACGGAGCGCAGAGCACCCTTTCCCTTCAAAAGTCCTAAAATCTGCGTAATCTGCGGATTTTAAATTCTGTACTTGGGAATGAAATTTCGGTCGATTCGTCCTCATTACCTTCTCAAGATTGATACCGCCTCGATCTGCTGCGGTAGCAACTCGTTCGATGTGAGCATCCCGGCATCGGTCAGGCGAGAACTTGAAGAAACCAACTTTGTCGTGGTTCGTCGAGGCGTGGTCACGGAAAACTGGGTGCCGATCGGTATCCGTGGACATCAACGTTTCCAAAGATGGGCCGCTTGGTATCCGCGTTACGCCATCCAGGGAATCATCAAACCGATGGACCTATTAACCCAGGCCGACCCGTTGAACGATGGGGACGTCTCACCTGCCCACCGCGCGTTCCGATCATTGAAGAACGCCTGGCAATCATTCAAGCATCCCTGGGGACCAGCCGGCAGCCTTGCGTTCGAGGTAGCCACAGGAAAGCAAACCACCACCTTGCGCAGTGATCTGGATGTGGTGATTTATGCCGACGAACCTTTATCTCGCCGGGACGCTCAACGGTTGCTTGCCGCTGCCGACGATCTCGAAGTAATCGTCGACATCAGGATCGAGACTCCGACCTGCGGGTTTTCTTTGGCCGAATACGCAACCTCGCCCACCAAAACCATTCTGCTCCGAACGGTTGATGGCCCCGTCCTTGGTACTGATCCTTGGCAGGATAACCCGCATAATGCTGCATTGCCGTTTCGATGAGTTTCGCGCCCACCCTTTCGTGCTCGTGCTCGGGCTCGTCCTCGTGCTCGGATGTTTTGGATCGAACGACTTGGCACAGAGGCGGGATCCCAACCGACCGAGTTAAACGTAGGTCGGAGAGCGGCCACGCGTTTCAATTCGAGCACGAGGACGAGCACGAACACGAGGACGAAGGCGGCAACAAGAAACCTGGCAGCATCTAGGGTCTCGCAGCATGAGCATCGCTCTCCTATTCCCTGGTCAAGGATCGCAGACACCGGGAATGTTACACCAGCTACCAGACCATCCTGCGGTCCGACAAACCATCGACGAAGCCAGCACCGCACTCGGATACGACGTCCTCGCGCTAGATAGTGCAGAACAGTTACACTCGACCGTACCGGTCCAACTGGCACTCCTCACCGCCGGCGTTGCCGCCGCTCGCGCTTTAGCAGCGGACGGGGTTATCCCAGAGGCAGTCGCAGGCTTATCGGTTGGAGCATTTGGCGCCGCCGTCCATGCCGGGGTACTCACTTTGCGCGACGGCATTCAACTGGTGAAACAACGTGCCGAGTTGATGGGACAACACTCGCCCCCAGGCTACGGTCTGACCGCCATTGTCGGATTAAGTGAAGACCAAGTCACCGTACTGATCCGCGAAGCGGACACGCCCGAAAACCCGATCTATCTCGGCAACGTGAATTCCGCTGACCAGATCGTGATTACCGGCTCCGAGAACGGGATGAAGAAAGTAGCGGACGCCGCGTTAAAGGCGGGTGCACGCAAAGCGGAGCGCTTAGATGTCCCCGTGCTTTCCCACTCACCGCTTTTACAACCAATCGCCGACGCCCTGGCCCAAACACTTCACAAAATTCCGGTGCACGCACCTCGTATGGTCTACGTCGGTAATGTAAAAGGACGAGCGTTACGCAACGGAGAAGACATCGCCGTCGACTTGGCCAACAATATCGCCCACCCTGTTCGCTGGTACGAAACCACCATCGTCCTGCAAGAGTTAGGCTGCACTCTCTGCATCGAAACGCCGCCTGGTCACGTGCTAACGAATCTGGCTAAACAATCGATTCCCGACGTAAAGAGCATCGCGCTCGCCGACACGTCCCTTTCGTACGTTGTCCAGCAAGCATCCCGGCTAGTCCCGTGAGTCCCGTGAGCCCGCGTATCGGCGATTGGGCGTATCGGCGTGTCGGACTTCCCTGTCGTGCTCGTCCTCGTGCTCGACAGGGCTGTTGGGCTCCCCGTTCAGCGTTTGGCCCCATTCGCCGTGTCCCCCACCGCCCTGTCGCCTATCCGCGCGCCGTGCCGTAATCATCATGATGTCGCCACCAAATTCCCTCCTCGTTCCGCCCCTTAGGGGCGCGATCAAGCCAGTGATAGACCCCAAAGAACGGATCCACACCCCGGGCATAGGTCGAGTACGTGTGATAGACGACACCGTCTTTGAGCGCGAACGCGCTCATGCCCGGTCTGTCGCGATGATACGAAGGCGCGTCGGTGCCAGACAAGGCAGCTAACTTAGCCTCCGCCGAGTCGCCGCCACCCTCTTGATCATCGCGCCACCGAAACACATCGCTCGTTGGAGCCTCGACACTATAATTGTATTCAGCGCCTTTGCGCTGTTGTTCTTCGGTAATCGAAACATTGAAATCGAAATTGAAGTCCTCGGCGAAAGAAGAGGCCCAAGGGAAAGACCAGCCCATCCGCTGTTTGTACGCCTGCAACTTCGAAAGCGGCGCACGAGATACCGCCCACAGCATCACGTCGTGGTTGGCCAGGTGAATCACCGAGCCATTGAATGCGTCCGCAATCATCGAGCATGAGGGACACCCTGCCTGCCAATCCGGTCCGAACATGAAGTGATAGACAAGAAGCTGCGAGCGCCCTCGGAAGAGATCTTTAAGCGAGGCGTTCCCTTCATCGGTGTCGAAGCGATACTCTTTTTCGATCCGCACCCAGGGCAACTCCTGTCGCTGCCTCGTAACTTCGTCGTTCCGCCGGGTGAGTTCTTTCTCCGCCTTAAGCAGATCGAGACGCGCCCGCAGCCATTCCTCGCGTGATACAACCTTCGGCTCTTTTATCTCGTGCTTGTTCATATCTTCATCGATTTATGTTTGTTTTCTTCTGATTGGGATTTATCCCGAAGCTGTCGATCCCGCTCAACTGTTCGTTCTCGTACTCGTCCTCGTCCTCGATTTGCGCATCGGTGTCCGCGAATATCATTTCCCAGTTCCGAATTCGAGGGACCCGGTTGAACCTCTCGAACTCCTTTATTTGCGGCGTTCTTCACACCGAATTTCTTCATCGCGACTGCTGCGATCCCGCCGGTACCGGCCACTCCACTCGTAATCAGCAATGCTGTTGTTATGCATATTGGACACATAATCGGTAGGGATGAGCTCCAGCTCATCCGGGTTGCGTACAGAGTTACTAACAAGTGTGACGGGCTCCCATCCTCGGACTGGCCCTGATCGATTGGGCTAAAATTCCGTAGCCATCGCGACCGCCTGTCCTTTAGCCTGGCTCCGGCTTTCGCCATCTAACGCCGCACCGAACAAAGTCTTCTCTACCACGATGCTACTGACCTCGGTGACACCCACGAAGCGAAGCCACATCTCCATGTAAGGCTTCTGAAAATCATACGCAGCGGCCGGGGTCGAAGTTGTCTTCGACATATAATCCAGGCCCCTGGCGTAAACGACCAACGCTTTCCTAGCTTTGAGCAGGCCCTGAAACCCACTGCTATCGAACGAAAAAAGAATGTCTTTCTGCGAGATTAGATCGATCAACTGCTTTAGCCGGTAAGGAATCCCGAAGTTCCAAAGGGGTATCGCAAACAACAGCTTATCTGCCGCCAAGAAAGGCGCTGCCAGCCTGCGGATACCGTTCCAAATTTTTCCCTGTCCCGGGGTCAACGGTTCGCCACTGAGCCCGGCATATTTTGCAGCTAACGCCTCTCCATCGAAACTCGGAAATTCTGAAGCCCAGATATCTACGGTTTCAATCTGATCATCCGGATGAGCCGCCTGATAGGCTTCCAAGAACGATCGGCTAACTTCGATTGAGGCCGAACGCTTTTTACGAGGTGACGCTTCGATATAGAGCAATTGAGCCATAAGGGTTTCAGTTTTCTGCGTAAACCTAGGACTCGGTTTTCATTGGACAAACAAATATAATGGGTAGTATTGACCGGATAATCCGATTAATCATTGGCTTAGCGGAACCGTGCAAACCTTTGACACAGAGCTGCTCAGAACCTTGGTCGCGGTGGCGGAGAGCGGCGGATTTACTCACGCCGCTCGAATTTTGCATTCCACGCAGTCAACCGTCAGCGCTCAGATCCAACGATTAGAAGAAGTTGCCGGTTGCCCTCTGTTTATCCGCAGCACGCGAACTGTCCGGCTCACTTCGGCTGGAGAAACGCTTCTTGGCTACGCTCGAACCATCCTCCGGCTGAATGAAGATGCCCGTCTGCGCCTCTCTGGCGTCCGCCACGCCGGCAGAGTCCGCATCGGTGCCAACGAAGACCTAACCGACAACTGGTTGCCGGGAGTCTTGCACCGCTTCAGCAGCCATCATCCGGAGATCGAAATCGAACTCGAGGTGGGCATCGGGCCGAGACTTTTCGATATGGTCGAGACCCAGGAACTTGATCTAGCTGTGGGAAGTTTTTGTGCCGGGCGAGCTGAGGGCCGAAGACTGTGGAGCGACTCGCTAGTATGGGCATTTTCTGAGGGGATTGAGATCCCGGATGAACTGCCCCTCGCCTTTTTCCCGGAGCCCTGCCCGTACCGAGAAGCCGCCATTCGTGCGCTAGCAATTAGCCGGAAACCGTGGCGCATCGTCTCCACCAGCTCCAGTTTGGCCGGAGTTCGGGTAGCGGCCATGGCCGGACTGGCCATTACGCCGTTACCCCTGCAAACAATGAGACCAGGTCTCCGTATCCTCGGCCCGAAACACAAAATGCCGCGGCTTCCCGAGATCGAATATGTTCTCAAGACTCGAGCGTCCGACGCTCGCCCCGCGGTGTCGGCTCTTGGAAACCTGCTTCAGGAAATGGCCGCGAAAGCGACCGCAAAGCCGAAGACTCGAGGCCGGTAGGCGAATCGCCGTTCCATCGTCCTAGTACTCGTCCTCGTATTGATGGGTTCACCGTTTGGCGTGTCGCCCTATCGTCCATTCGCCGTTTCACCCATTTGCTATCTGCTATTTGCTATTCCTGCTGCGTCCCAACTCCGAAATAAAATGACCGCCGGTTGTCCCCTGTAGTCGGCTCGTGCAGTTTCCCGATACCCCATCTTCGCCGCGATGCGGAACGACGATTCGTTTTCAGGAGCGATCAGACACGCGGAACCGGGCGTTTGAAAATGGTTCGCACCCCAACTGTGAATCGCTTGCACCGCCTCTATTGCAAAGCCTTTTCCATGAGCAGCGCTGGCAAACACCCACCCCACTTCTGGGGCGTCCCCAAGCGGCGGCTCAATCGCCCGTTTCAGATCGGCGAATCCGACTTCACCCAGAAACTTTCCCGTAGCTTTCTCTTCCACGACCCAATATCCAAATCCAAGTAACAACCAATGCCCGGCGGTACGAAGCAAACGGCTCCAAACCTCTTCTGGTGTGAGCGGAACCCCACTAATAAACTGAGTGACCAAAGGGTCACCCCAGAGCGCAGCCAAGTCAGGAAAATCCTCGAGCCGGTGGCCCCGGAGTAAGAGTCGCTCAGTCTCCAATGTGGGAGCCGTCATAGCTTTCCATCCTGTTGGGAATGCGGCGGAGGATCAAATCAACAATAAGGA
>DASUWQ010000605.1:0-4656 GCA_036378375.1 Chthoniobacterales bacterium
CCTTATGGCCCTATCATGTTAGCGAAGCCGCAAGTGCGCTCGATCCCAACGTTCCGCTATGCCAAAACCCGTGCCGAGCCGTGGGTATTCAGCGCGGCTGCGGATAATTGCTCGCCCCCCTAATCCACGCCGCCAAGTCTCGTGCCAAAACCAAACGGTGCTACAACGCTCAGACCCACGGCTCGG
This sequence comes from Chthoniobacterales bacterium, assembly GCA_036378375.1. Lineage (GTDB taxonomy): Bacteria > Verrucomicrobiota > Verrucomicrobiia > Chthoniobacterales > JAFAMB01 > JAFAVN01. The sequence goes on from DASUWQ010000605.1 coordinate 187, forward strand.
CGGGTTGATCGGCCTAACAAGATCAGGAGGCGTCATCACAGTGGATTTCTTCGTAAACACGATAGAACTTCGAGGGAGCCTCGCCCCACCAAGTTAGCTTCGATAGGCTGCTGCAACCGCGACGTATTTCGCGGCCATCCTCGGTAACGCTGCGATTTCTTCCGCGCTCAGAGATCGGATTACTTTGCCCGGGGAACCCAGTATTAACGAGCCGGGCGGGACTTTGGTGCCTTTAGTGACCAATGTGTTGGCCCCAATAATCGAGTCGGAACCAATCTCCGCGCCGTCGAGGATGATTGCACCCATGCCGACTAACACGCGATCGCCGACGCGGCAGGCGTGAATCACAGCCCGATGTCCGCAGGTAACATCATCGCCGATCCGCACCGGGTAATCGTCGGCCACGTGAAGGATACAACCATCCTGAATACTGGTGCGCCGGCCAATCACGATTTCGTTAATGTCAGCCCGAACGACGGCCTGAAACCAAATGCTGGAATGCTCGTCGACAGAAACTGCGCCGATTATATCTGCGGTTCGAGCCACGAAGACTGACGGCGCAAGTTTGGGCTGTTTGGGAAGAAACCGCTGCCAACTAGTGAATAACTCTTTCTCGACCATAGGGCGGGTAAGCTTAGATTTAGTTAGTCGCTACTAGCCTCGGACGCCATTCCTCGCCGCTCTTGGATTCTTACAAGCGGAATTATCGAAGCGCAGATCGGGCGGCGCCATAAATTCTAGACTGGTTAGTATAATTAAATTGAGGTGTAGGGAAACAGTGATGGCAAGCCAGCTTCTGCACCAGAACAACCAAGTTCGGCTTCTAGAGATGATTTGGCCGGTCAATCCGTGAGAAAAAAGCGATTTCAAGCCATAAATGGTGGTTCTGGATTGACAAAACGACTCGATTCCGATGAAAAAAGGGAAACCGTGGGCGTATGCGCTCAGCGGCCCTGACAGGTGGTCTAGGAGCCGATTCCAATCCAGCCATTCATATTCATGAACAAAGTAGAGCTAGTCGAAGCGGTTAAGAAGCAGCTCGGTTCCGAAACGAGCAAAGCCGACGCTGAAAAGGCGGTTACGGCTGTAATTCATTCAATTAAGGCGGGTGTGAAGAAAGACAAGATGGTTCAACTCGTCGGTTTCGGGACGTTCAAGGTGGTGGAGCGGAAGGCGCGAAAGGGAGTAAATCCAAAGACGCTGCAGCAGATTAGAATACCGAAATCAAAGACGGTAAAGTTTGTTCCCGGAAAGGATTTTAAGACAAAGGTTTAGGCTAAGATGGTACGTTAGGGAGTCGGTTTCCCCCCCGTGACCGAGAAAACCCGTTTGGCGCTCGTGCCGAACGGGTTTTCTCCTGTTTAACCACGAACGGCGCGTACCAGAGTGCCGGCGTTTTCCTCATTTCTCCGATCATCTGAACCGCGAATGGATACGAATGAAAACCAAGACGCCGGTTCGAAACGAAAAAACCGAACCGCAGATGAACGCAGATGTACGCAGATTATTGGCTTCGATTGGCTCGTTAGAAGCTGCCGCCTGTAAATTTCTATATGTTGCCGCCAACTTTCGCGGCGAAATCTCGAAGCGATCCCAGTGTCCATGGTGGAAACCCAGCCATATCCACCTGCGTTGAAAGACGGAACTGCATCCATCTGCGTAAATCTGCGTTGGTTTTCGGTTTATCGGACCTCCGTTCGAGTCAATTCGTGTCCATTCGCGGTTGATTTTTCGGATTTGGTTGCGCCACTGCGGTGCTGTAGGCTTTTCTGATCACACATGTCGAACGTGATACTGGCTGCGTCGGAGATGCAGGAGCTGGAACAACGCGCCTTTGCGGAGGGAGTTGACCAGGAAGGCTTGATGGATTTGGCAGGAATCGGCATCGCACGGGAGATCATTCGCCGTGAAAGCCGACGAGGAATTTGCATTCTTTATCTCGGCAAAGGAAACAATGCCGGAGACGCTCTGGTAGCCGGGTCAGTCTTACAGAATGCCGGGTGGTCTATTCTGGTCCGATTCAGTGATTCTCCGGAGAAGTTAGGGCCATTGCCTCGCAAGAAGCTGCGTGTGTTCGGATCTGCTCCGCGCCGCTTCCAAGGTGATGGCGCCAACATTTCCCGGGAGCTACCTGTGATTTTGGTAGACGGCATCCTGGGCATCGGTTCTCGGCCTGATCTTCGCTCCGGACTAAAAGCGATGACCCAAGAGATGAATCATCTGCGGTCCTCTTTGCGCGCGAGAACGTATGCCGTCGATGCACCGACAGGAGTGACCGAGGAGGGTGTCGATGCTGATGCTGTGATCGCGGACCTCACGGTTACGATCGGCTTTCCGAAGAAGTGCCTTTTTCGGGATGATGCGACTAACTTGGTCGGCAAGATTCACTGTATCGCTCTGGATGCTCTCACTGAGCGTTTCGAGGCCGACGACCATCGTGACCGGTTCATCGGCGCTGACGATCTTCGCCCGCTGGTTCCTAGACGTAAGTTCGACTCACATAAAGGAGATTTCGGGCGGATCGGGATCGTCGCCGGTTCTTTGGGCTTTGTTGGCGCCGGCGTGCTTTGTTCCTTATCCGCGGTGAGGGCCGGCGGGGGGTTGGTAACGCTTTATACGATGGCGGACGACAGCTATCCGTTGCTGGCCGTTAAAGCGGCGCCTGAGGTGATGGTAAAACCCATTCACGACTACCGGCAAGTGCTCGACGATCGGTTAACGGCGATTGCGATTGGGCCCGGTCTCGGAACGACACATGAGACCCCGGTCTTGGACATCATCCGGAATTTCGATGGTCCGATGGTGGTGGATGCAGATGCCCTGAACATTGTTTCTCACCAAATCGATACCCTGGCGAAGGTTGGGGGACCGCGCCTGCTGACGCCGCATCCAGGCGAGATGAATCGGCTTTGGCCAAGCGGTACGGACAGGGTTGAGACCGTGCGCGCTTTTACCAACCAATTTGAGATCACGCTTCTGCTGAAGGGCGCGCGCACCTTGATTGGACAGAGAGAGAAACCCTTATCTTACAACTCTACCGGCACTCCCGGCATGGCAACGGGTGGATCCGGAGACATTCTTACCGGGGTGTGCGGAGCGCTGCTCGGCCAGCATTTGCAACCCTACGATGCCGCCAGGGTCGGCGCGTGGCTTTGCGGGCGGGCCGCAGAGCTTGCCGTGGAATCCGAGTCGGAGGAGTCGATGCTTCCCAGCGATACGCTTAGATATCTTGGCACGGCATTTAAGGAGTTGAGGGAAGGGTAGGCTTTTGGTAGGGCGAGGCTCCCGAACGTTCTTTAACGTTTCGCGGAGGTCCGTCGCGTTTAGTAACAATTCGTTGGCGAGGCCGATTCGCGTGCCGAGCCGGGTGCGCACGGCCCCGCGCGTTGTATTGGCCCCAAAAAGTAACGCACCGGTGAGCAAATCGCGCGAGGAGCCGTGCCATGTCCGGCTCGGCGGGTTCTTAGGTGCGTAGACGCGGAAAGTAGGCGAACCCCGGGTTTCCCTGGGAAAGCTCTAGGTCGTTCGGGAGCCTCGCCCTACCAACCTACTCCAAATACTTCGCGAGCCGCTCTCTTAGCTCGGCGCGCGCCCTGAACAGGATGCTCTTAACGGCCGGTACTGTTGTCCGCATCACCCGGGCGATCTCTTCGTACGGCATCTCTTCGTACCGCCGCAGAATGATGGCCATCCGTTGCGATTCGGGCAATTGGTTGATAGCTGCCTGAATTGCGGATTGTAGCTCCTCTTCCAGCAAGGCCTGGTCTGGTTCACGAGCGGTACGCTCAGCCGGCTCCGACAGGTCATCGGTGGGTTCGGCGAAATGCTTTCGTCGCCGCATTTCGTTGAAGACGAGGTTGCGCGTGATTCTGAATAACCAAGTGGTGAATTTAGCCTTTGGCGTATACCGCTGAGCGGATTTCCATACGCGAATAAAAACTTGTTGGGCCAGGTCTTCGGCTTCCGTGTCAGAACCGAGCATCTTGCTGATTGTGCCAATCACCCGCGCCTGATGTGCCTCGACGAGCAAACGGAAAGCGTCCATATCGCCCTCCTTGATTCGCTGCATCCATTCAATCTCCGGTTGGACCGGCTCGGCAGTGGGTAGCAAATCGTTAGCTAGTCTACTGTCTCGCATAGGGCGTTGGGCGAGGCTCATGGTATGCAAATGCTGGCGTCAGGCAACGAATTAACCGCACATGGGAACCGCGAATCGACACGAATGAAAACCGCGAACGGACGCGAAATGATTCGGAAGAAACTAAAACCGAACCGCAGATGGACGCAGATTTACGCGGATAATATCGGCTTCGGCTACACTTCATGTAAAAAGGACGTCGTAGATTTCATTGAAGTCTATTTCTCTGTGGACCAAATTCCTAGGGGCAATCCGAAAGTGCAACGCCGGACCATCGTCAAAAGTTTCTAAGCTGAACCAAGGGAGCGCGCCCCCATCCGCGTAAATCTGCG
>DASUWQ010000606.1:0-2687 GCA_036378375.1 Chthoniobacterales bacterium
GTCCGGTTCGGCATCCAGCTCACTTAAGGTGCCTTCCTTGGTGGTCCGCGCCCAATCTTTAATTCGCAATAGCTCTTCTTGTTGGCTGGAAGTGAATAAGTCCGCGCTATTTTGCAGGGCGCGCTGCAGCCGATTGGGACAAAGGTAATTTTGCCGGCCTTTCATAAAGTTATCCGGCCGGTTTAGAGCCTCGCCCCGCCAAATTCGATCGATGACACGCTAACTATAAAAATAAATCATTCCGAGTTATTTATTGACACCCACTCCTTTCTCGATGCAACTATTAGCCGCGCCCCCTAAGCTGTAACTACCGAATACCGCCTGTTTTAGAGAAAACAGTCTACTCCCCGTTTGTGACCCTTATTGAGCCATAAAATGGCCGACCCAGACGCCACGGAATCTTCGTCCCTCGCCAGCGAGCCCCCTGCCTTGGAGCTGCGAAATGTCACCAAGGCTTTCCCAGGCGTCGTTGCGCTGGACGATGTCTCTTTTGACGTTAGACCGGGCGAAGTACATGCGTTACTCGGAGAAAACGGAGCCGGCAAATCCACGCTGATTAAGATCGTCTCCGGTGTGTATCGCCCTGACCAGGGAGAGATCCATGTCAACGGCCAACCTGTTAACCTGGCTAACCCGGGAGAAGCTCAACACCTAGGTATCGCCACCATCTATCAGGAATTCAGTCTCTACCCTGAATTGACCGTTGCAGAGAATATTTTCGCCGGCCATATGCCGCGCACGTTCTTCGGAACCGCGCTGGATTGGGGCAAGGCAAAGCGTGAAGCGCGGACCTTATTGGATTCTCTGGAAGCGACCGATCTGGACGCCATGACGCGGGTTGGCGCTCTTTCGGTCGGAAACCGTCAACGGGTCGAAATTGCCAAGGCGCTGTCTCGTCATGCCCGGATTCTCATCCTCGATGAGCCGACCGCGGTCCTTACTCAGCATGACACCGAGCGTCTCTTTAGTGTGATCCGCCGGTTGCGTGAACAGAAGGCGGCCATCATCTACATCAGCCATCGTCTGGAAGAGATTTTCACATTGGCGGATCGAGTCACCGTCCTTCGGGATGGAAAGCTGGTTGGGATAAAATCGGCCAAGGAGACTAACGAGAACGAGCTCATTCGCATGATGGTGGGACGCGCGCTTTCCCAAGAACCGGCTCCGCACCTAGGCGAATTATCTAAAGATTTGCCGGTCGTATTGCGCGCAAAGAATGTAGCGAGACGCCCGTTACTCAAAGATGCCAGCATCGAGCTTCGAGCGGGAGAAATCGTGGGCATGGCCGGCTTGATCGGATCCGGCCGGACTGAACTTGCTCAAACTATTTTCGGGATCGCTCCGCCGGAAGCCGGTTCGATCGAACTGAATGGTAAGAACGTCGACATCAGGAGCCCGGAACAAGCGATCGAACTCGGCATCGCCTATGTTCCCGAGGACCGGCAACGACAAGGTTTGCTCACTGCCATGACCGTTGGCCAAAATATCGGGCTGACTCGCTTGTGGAAACTCACCAAAGGCCCTTTCCTCGATTTTGGAGCAGAGGACCGATTGGCAGAAGAATACGTGGCTAGCCTGCGAATCAAGACGCCGACTATCCGGCAACTGGCCCGCAATCTTTCCGGCGGTAACCAGCAAAAAATCGTAGTCGCCAAGTGGCTCGCTACTAAACCCAAACTACTCATCGTCGATGAGCCAACTCGCGGCATTGATGTTGGAGCTCGCGCCGAAATTCATCGTTTACTTGATCACCTAGCTAGAACTGAAAAAATCGCCGTGCTCGTGATCTCCAGCGATTTGCCCGAGATTCTCCGGGTCAGTGATCGCATTTGTGTGATGCGGGAAGGTCGTTCGGTCGCAGAATTTACTCGGCGTGACGCCAGCGAGGAAGCCATCCTTACCGCCGCCGTCGGGCAACCGGAGAACGGGCGGTCAACCTGATACGTTTCTGATGAAAACAGAGACCTTACCGCCTTCGGCTCCGGGCCTTTCGCCTTCGCCACGCAGCTCTCTCGGTAACTGGCTTGCTTGGGTCAACCAGCAAGAAACGGTGCTGGTTCTGACGTTCATTATTGTCTTTGCCGGCGTCACGTTGCTGAATCCGGGCTTCGCCCAACCAGGCAATCTTGTCGACATCCTTTACAATTCTTCCTATATCGGCGTCGCCGCCGTCGGAATGACCATGGTCATTCTTTGCGGTCACATCGATATCTCCGTCGGAGCTGCCCTGGGTATTTGTGCGACGGTCGCCGGCGAACTAGCGGTTGCCCATCAACCGATGTATCTGGTCGTGCCGATCACGATTTTGACTGGCGGTGTGATTGGCCTCATCAACGGTGTGCTCGTCGCTTATGGCCGCATCCCCTCGATCGTCACGACGCTCGGCATGGCTAGTATCCTCAAAGGAGGACTCATCCTTGCCACCGGTGGCAAATGGATCTACGGCTTGCCCCCAGGATTCGGTATCAGCCGTGAACACCTCTTCGGTATACCCGTTCCGATTTTTGCCCTGATCGTGTTCGGCGCCATTTTCTCGATCTGGCTCAAATTTTTTGCTACCGGCCGGGAACCTTATGCAGTCGGCGGCAATGCCGAAGCGGCACGGTTGTCCGGGATTTCTGAACGCGCGGTAACCATCCGGGTCTTCATCCTGAACGGCCTTCTGGTGGGCATTGCCGCCATCCTTT